>CAILNN010000059.1 GCA_903835555.1 uncultured Verrucomicrobiota bacterium
CCCTGCTGGACCAGTTGCCCATCCTCGATTTTGGTGTGGAAGAGGTTCCGATCGAGGAAGTGATTCGACAGGTTTTCCAGCGGGGATAGGGGCGTGTCACAGGCGTCCGACCGCATTTCCCCCGTAGCGAGGCGAAATAAAGTAGAAACGGCGTCCCGCCGCTTATCCCCCACAGCTTTTTGTCCGGTGCCAACCCCAGTACGATGCGCTTCCCGAGCTATCGAGCAAGCGGATGTCCGCCAAGTCTTGGAGTGTGCCAGCCCACTGGCGCTTTGGAAACCACCGTGAATTGGACGGTGGCACCATCGCAGGCAAAAAACAACGAGTCACTGACCCGGAAGAGCATTTTGCAAACGGTATGCAGGCCAGGACAAAGGCGAACGGGGAAATTCAATCAAAGGACAGTTTGTCCGTCGCTACAGATTCCAAGGCGGAGGCAGGGCAGCCGTTGGTGTCATCGGTCGATTCAAAGTGTACCACCCAGGGTCGAATCAAAATGTACCACCTTTGACGGGTGGTTCTTAGCGGAAAAGGGGTCTGGGGAGCAAGGAATGTTGGGGGAAAATTCTCCCGGGAATGCGGGTACGTGAAGCGAGCGTCAAGGGGTTGTCGCCGTGCCGTCCGACTGTCCATTTACAAGAGGGGCGGCTGATGGCCGTCATTTTCATCATCAATCAGGCAGCTGCTTTTTGCGCTCGGGCGGCCCGGTCCAGGCGGTAGGATTTTCCGGTAAACTGGATGACCTCGGCGTGGTGGAGAAAGCGGTCCAGGATGGCAGCGGCGGCTGGGACGTCGTTGATGAGCTTACCCCATTCTTCAATGGGGCGGTTGGAGGTCATGAGGGTGGAGCGGTTTTCGTAACGGCGCATGACCAACTCCAGGAGTATTTCGCCTGCTTTGGGTGGAAGGGTCTTTAGCCCCATATCGTCGACGATGAGCAAATCGACCTTGAGATGACGGTCCATGAGCCGGTCCAACTCGCTCGGAGAACGTTCGGCTTGAAGGCCACGAACCAAATCAAAGATGGAACGATAGAGAACGGTGAAGCCCATCTTAATGGCTTGCAAACCAATCGCTTGCGCCAAGTGACTTTTACCGAGTCCCGGTGGCCCCACAAACAGCAAATCCCGACGCTCCCGGATGAAGTTACCCGTGGCTAATTGATAAATTTGAGCCCGCTTGAGACCGGTATTGAAGCTCCAATCAAAATCCTCAAGCGTCTTAACGTCCCTAAAACTAGCATCCTTCCGTCGTTTTTCAATCACTCTTTGATCCCGAATGTTGAGTTCATCCTGGAAAAGGAGTTCCAGGAACTGTTCGTGTGGCAGCGCGTGGGTGACGGCTTCCTGAAGGCGCAAATCCAGGGTGGAGAGCAGGCCCGAGAGCCGGAGTTTGCGGGCAGCTTGTGCGAGTTGTTGGTTCATGTGGAACAATGGGTCTTGATGAAACGGCCGTATTCGTCGAGCGGACGAATCAGCGGATGGTTATCGGAAAAGGTAAACTGGACCTGGGACTCTTTGCTCCCAATCAATGCCCGCACATCCCGCAAGCGCCACAAATCGCGCGCACAGGCCTCAGCACAGGCTTTGTTGAGTGATCGGTGGGATGCCTTGTCCAATAACGAAACCAGTCCCATGAGGGAGCGGAGCGCCTCCAGTCCCCGGCGCTGCACCAGGACTTGGCTCCACTGCTGGCAGGACGTCCCCAGTTCGCTGGCACGCTTCAGCCAGTAGTCGAGGTTGGCCTGCAAGGTGCCTTGGCCACCACCGATGCCCAAGACCTGCGAAAAGCGTCCAGCCTCCAGTCGTCGATGAACCCGGATTGGCTCCATGCGCTGGTTAAACAGACGCACTTCCCGTCCATCCCAGCGCACCCATATCTGGGTGCCGATATACTCCGGGGCCGCCTCATAGTAAGCCCTTTCCACCTCGACGTACCCGTCGCGGTGAACACATCGTTGCGCTTCCTTAAAGGACGGAAACAGGGAGTCCGGCAACGGGCGCAGACTTGGCTTTTCTTCGGCGAAGACCTGAAGCACCTGCCGCTTGGTCGTCCCGTGGATGCGCACATCGGCAATGGTCTGCTCCCACTGGCGCAAGAACTCGTTCTGGCTCGCCACCGAATCAAATGTCCGGGCTGCCAGCCCGTTCTTCTTCACGTACCCAACGCTGTTCTCCACCTTCCCCTTATGCTCCGGGGTTCGTGGACGACACGGAAGGATCACCACGCCATAATGGCGCGCAAACGCCGCCAACTTCGGGTTGATATCGGGATCAAACCAATCGGCTTTCAGAACCGCCGCCTTAAGGTTGTCTAGGTTGAGGCTCTGAGGGACTCCGCCAAAATGCCGAAATGCGTTCTCCAGGCACCGCAGAAACGTCTCGGTATCCTGCCTCAACACCGACTCGCTGTACGCCTTGCGCGAGTAACTCAGCACAATCCGAAAGACCCACGACCGCCGCCGGACCCCATCAGCTTGAACCACCGGTGCGCCAAGCCCAAAATCCACTTGAGCCTCCTCTCCTGCTTGGACCTCCATTCGCCAGACCCGCTCAGGCTCCTTCGCCTTGAGCGTGCGTACAAAGCGTTTGACCGCCTGATACGACCCGCTGAACTGAAGCTCCGCCTTCAGGTCCTGGTATATCCGCTGCGCCGTCAGCCCTTGTTCAATCCGCTCCAGAATCCATTGCGAGTGCTCTTCACAAAGCGACCGCCGCCCCGACTTGCCGAGGGTCGAAATGGTACACTTTGCCCCGTCCCCAGAGGCCCCGTTCCCGGCGGTCGATTCGGTGGTACACTTTGACCGTACCTCCGCCCCCTCCAGATACCCACGAACCGTCTTCCGATGCACCCCCAGTTCCCGGGCGATCCATCGTATCGACTTCCCCTGCGCATATAATGCGATGATTGCTTGTTGGTTTTGCACACCGAGTACATTGGCCATACAGACGCCAATGAACGCGGTTCCACCCGCCCACTGTCACCCGCTGTCGCCTCGTCTCAGGTGGTACATTTTGAACCCACTCTTTTCGACCCTAGGTGGTACACTTTGAGTGACCGCTGACAACCCCTCCGAATGTGGTTTGCCGAACAACGCAGCCCAAAAAGGCTAAATCCCACACCCAATACCCCAGCGAAACTGGTCAGTCCGATCCTCAAATCATCGCCCCGACTTCCGGAAGTAGAATTTCGGACGCAGAAGGTTGAGCAGGCATTTGATCGTGGTGGTCTTGCCCGCGCCATTACGACCAGAGAAACCATAACACTGCCCCGGTTCGACTTGAAGAGTTAGACCGTTGACGGCCTCGCCTCGGTCACGGCGAAGCTCCAGATTCTGTATATCTATGACGGGTGATGAATTCATGGAAATAGGGGATTAAGGTTTGTTTGTGTTTTCATCGTTTCCATTCCGTTTGGATTGCTTCTGTTTAAAGACTGTGATGCGCCCGGCCAGGATGTCGGTAAGCTCCTCGGCCAGCACCCGGACCGACGGCAGCAGATCACCGTCCCGCAACTCTCCGCCAGCGACTGCTGCTTTGACCAGTTCCACGATCTGCCAATAAACGGGTACGCCGGAGCGGAGATAAAGATGGGATATCATGATGACGACAGAATCAATCCGTCATAGGACAATAGGACAGTCAATAGTGTTCTTGTTGCGCCCGACGGGCCGCCTCCCCGGAAATCCACGCACTGTTCATATTTACAGGGTAGATATCTGCGAAAGCCTGGGTTAATTTGTGGATTAATCTGTCACGGCGAATTCAGGACACCCGAGAAATCAATGCCAACCCACGCTCAGCGACTGATCTTTTCCGTCCGTTCCCGCAATCTCGAGAGATTGCGCCATTTAATTGCGCGTCACGGTAACGCGTCAGCCCGGTCAATGGCCGGCCGAACTGCCCTTCATGCCGCCGCTGAGGAGGGTGACCTTGAGGCTGTGCGCGTCCTCATTCACGTCGGCTGTGACGTCAATGCCCAAATGAGCGATGGCCAGACTCCGTTGCAATTGGCCGCAGGGTGTGGTCGCCCGTGGGATTTGGCTGATAAAGACGTTGACCGAAAGAATCCGTGTAGACGAAAACGACGGTGGCTTGAAAATGATGCGCTTGCCGATAGAGTTCTAATGCTCTTGCGGGACAAGATTCCCAATCTCCCACGCGACGTAACCCCAGTTAGTTTTCTTCCTGAAGAACATAAACGCAAGGTGTTTGCCGCCTTATCAGCAAG
Source organism: uncultured Verrucomicrobiota bacterium (assembly GCA_903835555.1). Classification (GTDB taxonomy): domain Bacteria; phylum Verrucomicrobiota; class Verrucomicrobiia; order Limisphaerales; family UBA9464; genus CAILNN01. Next base: position 4,231 of record CAILNN010000059.1, read on the forward strand.
CTTTGGGAACCCCGAAAACCGAAGGCAATTTCACGATGAACTGCGGCGGCAGGGTATCAATGTTCGACAGTTGAGCACCGATTTTGCTGAATTCCTGGAGGGTGAACCGCGATTCTTAACTGTAGCGAGACTCTTGCTAGAGCAAGGCGCTTACGTCCTCATTGCCGATAAATATGGAAATACCCCGCTCTCGGCCGCAGTCGAATATGGAACGATCGATATGGTGGAGCTTCTCCTCCTTGCCCGCGCAAACTCAAAGACAGAGGCGGGAATCCAACCTGATTCAAGATTGATATCGCGCGCTTTGGATCATGGCAGGATAGATAAGGCGAATCTCTTGCTTCGATCGGGTATTTCTTTAGATACCACTGAGACCGATTGTCTAAACGAAGCCGCTGGAAATGGAAGAGCGGACGTTGTCAAGTGGTTGTCGGATAACGGGATGCCTATCGATCAGCCAGATGATTGCGGCAATACGGCCCTAATGGTTGCCCTATACAACGGTCACCACGAGGTTGCCGCGTGGCTTGTCCAGCACGGCGTTAACACCCGTTCGTGTAATCGTAAAGGAGATACCGTGATGCACCTAGCTGCCAATTGGTATGACTGTCTGCAAGTCGTTATTCATTTGGGACTGCCAGTTGACCAAAAAAACGAGGTGGGCGATACGCCCTTGCATGTCGCGTCGTCAATTGCGGACATTCGGATACTCAAGGCAGTTATCGACGCTGGATCACCAGTAAATGCTCAGAACAACGAGGGGGAATCGCCGCTTCATCGAGCAATTTCTGCCTATAATCTTGAACCTGATATCGAGCTGCCAATGTTACGCGCTCTTATTAAAGCGGGAATCGACCGATCGATTCAGAATCTAAAAGGGAAGACGGCCTTCGATCTGGCGGTTTCAATCGGCTTTCCTCCTGAATACCTCCATTTGTTGGATCCAACCCCGCGTGTTGACTCGCTCGGCACTACAGAATTGCGATAGGCTTCCCTTGCCGATGATTCTCGCCCCACGTCTCGACCACATCCTCCGACATGCCTCCGAGCTCGCCGACGCCTATGTCGTCGGCGGCAGTGTCCGAGATTGGTTATTAGGCCAAGAGGTCACCGATTTTGACATCGAGGTCTTTGGACTCACCGAGCAACGGTTGCAGGCAACCCTGGAACGGTATGGACGCGTTGACGTCGTCGGACGCTCGTTCGGTGTCTTCAAAGTGTCGGTTGCCCCGGGAGAGACCTACGATTTTTCGCTCCCTCGCCGCGATTCAAAGATCGCTCCGGGCCATCTCGGCTTTCGCGTTCAAGTCGAACCCAATCTGACTCCCAAAGAGGCCTCAGCCCGCCGCGACTTCACCATCAACTCGATGATGTGGCATCCCAGACGCCAGGAACTCTTGGATCCGCACGGCGGCCATGCCGACCTCGACTCCCGGATACTTCGCCACACCTCGTCGGCTTTTCCCGAAGACCCGCTTCGGGTTCTGCGCGGCATGCAGTTCGCCAGCCGGTTCAACCTCACGGCGGCCCCGGAGACCATTGCCCTGAGTCGGTCGATTCAATCCACCTATTCCGAACTTGCCCGTGAACGTGTCCGGGAAGAATGGTTCAAATGGGCCGCCCGGTCTGTCATTCCGTCTGCCGGCTTACGATTCTTGGAACAATCCGGCTGGCTGACCCATTTCCCCGAACTCGCCAACTTGATCGGCCAGGTTCAAGACTCCGATTGGCACCCCGAAGGAGATGTCTGGGTCCACACTCTCCATTCGCTCGACGCCCTCGTTCAACTTCCGGCGTGGCATCAAGCCTTGCCCGCTCAACGAATCGTGTGGTCCCTGACTGTCCTATTGCATGACTTGGGAAAGGTCGGAACGACCCGCATCGAACTTCGCGAAGGCAGGAAGCGAGTGGTTTCACCCGGTCACGAAGCAGCCAGCGGTCCGCTCGCCGAGGTTTGGATGGGCAGAATCGGGGTCCCGATCGGCCTCCAACAGCGCATCCTCCCCTTGATAGCCAACCACATGATCCATCGGGCCGAGGTATCACCCCGCAGCGTCCGTAGACTCGCCCAGCGACTTGCCCCGGCAACCATTCAGGAACTCACCCCCATTCTGACCGCCGACGCCCATGGCCGTCCGCCGCGCCCAAGAATCGAGCCACCCGTCGTGCCATTGCTGCTGGAAGAAGCCGTTCGGCAGGACATAGAACGCCGCGCACCAATCCCACTGCTTCAAGGACGTCACCTAGTGGAGATGGGCTGGAAGCCCGGCCCTCATTTCACACCGATCCTAGCCCAAGCGATGGAAGCCCAACTGGACGGTATCTTCAGCGACCTGGCAGGTGCCAAGCAGTGGCTCATAATGACAAGGCCATTTTGAAAACCCGTTATTTCGGATGACACTCGCAAGAGAAAGGGCCAGGTCACCTGTATTGACATCCTTACTTTTTCTGCCTAGTTTCCGGGCATGCGCCAGCCCCGTCTGAAGCTCGATTCGCGAATCGGCCAAGCGTACTACCACTGCATCTCGCGGGTGGTGGACCGCCGGTTCATCTTCGGTTCCAACGAGAAGGAACAGTTCGTCCACTGGATGTACGCCTACGCCC
>CAILNN010000060.1 GCA_903835555.1 uncultured Verrucomicrobiota bacterium
AACTATCGGATCATTCACAGAAGTCTCCGTTACCCCGTACCGATCAATACAATGCCACACCGTGGCGTCGCCGACGAATAACGCTAGGTGATGTCCCGCCGCCCCCGTGCTACAGAGCAAAACATCTCCGGGAATCAAGGACGCGGGATTCTTTTCTTCGGTCAGTTTTTCAAGAGTCGGTACCGATTCAACGACCCCAACCATTAGGCTGAATATACCAGGGCCACCCGTGAACGGGACATACGGTGGAAATACAAGCGGAGAGATGGCCCCCAGGTTGACCAGCACGGCTTCGACGAAGGTCACACAGTCCGCCTTTACCCCCTTAACAGCCCGCCCCCCGACACGGGCGCTGAACCGAGTCCCGGCCCACGATTGAACCTCTCCGATCAGGGCAGGGTAGAGGTCAGGTGTGAAGAATGGCTTCATCCCTTCTTCCCCCCAGCTTGATTGGGATTCGTGATCGCTTCGAACTGCGGGTTTTTATTCGGGATGTAAGGGAACTGGAGGGTATGCCGAAGATTCCCGAATTTGGTTCCGCATGTCGCAACGGATTTATTGCATCCCGCAATCGCTGAAATCGATGCCCCGATGCTGGCCAATTGGAAGGGTGCCGCCAGGTAAAGGCGATTTCCAGATTGCCCGGTACAGAGCCGTTGCTCATTTCCAATCACCACTTTCCCGAGCGCGAACCAGTTTGGATCACTCTGAGCCAAAGCTTTTGCTCCAAACTCCACCGCATCAATGTGGTTCGAACCGTAGGCCGTGACTGTCCCGGTGGTCGTATACGTGGCCACTGACAATCCGCAGGTTGTATCGCAAAAGGTATTCTCACATGACCGTGTGTAGGTCTTGGTCGGTACCTGAATCTCAGACATCCGAAATAGGCTTGTTACGGTCGGGGTAATCTTCCCCGCGATATCGAAGGAAACGCCCGATATTCGCCCGCTGTAAAGGGTTGTGGCCGGGTCGAATGTCATCCCGTCTACCGAAGAACTGTAGACCGCGACGGTCGTCAAATCGGTCGCATTCCGGTCCACGTAATACCGAAGGGGATGCGCGGGATCATCGGTGGCGATTTGAAGGTCCAATGATTCGGCGAGGAATTCAATCGACGTCTCGACCGCCCCATGCGTGAGGTCGGCTCCAGTCCACAGGTATCCGCCGATTGTCAGCGAAATTCCGTAGTTGCAATACCGCCAGGTCGTAGAGCCACGAGTGAAACTGTAGAGAAAGACATCCGTCGTCCCCAACACCACTGAACCGAGGTTTCCTGAGCCGTTGTTGGGTGTCTTCGCTTCCCGGGGTAGTTCAACGAACTGAATCGAGGCATCCGCGATACTGTCGGTCGTGTAATTTAGCGCGATTTCGTCATCCGCGAAACGCCCGTACATGAGCCCGCAGCAGCCGGTCGATTGGGCGATCAATGCGGTATCGAGGCCACGATCGAGCGTTACGGTTTCGACATTGCCCGAACCTGTGACTGATCGAATGCCATAACACTCTAGTTTTCCGGCGGAAATAATAGCCAGATGGGCGAATTGATTTCCTGCCGACACCTTGGCCGAAAGCCCGACCGCTCCAATCTGGATTGCCGTGTCACCGGCGGCTTGGTTTTGCGTGATCGCGTAATCGGTCAGGAACAGGGGAATCCAAAATCCATCGAGTCGCCCGCGTACCGTCGAACAAAATACCCTGAACGCCTTCAATTCAGTCTTGGAAAAGAACAGGAACGGATAAGTGACATGGCGACGCGGTGCGGTGGTTGGCTGCCAGGGAGTCGCAACCCCGGAGCCTTGGTTGTCGCTCGTCACATCATCCATCACGTTGGCCACCAGTTGGTCGAAGTTTGGCCGGATTATGAGAACCGGACGACCTGCGTAGGTCATGACTCAACCCTCCCTTGATTTCCAATCAGATTAAATATCTCATCGACTTGAACCGGCACATTCGAGTGCTCATCCGTCAACGCCGTCCAATCCTGCCGCGTGAGTCGTCCAAATACGACCGGGTAGACCCTTGCCCCAGATGGCCAAAGTTTCGTCGTTGGGTCGACCAAGGTAATGGTCGTACTCGATACCAAGGCAACTTGTAGGAGTTCCCACGTCCGCCAGTCCGATCGCACCAAGCAGTAATCCTGGAGGACTTGCCACAGGCTTTGGTCCGTAGAATCCACCGCCAAGGTCGTTCCTCCAATCGCCACGGCACTGGTCAGGATCGCGTAATCAGTCCACATCGGGCAACAGACCGGGACTGCTCCCGACAAATCCGTGATCCGTCGGCAATACCCTGATTCCGCCCCGCTCAAAGTCAGGGCCTGATAGGCCACGCGATAGAGTGGACGTGGGGATAATCCGTGTCGTTCTTCCGAGGTGTCGAGGGATTCAAAGATCACCGAGCGGTAGACCGCAGTAATGGTGACTTGATTGCTCCAATCCGGTTCGAGGGTCAGGACCGGGATAGTTTTGCCGCGGTAAGTCATTGCACTCATGCGTTCACCCGGTTGCCTCTCTTGGCATTATCGGCATTCACAATCCGTGCCCCTTCCTTGATCATCATATCCCGGGTCTGCTGTCTTGAACCCGCCATCACGATATTGACCGGGCCAGGTTGGAGTTTTGGCATACCACCCACCAATCCGCCGCCTGCATAACCGGATTGATGTTGAGCCTGCGGTACCGGTACCGGGGTGCCGGGTTCGTATCCCGCCGCGAACGCCGCGACATTCGCTAGCCCAATGCTTTCAACTTGGGATTTCGTCAGCACGTACTCCCCTCGATGCACGACCCCCGCCACATCCCATTTACCGCCCGGCCCCGTGTATCCGCCGTCAGCGAAAACCGACATCCCTTGGACGAGTCCCTGGGCGATTCCAATTTCGCCGGGTGCCGCAACCGCCGCGCCGCCAAAGGTCGCAATCGTTGCGAGCGTCGCCGGGGTAGCCCATAGACCGGCTGTCGTCACAGCTTCCGCCGCTGTCGTAGCCATCGCGGCGGCTCGCAGGGAATTCCCGAACAGGAACATCATAAGTTGGCTGGCTACCCATTGAAGGGCGACCTGGATGATGCTTTCGACGAACATCTCCCCCATCTGGATCGCCACTTGCCCCAAGGTCATCGTGTTGAAGATAAGCCCGGTCAGTCCCTTCGATAACGTCGACACACCAGCCGTTGCGACGTTGGTTAGCGCATTCGCCATGTTTTTCCCGACCAGACTCCATTCTTGGGCTAGGTTTCGGACATTCGTGGTCAGTTGTTTGACGAACCCGGGATCATTTTGCTGAACACGACTCACTTGAGATGCACCGCGACTATTGATGTTTTCAGCCTGGGAGGTAGACCGATTATTCATCGACGTTCCGAGGGCTTTGTTCTTTTCGATTTCAAGCCTCGTGTGGGCTGCTTTTTCGATGTCGTCCTTCTGGCGTTCAAGGTCCTTTTCCAGATTTGCCAGTGCCTGCTTCCTGACCGCATCTTCAGCCTTGTACTTTCGGAAATTCGCATCCAACTCGGTTTGGGTGACGTTCTCCAGGGAAGCGATTTCCTCCTTCCACAACACGTCGTTGTTTGACATCAACGATTCATGGGCATTCTTTGCGAGTGCTACCTTGTGGTCTTCTGAGTCCTTGACCATTTGTTCCTGAATCTGGACATGGGCCATCAAGGCTTGTTCTTCCTCGGCAAAGCCCGGTTTCTGGCTCTTCGTCATGTCACCCAACAGCCCGCTCATTCGCTTTTGGATCGCCCCTTGATCGGTGGTTTGTTTGTCCCCCATCCCTGCCATGTTGGACGCCTGCCGTTTAACCCAATCCGGCATCAAGTTTGCCGCAACATCAAGGTTGTATGGGATATGGAGCGGCCCTAGAAGAGCATCGGGAGCTTTACCCAAACCGAGACCCGCATCGGGATCAAAAGCCGGATGAAAGCGGGTGAGTTCATTCGCCTTCTCCTGACTCGCGATAAGGGATTTAATCTCTTGGTTGAAGGCCCTGAGTTTCTCTGGTGAGAGCGTCCCAGTCTTCTCCGCATCATTCAGGCGCTTATTGATTTCATCCAATAATTTGCCGGAATTCGCTGATGCATTCTCGTGTGTGGCTTCTTCCAGGTGAATTGCCTGACCAATCGTCGCCGCCCCGGCTGCGAGTACAAGGGCGGATAATCCCACCACTCCAAGGCCCGCAACCCCGAGATCACCGAAAATCCCCGCCATGACCCGTAGATCAGCATTGATCATTGGTAGCCGCCCGAGCCCAAGAGCCCTTTCGATGGTCGGTAGGCCAAGCATCGTCCTGCCAAGCCGTTGCACCGGGACCTCTATCTTCCCGATTTCATTGGCGGCTTTGACCGCCTCTCGTCCTAGCAAGGTTGCTCCACCTGTGCCCTGCTTGAAAAATGCCGCCGGGTCTGTTGCCAGTCCGGCAGTCTTGGAAAAAGATGTCTTGAGCGTTTCCCCGGCCTTCTTGATTTCCTTTTCAGCCCCCGCAGCAGAAGCTGCCGCCTCATCGAATATCCCCGACACCGTGATGGTGTGGGACATCGCATCGAATTTCCTACCCGCTTCCTCGGCGCGCCGCTCAGCCGCACTCATCCGGTCCAGGGAATCCGTAGCCGTCTGAGTGGCATCGGATAATTCGCTGGCTGCTGCTGCCGCCCCCTTGGTTGCATCCGTCACACCATCAAGGGAGTCAGCCGCCCCCTTACCGGCAGGCACGACACTTTCCAGCCGTGCGATCATTCGATCGATCGCTGCAGTAGCCCCTGCATCCGAGGCCGTCAGCCTGATTTCAACTGGATCGATGTCGTCAGCCATGATGGACCTTTACGCCAAACCGAGTTAATCGCTTGACCACTTCCGATAAGTCGCTTGCCGGTGGTGTTGTCGGCTTACCCGGTGGTTTTGGGGTGATTTCCTTCTGCAACAAACCGACCAAATCATTGAAAGCCTTCACTCCGTCCTTCGATAGGGCGGCTCCGATAGCACGATGGACCGCTCGCAGGAGGCTCAATTCTTGGGAGGCTGCTTCCCGCCGTGTTCTCTGGACCGCCGCATTAAACAAAAGCTCGATTTTCTCCGGAGAATAATCGAGCAGCCGACCTTCATCATGTCCGCACGCTATTAGGAATTCGTAGGCTTCGACGAACCCGAGTTGGCCGCCTGGATTAACTCCACCCCGGCTTTCTGGCGGCGATAGTAACGATCGAAAGGGGTCGCATTGAGCTCCCTTCCTTTCTCCATCACGGCTTCAAATGAATCATCCGATAGATCGTTCGCCCCCAAGGAAGCCAACCAGCCGGGTGGTTTCCCAAGATAAACCTCAACTTCCTTTTCTTGGTTGCACCAGGCTTCTGCCAATCGCGGCATATTGCGTTGGCTAACCTTCAATACGTTCGATTGCTCGATGGTTCCGTCACGATAGGTCAGCACGATAGGGACGCCGCCCGCCAGAATCACGATAGGATCACTCATTTTATTTCACCTTGATATTGGTCACTCGCTTGGTTGCCTGTGGGGTAGGGAAGGGTCGATAATGACTATCCCCCATCCGTTCTTTTCGGGGCCGCGATATCCCGGCATTCGCAGAACTAGGGCGATCTGGCATCACATGAACTTGGGTGATTTTCATTAGACCGTGATCACAGAAGCGCGGTTGTAGGCAATCCCAGGGGTTGAGGCGAAGATCGTCACTTTCGCCGTTAGGTCGGTGAAACTGGTTCCGTTGATTTCCCCCGACGTTTCGATGTCGACCGAACAGAAAAAGTCCTGGTGGTCGAGGATGATTCCCGCCTGATCCCAACAGACGAGACGCCCCATGCCAGTTTTCCGCAGCATTGTCAGGGGTACCGTACCGGTCATGTAGCCTGCATCGGTCGAGAGCGCGATTGCGGGGGCCGAGCCGGTCAACGTGTAGGTGCCGAGCGTCACAGCAGCGGTCCCAAGGAACTTAACTCGACTCAACACCGGGTCATGCACGTAATCGACACCCGCCGTCAGGGTCGTTCCCCCAACCGCCACCGATGTAGGGGTGAAGCCGTAGATTCGTTTCCCCGATTTCGTGACGTCCCACCAGATATTCTTGGTCGGGATACCAGCGAAAACCAACGTGTCAACCGCCGCTGCCGCGATGGCGGATTGTGTGAAGGTAACGGAACCAGGAACACCGCCGAACAGAAGCCCAAGATTCAAAGCAGAGAATTCATCGAGCTTGAACGTGTACATAAACGTCGCATCTGTATCGATCACGTTGTCGACCGTCCGTACACCACGATATGATCCCTTGTGCTCAACAGGCGTGCTTTCCTTCGATGGCGTGAAGGCGACCACGTTGCCAAAGTCGGTCCATCCAACCGTTGCAGCAGCCGCGACCGTTGTAGCGCCGATCGCCATGCTAAATTCACCGGTCCCGATCAACAGGGCCGCCAGATTGTGGGACGTGGGGGTAGGCATAGTTTATTGGGAGCGTCGATTAGCAAAAGGGCTGCATTGTGTTTCTAGCTTTAGAGACAGGTCACTGTTTAGTGATAGTTCAAGGGCGTTCTGTGAACCGCTCGACATCAGGATCGGGGCTCGGAGGGTACCGTTTAACCCGGGGTCAACCTGGCCCGTGATGGATGTTTCCAAGGCGTCCATGACTTTCTCAATCGCCCCCAGGTGGCACGCGATACCCCGATTCCGGTCTGTCGATACCGTGACGGATATTTCCAGGGTCGGGACCACGATGTTTCGTCCCCTCCTAACCTCACTTGTGTTCGGAAGGTTTAGCCGGATAGCCGGTAGATCCGCCTGCCCACCAACCATGATGGTTTGGTTAACCTCAATGCGGAATCCTCCCAAGATGCCGGTCGATCGCCCGTGGTATTGCAAGCGAGCCTCGATTTCCGTAATCGGTGCAGAGAGTACCCCCATAATGTCCCTTATCCTTTCGCGAGTTCGGCCCGAATAAATGCCACCGCTGCGCGGACGAGTCGCTCCCGCGTAAGTGGTTGTTCTGAGGCGGCGATCCGCATCGGCTGAATTCCCCGTACCCGTTTGGCCAAGATATAGTCGATCCCGTAAATCAAAGTCGCACCAACCCGCGCTCCGCTTCCCCGCAACTGGATTCCCTTTAGCCCGCGATATACTGGAGCTCGTGTCCCTAACTGACGCGCGACCAGTCGTCGGATCGTGGCCTTTTGAAAGCCCGTGCGATTCGCGAGAGCGGCCTTCTTCGTGAGGGGGATGAAAAGCGCCTTGGCCTGAACGGGATAGATGTAGCCCCCGGTACGCTGGCCTGTGCCCCGTTCGAGATAGCCCATCACCACGTTGTCATTCGTTACGCGGTATTGTGCAACCCCGTCGTGAATCAACTTCCAAGACTGCCGTGCACCCGAGATTGACCAGCGAACCGGCGTCGCTTGAATGAGTCGCGCAAGTGTGACCTGGGCCTCACGCTCGATCATGGGATCAAGGGCCTCGACAGTCAGACGTTCCCGAAGACGCCTAAGCGCCGAGATCGTGTGGTCCGCCGATGATGACATGATGACCATCAGGGAAGTTCCGTTACGCCAGTAGCCGCAAGAAATGTCGTGATCCGCGATGCGAGGGTCGAAGCTGTGGCTGCTCCATCCGTGAAAACCACGAACGAGATAACACCCGCGTAACCGTTATAAAGCACACCGGAGCGAACCCGCCCACCGATCCCCATCGTGTCAGTACCACCGCCAGCCGGTGTCGTCGACGTCACGACCGCGGTACCCGAAGTAAAGGTGCCGGTCGAATAGTTTCCACCGGTGTATTCGCTCAAGACCAATGACGTAGCTGACGACCTTTGAACGATCGCAGACTGAGATGTCATGGTCTGGGTGCCGCTTGTTGCCGACGTGGCACCGCCCCAATATCCTTGGAAGTTATTATTCGAGAACGTGAACCCGTAACGGTCGGTACCATTATAAATACCGACTGGAATCGCAGTTGAGTTGGCCGTGTTATAGGTTGTATCATTTACGAATAACCCGACACCGCCCACTAAGGTGGAAGGAAAACCGCCATTCCCGGTCACGTTTCCAGCACTAAGCGGGGTGGAAATCCAACTAGAAACACCATCGAAGTAGGGTCCACGGCTGGTGATGTTTGTTTCAACAATTCCGGCGTACGGAGCAACAAGTGAGAGGCCCAACGGCAGTTTCGCAGCAACGTTGAACCCATTGAATCCACCTCGGAGAGGGTAAAGTCCTACGATATGGGACCAGTTTCCGTCGGATTTGAAGCCTGCGATTAGGGCTGAAATTGCAAGGGTTTCCGTACCTGATAAGTTGCCCCCATTAGCCGCGACGGCGGAAATATAGTTGTATGCATCCGTGTCAGTCGTTCCGACGAAAGTTGGTTGGCCTGCAATTCCAGAAATGCTTTTGATTCGGTATTGGACGGTCAACGGCGTCCCGGTAGGAATCGTCCCAGAATAACCGACATAAATGTTTGTTGTATCAGCCGAATTTGTAACTGGATAGATGCCACCTAGACCGGAGACCTGAATCGAATAGGCTGGTGCGTAAGCGTTATAGTTATAACCCCAGACATTGGGAGAAAGACTATGGGGGATGACCAGGTTGGTCGATGAAGTGCCGAGGGTGAAGGTGTAGGTTCCCTCATCAATCGTCTTCATCCCTTCGTTCGCCTCCACGGTGTAACGAACTGGTGGTAATCCAAACAACATGCCCGGTAAACCCTGGCCCCTGTTAACCTGACCGTAAACGTTGACTGGATATGACCCGTTGATGTGGTTTCCTGTCACGGTAAGCCCATTCATAAAAGGCGAAAATTGAAATAACCTGGGCGAATTCGTGGAGAAAAACGTATTGCCAGTGATCACGATGTTGGTGGACGTCGTAATAAACGTACTGCCCGGGATCGCGCCAAAGAGAAATCCGTTATTACCGGACCAATTGCCGTAAGTAAAATCCCACTGACCAAGCCCAGGCACTGGGTTGTTCTTGATCGTCAGGTTGTTGCAGATGTTGCCGGAGAAAGTTAGGCCGGATACGTTGTTGGCCAATAGACCCCGCCCTCCATTGAGGAATTTGTTTCCAATGACGGCGATCTGCGTTGACCCATCTTCAATGGTTAGAACCCGTGAACCGTTGTTACCATTGAAGATGTTCCCTTCTATGAGGACGTCACTGCACTGGTTTCCGACAAACAGACACCCCATGACCGCGCTCGAAACGATGTTGTTCATCATCGAAACCGTGCTGCTTTGGAATAGCGTGTGACTATCACCGCACCCGCTCCAGCGATTTCCCCGAATGACCACGTTTGACGCATAGGATACCTGCCACGCGCCGTTGTAGGTGGGGTTGTACCCCAGGTCTACCCGTGTTCTTGTACCCGGAAACACATAGTTATTGTTTATTCCGTATACCATGTAGAGGCCTGAACTCATCGTCTGGCTGAAGGAAATAGCCGCCCCTCCGTAGGTCAACGAGATTGAAATCCCGGTACTGGATGATGCCACGACATAATACGGATACCCGAATCGAAGAGTTGGGGTGGATTGCCCGGTATAAGTCGGCATCGTCGGGCCATAGAAGAAGACGCAATTCTGTGGTGTTGCCGCTGCCGATACCGGAACGATGGTCGGTGAATTATTGAACGGCACCGTCGTTGATCCGCTTGTAGTCGTGACCGCGCCAATGATGGTGGATTGGGCCACCATGTTGTTCGAAGCGAACTGCCAATTTTGGGTCGTAAGATTCGTCGGATAGAACGCCAGCCAGTTGTAGGCCCGTTGATAATCCCAAAGCGGGGCACCGCAATGGTCGAAATTGCAATCCCGAATCGTGATGTTGGAAGCTTGGTTCGTGGTGATGCCGGATCCGTTAGACCCCGTGATCCCGTAACCCTCAATGTCAACCGCAGGTCCCCCGAGCCAATAGGCCGTCAACTTATCAATCGTGATATTTTGCGGGGCTGCCGTGGCGCTTCCACGCGCCTGAATGAAACAAACGCCGTTTGTTGTCTGCCAGTTGTTTGTCGAAAGCGTGTTCGCCGTGAGATCGAAGCCGTACCCAACCACGGTCCCGCCCTGCCAGGTGAAATTCTGAATATTGGCTGGCGCGACGAAACAACGGAGAAGTGGATAGTCAGTGTTACCGGAAAGAGGAACCGAGAGACTTGTCGGAAGGGCAAAAGTCGCCCCGTCCGCTATGACCTTGAGGTTGCTGAAGAGCGCAATGTTCGACGCGACATTCTGCATTCCGAGCAGGTAGGTGGAACCGGGCTTGAATATGATCACCTTACTTGCAGCGGTAGACGCCGCCGCGCTTTGAAACATCGTCGATATCGCTGCCTCGGCGTCGGTTGCCCCGGTACCGTCTATTGTCCATTTTGGATCGCCTGCATAGACGGTGTAGACCGCGCCTGACGGGACGCCAGCCGTTGTCTGAATTGAGGCATCGGAGAAAGTCAAACCACCTGCCGAAAGGGTAGGGGTCCCGGTGAATGTCGGGGAATTGATCGGTGCGAAGGTGGTGGCCGCCGAGGCGCTCGTGAGAAGCCCCGACATAGATGAAAGCGTAGTTCCATCGTTGAACGTGATAGCGCCTCCCAGGTAGAGCCCGCCCCATTTCGACGTGGACTTCCCGAGGGTACCAATCCCAAAAACAGGCCAAAGGTCCCCGCTCGTGTCTATCACAATGACGGACTTCGCGTCTGGATCATCATAAATCGTTAGATTGCCGGAATAGGAAAGTATCCTCCATGCGGGCGCTCCGGTAGTGGTTTCGGGTATCCCATAAGACGGATTGTTGGCACCGCCCCATTGCCCGAGCGCGGACCAAGAAACCGCAATCGCGAGAAGGATGAAACTGGCAAGAGTGTTGCTTTTCATGGTTGGTTAGTAGACTTCAACCGCATCAACGATTTGAAGGGCGTGGGATCCGAAGGATGGCCCACTGCGAGACGCATTATTTCCGGAGTAAACCATCTCTAGCTGGCCTTCTCCGCCGATCTTTCCGATATCTCCTCCGGTCACGAGGCCAGGGCCATATTGGAGGAGGTAGCATTGGTGTCCCGTGGGACTGTAGAAATCATAAGGGCCAGTCAAGAGTTGCTTGCCGTCGCCTTTGAATGTGATCTGTCCGCCTCCCGTGGATGTTTTCAGCATGAGCTGAATGACGCCCTTGAACTTTGTTCCCACGTAATCATTGAGCACATCAACGCAAAGCGTGTGAGGGTACCAGCCATTAGGATCACCCGTGTCGTCAATCGCAGTGGTGGGCAGAATCCAGTCAGGGTCAGAGCGGAGAGAAATCTTTCGGTGGCGCGGCCCTCGGAATGCCACCCCAAGGATCAATCCATTCCCGCTCGTGATCTTTATCCTGATAGCTCCGTTGTTCCAGTTCATCGGGCTTCCACCCAGGACAAGCGGAGATGTGCCGGTCCCAAGCGCCGTAATGGCGGGTATAATTTGGGATATCGAGGCAACGTCCTGAATGCCAATTCGGGGATATAGAGGGTTACCGGCCCCATTGGCATCATCCGTAAACGTGAATGTTCGGAGTTGATGCTCCGTTCCATTTGCATCTAGCCACGCAGAATATCCCGCGAACGAATTCGCTCCTTGCCCATTTGACCCAACCCCGCGTTCAAAAACGAGTTCTGCGGATGTCCAGCAAGAGTGGTAGAAGTCGACGGCGTTCCCCGAGGGGACGCTGTTTACCTTGGCTTCACTGAACCAATACGGGAAATAAAAGCCAATAGGGCTTACTTGGGTGACTCCCGTTCCCTGGCTGATCGGAGTACCGCCAACGTAGGTAAACTGCGTACCCTGATAAGCTGCCTCGGTAGCGGTTAGAGGGTCGATAACCCGATTTGGGTTGACCGTGATGACCATCGGTCGCTGAACGTTGGTGTTTAGGACTCCAAGGACGGCTTCCGCCCAGGCGTTCCAACCTGATTGATTTTGGTGGACTGAATCCGCATAGGTGGAGGTTCCCTGCCGATTGATTTCGTCCTCATAAGCCGCCGTATCGGCAATGGCACCTCCAATGGTATTCGCGAGAGTCAAAACGTTCGTCGCGATGAACCCGCAGGAAACCGGCGAACCATTGAAATCGCCTTCCGTGATCCAGATGATCGGTATGCCTTGATCGGTAAGTCGTCTCGCAATGACTTCCATGTCGCAAGCCGAATAGGCTCCGTAATTGTTCAGTAGCGAATTTACCCCGAATCCGACCGTGCATAGGTCCGGTTTCGCATTCCAAAACGATGAGAGGCCGGAAAAAGGAGTGAAAGTCTTTGCGGACGTTCCGCTCGGATTTCCCGCGAAATCTATCGCGTCGCCATGCCCCCCGTATCCCTGAAACGGGTAGCCAAATGATTGAGCTGCTTTGCTGACTACGATGGCTCCAAAGTCCGCATTCATTCCGCCTTGGGCGAAGTTCTTGAATGTCACGTTGGCTACATTCGAGACCGCATAGCCGGATGCGGAATAGGTGGGGTTGAACAAAAGGTCTTTCCACATTGTCCCGGTACCGGATGCCTCGGTAAGTGAGTCCCCCAATCCAGCAACCACGAAACTCGACGGATTGGCGAAAAGCTTCGCCCTAGCACCGGGAATCCGCGTCGGCATCGCCGAGTAATCCAGGTTCTGCCAATACTTAGAGTAAGTCGTTGCCCCGGTGAAGATGGTGGCAATCAAGTGCTCGCCGCCTCCCCCCAAGAACCGATAAAGGACGTGAGGTCTGCCGGTGGCGTAATTCAACACGAGGTAGTTCGTGAAGTTCGCGAACAGCGTCACGTTTCCGCCCGCATAGTTCAGCGCATTCCCGTTTGGGAAAAGAATTGAACCAGTCCCGATCGTGCACGTGAGACCGCTGAACGTGAGCGGGAACTGTGGCGAAAACGTGGAAGAACCACTCCGGGTCACGACCGCGTTAATTCCCGTCGCGTTGGCGGTCCAGAATCCACTCTGTAGCACGATCCCGTTCGGGTCGATCATGAGGGCGGAGTTCTGTTGGGCGTTCAACGCGACGCCAATGAGGGCAATCAAGAGAAAGAAGAACTTCATACAAGGGCTGAGAATGCTGTACCGATTTGATTGACTGACATCGCTACCACGCCCCCTTGACCGATGCTCGGGGTGAGTTGGTGGTAGAGCCCGTCCACGGGGCCAAGGAGGTAAAGATTCCCGCCCGCCGAATGGACAAAAGAAGGTCCGTTACTTGGCACCGGCAGCGTGTAGGCCGCGACAAGAGCCGCGTATGAGGTGCCGGTTTGGGATAGCTGGAATGAGAGAGTTCCGAAGGATAATCCCAAGGAAAACTGGTAATACAGGCCCGTCGTTGTCCCGAGGAAATAAGCGGTCCCGTTTGGCAATGTAATGAACGATGAACCGTTGGGTGGCAGGAACTTGAGGTTTCCAATGATTCCGTATGCCCCCGAGGCCCGTTGAAACCAGTCACCAGTCTGAAGGTTGACGTAGTTATCGCCATCATTCCCGAGTGCTCCCGATGGCACGCCAGCCCCAGTTCGCCAAGCCGCCGTGGGGCCTGCGGGTCCCTGTAGACCGGTGAAGACTTGGACTTGGAGTAGATCAGCCATTAGAAGGAAGGGGTTACGGTTATGAGGTACTGAGCGGCGGTGTAATGCCCCATATCGAGGCGGTAAACCGACAGATCGATCTTCAGAAGCCCGATATCCCAAGCGGCGGTTTGCTGGGCAGTCGCCTGAACGGTTGCCTGGACGGCTCCGGTCGTGATGATTGGGGTAATGGAGGTGAACGCTGAACCCGCAAGCCCCACTGTGGGAGTCCCGTTGCTAGCCTCCCATACTATCGGGCCAGTCGGACTCGTGAACCCCTGCAAACGAACGACAAGCCCCGTGAAATTGAAGGCCAGGACATTCGGGTTGATGATCTGGACGGGTAAATTGAGCGTATCACCCTGGACCACGGTTAGGTTGATGGTCGTCATTCCAGTGAGATACGAACGTTGAAGGGTCCTGCCGTCGCGGCGATAAATTGAATCGGCCCCTTGTTGACAATCCCATCATCCGAGGCAATCCACTGGAATGTATTCGGGGGTATCGGGAATCCATTGGCGACAGTCAGGGGATTGGTATCAGTCGCTTCATTTGTCCATGAAGCATAGACAATCGCACTCCCAAGATTGAAAATGTAGAGGTTGGTCCAAAATGGATTACTCCCGTTCGCATCGAGGACTGTCGTGACCGTGTTACTTACCGCAATAGCTAGGCGCATATTTCAGATCAGGATTGGTTTGCGTGCGCCCAAGATCGCGAGTGCAGTCTTGGGAATCGTGGTGTCGGTGATGGTTTGCTTGACCCCATCGCTACCGATTATTTCCTTTTGGTTTCGGCCCGTCATCGCGACGGCGATTTCAGCCGTTGCTTCCGTTATGTTGCTCGGTAGCCCGGTCGGGATTGCAAAGGGGGAGTAGGCTCCTGTTCGGTCAGTCTGGAGATACCCAAAGGTTCCGGTAACGAGAATGAGATTCAGCGGCGGAACGCTTTGGGGCCAGACACCCGCAATCATCTGGATGGTGGTCACTCGGCCCCGGTTATCGACTGGCAAGAAATAGTCGGTATCAAGGACATACGGCACCCCGCCGTAACTGACCGCCGTCAGGGTCAGGATAGGCCGGAACGGGAGAATCAGTTCATCGGCGAAAATATGGTCGCGCTGAACTCGGAAAGGTGTAATGGAGAAATCGTGAAACCCAAAGTCGCGATTCAACCAATCATCAACAAACCGTGACGCGGCCCCGATGGCATCAAGGATTTCGGTTTCGATGATGGTTTCCCGATTACGCAGCTTTGCCCGTACCTGATCGACCGAACAATAGGGTGTAACGGGAAGTCCCATTATTATTCCTCAACATCAAGGGTTTCGCCGACCGGGGGATTTTCCTCCATGTTTTGACGAAATGAAATCAGCAGACGACGAAGTGTCTGGGTGTCAGCCCGCTTCGAGAATGTGAAGTTGCTATCTACCTCCTGAATCAATGATAGTTGATCAAGCAGATCATCTCGGGTCATGCTCGCCAGTTCCTCGCGTTCGACGACATCTTCCGAACAAGCCCGCCCTAAAGCCTCCCGACGTGCCTTCTCGGCCACAATCATCCGATCTGCTTCGGTCTTTTCCTGTGGCGTCTTAGCAGCCGATAGAATGCCTTTTAGCCTGACGGCGGCAGTATCCCGGGCCTTCTGCTCCGCCCCTTCGTTCCATGGAGAAAATCGCTTGTCACTCTCGACAGAGCGGAATTCGCGGTCAGTCAAGAGCAAGACATCCCCAGGTAGGACGATTCCGAATCGAGAAAAGTCAGTCTTTGGCCCGCAGTAGATTATTTTAGTCACAGGGTTGGGATGGAGAAGGGCTAGAAGGATTACAAATGGGAGATATTTCGACTGCACCCCGTCCAGTATTCACCAGACGGGGGGCAGGGGACCGGTTAGACGCCGTAGTTGTAACCGATCGAAACCGTCTGAGCTGTCAGGGCGGACGGGGTTTCGCGGGGAACAAACGCACGGCGGAAACTGGCGACCAATGCAGTTTGCTGCTTCTGAACGTCGCGCCAGGATTCCAAAGTGAAATCACGACGGCGACCGAGCAGCCATTCCCGGGTATTGACCAGAATGACGGACCCGCGTGTCGTCGTTACCCCGTCGTTGACACCGACAGCATTAAGGTCTTCTCGACACCAGGCCGATGTGACGAGCGGAATTCCGCGCCACCGAGGAAGTGTCCCGGTAATCAAGGTCGCTGCATTGCCGACGTTAATTGCGCTCGACACGTCTGACATGCCTTCAGCATCGGTCTGACCAGACGCGCCAGTGATGAGCAGGAGGTTCTTTGGATTCACTCCCCATTTCCCCAAAGCTTTCTTGAGGCTCCGCAGGTTACCATCCGTGATCCCGCCCGTGCTAAAGTCCTTCTTCAATCCCGTGGTGTTCAAGGCATACCAGCGGAAACCTTTCCACTGCTTGTCACCCGAATTCACGATCAGATTGGTATCGGTATCTTGGTGGGTGGCCGTTGTGTCACCATTGATCATCGCGCTTTCAAGGGTGTCCGCCGCCGCTTTGGCGAACTGATCGGTGATGATCGGAAGAATCGGGAGCAGTGAATCTTCGTCCAATTCATAGCTGAAATTGGTTTGCCCGATCAACTTGACGGCCGTCATCACAACCTGTCCGGTGGTCGGGTCAGAAGCTGTCCCTGCTGTGTTTTCAGTGCCACCGAGGAACTTGGATCGCGTCTTGAGGATCGGCAGGTCGTACGGATTTGAAGGCATTTCGATCTCGTTCAAACCCATAATGCCGACCAACAAGCTTTCCAGATACAACCGAGTTTGAAGCTGACTCGCGAGGTCTACCTGGAGAAAGTCTTTTCCCGTACCTGCTGTCCCTGCCGTCATGGACTTGTAATCCCCACCAGCCGCGATGAAGCCCTTTTGCCTTAGGCTTTTAAAGACCCGTTCCCCTACTTCCGCACCCTGACGAAGAATTTTCTCGTCAATCCCGTGGTCCGGATTGCAGTCCTTGCGGGTCAACATGTTCAGGAGCTGCTTGGCGGACAACGACAGGTTTCCTTTCTCGGTGCCGGTCGGTAGCTCGATATCCCCGGTCTTGTTGTCCGCTTCGATGCTGAATACGCCCTTCTTTTCCCGGCGAACATCATCGAACTGCGCTTTGACTGCCGCCTCTATGATGGCCTTCAGATCAACCGGCGTAGATGAGACGGGTGGGACCACCGCTGGAGGGCTGACGACCTCCTGCCGAGTCATCGTCCGACTGTCGGCATCCTGCTTGGCCTTGAAATCCAAGAGGGCTGCGGCGATGGCTTTCGCAGTAGCGGTCTCGACCTGCGAGGCGGTCAGGTTACCGGCATTAGCTTCCGTGACGACGCTCTTAATCGTGGCCGTGAGTCGCACGATGTCGATCTCGCCTTCAAGTCCTGTCGGGGCAGCGGGATTCGCGGGTGTCGCGGGGTTAACGGGGACAACGGACTTTCGACCGTTGCGCGTGAATTCAATCGTTTTCATTGTTTGGGTGGTTGGTTGAGTGCGCTTCGGCGGTTGTGTTGGCTTCGCTCGTTACTCCCGCTGGTTTCACAGGGCTGGAACAACCCGAACCTTCAGAGCCTCCGCAGGGGTCAATGCCCGGGTGGAGAAAATGGCATCTTGATTGACCGGTACTGGGGTCAAGGAACCTTCGAATAGCTGGACCTCCTTGATCCCCCGGCCATCCGGTCCGTAGGTGAAGACTCCCCCCATCGAGGTTGTCTTGAGGTTGCCTTCAGCCACCATGAACCGGATGCACTTGTGATCGTCACAAGGGCAATTCGACAACGCGGCCTCAAAATAGAGTCCGGTCTTGTCTTCCTTCATGGCGGTGAACCGACCGGCAATCGATTCACAGTCATTATCGTGATCACATAGAAGAACCGGGTTCTGCATGAACATCGGTATCGTCGCCTTGAAGGCACCGGGCAGGACATAATCGCCCTCGCGATCACTCGCCGTCGTATCCTGAAAGGTCGATAGATACCCCTTGATCGTGACATCTTGATAGTCGGTCGTGACGTCACCGACCTTCACGGCGGTAAACTTCTTGCAGTCCTCCGCGATGGTCGATGAACCGTCGAACCGAACGCGTTTCAGGCCGTCGGCAAACACCCGAATAATTTCCGGTGTAGGGGTCGCTCGCTTGGCCGTGGTAATCCGCATCGCAAACAAGCCGGGTACACCGGGCAGGGAAGGGTCAACGCCGATCAGTGGACTTATGCGAATCAAGAAAAAAGCCGCTACGGTCGTTTCACCGTAGCGGCATTCGCCGGAAATTGATTGTGGCGGTCAGGTTTATTCCACCTTTGCCAGTATGTCGACACTTTCCAGCAATCGGAATGTCCTGCCTTCAATCTTGAGTTCAGTGCCGCCCGTCCGTCGAAACATCACCCGTTCGCCCGGCTCGAATTCCGGTTCGATGAATTGTCCGTCACGGTTTCGGCGTCCTGGCCCCACCGCTCTCACGATGCCTTCAGGGGATTTATCGCGGTTTTGTTCGGGAATCAATAGACCCCCGGGCGAAAGGTGGATGAGGGGATCAGGTTCCACGAGAATGCGATCACCTAGGGGTTTGAATTTAATGGCCATGTTTGTATTTGTTGCGAGTCATCTGCGGGAAATAAAAAAAGACGCCACCACGCGGTAACGTCTTAATGGGTTGATCAATTCGGCACCTCGGTTCTTCTTACCAACCAAGGCTTCGGCGAACGGTAGTTCATCGCACGCCTTTCCCAGCGGCGACCGACCGTTTCCGTTGATTCCAAGCGCGAACCTGCGCCCGGTTATTCTGTGCGGCAACCAAGTAAACATCTGGATGACTCCAAGATTGATAGAGCCGAATGGCACCCGCGCTATTGGTGATTTTCTTCCAACCGAAGAATCGGAACCCATCAGATCGGGATTGCCCGCGAACCGGATCCTCGATTTCGTACGGGGTAGACTTGAGAGGCCGTCCGCGACCTCGACGCTGAATATTGGGAGAAGAACTCCCGGGTATGTTCATTTTCGTTTCGTTTTCTTGTCTCGGGATTATTCCTTCAACGGGTTCAAAATATGCATTTAATCCGGGGTATCAAATTTAATCGCATATTATTTTCCAGTTTCCATTACTCGATTATTCGCGTAATGAAGCGACCAAGAATTGCGGTAGGCCTGATAGATTCCTTGGCTTGGGGTCCACCGAAATCCTTGGCGCTTCAATTCGCGACGTATTGAATCATCAGGCTTGGCCGGGAACCGCAGCCGGACCCGGTTCTCAGCCGGGCGATCTTCCATTGTTATGCCGTTGCCTGTCTTGGTCGTATCTGGTGTCGCCTGAGTGACCTTGATTTTCTCAAGGCGCTTTTCTGTTGAACGGATTGTTGCCGAAAGATTGGTCAACTCAAACCTCGCATGGGGCTGGCGATTAAAATTGCTTCGTTCGGAAATGACCTTTTCTAAAGCGACGAGCTTTTCTCCCGTGAATCCAAGGGCCGCAAGAGCTGCCGACTTACCCTTGAGGTGGCTTCGCCATGCCCGGTTGGTGGTCCTCATTAGGTCGTGTTTGGCCTTCAAAGCGGCCAATTTCTCCGCAAGCTTGTCATCCGCTGCGGGGTCGTCGCTCTTGATCGCTGTGTTGTCCGCCGCCGCATCGGCTTGGCTTTGGGCGGTCTGGGCCTCTTGGAATGCCTGATGGCTTTGGGCGAACGTCCGGTAGATGCGGTCCCGATACCGACGGTCTCGGCCTTCGGAATAGTGCCCCACGAGGATTGGTTGCCCGAACGGTATGACGCTTGCGAGCTGATGCGCCCGTGCGGTTAACCCGGTTGCCTTGGCCCCGTACTTGTCAGCGCGTGCTTGGAGGCGTGCAATTCGGTCTATCCTTCTTGCTTCATAATCGCGGATCGCCTGCTCCTTTTGAAGTGGCGATTCGGTAGGAAGGAGGAGAGATCGAGGAATGGAATTCGTGTTCATTTCGTTTTCGTTTGAGCTTAAAGGATAGTTTCCTTTCGGCTTAATCAATATACGCGAAAAAGCGTAATAAGAAAGCGTTTTCAGGGAAATTCCTGCTAGCCAAGTTATTGGATGAGACTGATTGGTGTGATGCCAGGTTCGGCCCCTGTAGCTGGGCGGTCTCCATTGACGAGTTGCTCCAGGGCAGCGCAATCACGAATAATACCGGTCAGCTTCTCTAAACTGGCCTCCTGTAGGTCAATGTCTGTTCCGTGACTCCAATGAACAGT
The DNA here is from genome assembly GCA_903835555.1 of uncultured Verrucomicrobiota bacterium. Taxonomy (GTDB): domain Bacteria; phylum Verrucomicrobiota; class Verrucomicrobiia; order Limisphaerales; family UBA9464; genus CAILNN01. The sequence continues at coordinate 19,781 of CAILNN010000060.1, forward strand.
GGTTGCGTGCGCGGTCTTGGCCATTCGATGCAAAGATTTAATGGCATCTCTGGTCGCACTCGCCGCAATTGGGGGAAGCTTGCTCATTTGTTCGCCTTCCCGAGATCAGGCCATTCGCGGACCCACAGGTTTTCCGGCCATTCCTCCGGATCACCGCCTTTCGGGTGCTTGAGTTTCAGAATGCCGTGGCAATGAAAACACGGTGCCGGACCTTTCCAGTGGCCATCTGTATTCCTACCGCACGTGCAGGTCTTCACATGGCATTTCGACCCAAGCTGTTTCACAAATACCGGCACTGAGACCGCCCGGCACTGGCCCACCATGGAATCAACCCAATCAACCTCGCACCTTCTGGCTTTCGGTCCGCTCTCGCCGCCGACGATCACCCAATTGATGCCAATGGAACACCGGGCAATGTAAACAGCCCGAGCGATGGATGTGGTAAATTCATCCTTCTTTCTCTGCCCCCAGGTCTCCCACCCGTCCGGTCTATCAGGCAATCTGGCCCCGGCAGGAAACCCGCAGTTGATGGACTCCAGCAAAGGCTCCGCCGAAATAAACCGCACCGCCGCCGGAATTTTTTTCAGCAATTCCACCCGTTCATCCCAATACCTTTGATTTTCCGCCGACACGCCGAACCATACATTGTGCGGCACCCGTTCACCGGCAAGCCAGGCATCGCTCCGGTCCACGATGTCCAGCGGATCCACCGTGAACTGCCGTTGCACTGCGCGCAATCTTGGGACGAAATTCTCAGGTCGTTTCGTCAACAACAACCAATCCAGGTCCGGTGTCTGGAAAATCACGGTCAAGAAATCGGCTAGCCACGCAATCGGAACCTCGTCGTCGAGCCAATCACATAGAGACGGGAAAACCCGTCTAGGTCTTCTTTGGCCGTCGGATGTCCTGCTCGCGTCCGCGTTCCAGCGCGACGGCTGCTTCCAGTAGGATTCGCTAGTCCTGAAACGAGGATGTCCTTTACCCCATTGGATGCCAAACGTCCGCGATGGAGTGACGGTTTCCGCATAGCAATTCAGGCACCCGGGCGACACCTTGGAACAGCCAATCCACGGGTTCCAGGTATGGTCGCACCATTGAATCTTGGTGTTGAAGCTCATACACGGTCCTCCGAGGGATTACCGGGAATCGAGGCGGTCTTGCTTTCCTCGGCTTCAATCCGCTGTTGGAGTTCCAGTTTCTCCCGCCGTGAATGGAAGGACTCAATCAACACAACAAACAAGGCACCGCCCGCCGCCACACTGGCGACCGACATTGCCCCCAGGCCGATGAAGATCGCCACGTCATCCGAAACTTTCATCGCCCCGCCTTGCGATAGACCGCCACCGTGGGAGAGTTCGCCCGTTGACCCGCTAGCCCGATCAATTCGGCGCGCTGTTCCCGAATCTGTTCCCGAAGCGCCTTGAGTTCTCCGAGTTGTAGGACAATGACCTTGCTGCAGGTCCGATTGAGCGCATGAGCTTCCTTGGCGTCGGCTGACTGATTGCCCCGTTCGCGCAGGAGTCCGCCTTCAAAAGATGCTGCGGAGATGGTGATCAGGACCGTCAGGGGAATTATCGGTTTAACGGTTGATCGATAGAGACGATACAACCCTGAATGTGAATTATTCATTTTCGTTTTATTTCGTTTTCGTTACCCAAGGAAGTTACGCGTTTTAGCGTAAACCTCCTAGGGATAATACGATTTAATTTCCAGCCAGCTTGAAACCTGCCTCAAACCAGCTTCAAACAACCACGGACAGCCTGTATGAGGTTTTCCCGTGAGCGCTCCAAGCAATCCTTTACCCGCCAATGGTTGACCTCCATCCCGGCAGATTCTTTAGGGGTGAGACTTGAGAACCGGAGGGCGATGAATTCTCGCTGTGATATCGGGGCTCCCATGAAGTCCGACAGTTCCCATCGGGTCAGGCGGCGGTCGAGGTCCTGCCTTCCATTCGCGAATGCCATGGCGAACCGACGGTACCGGCAATACTGGGTCGCAGCATTGATGAGCGTTTGAAGCTCAGGTGGTTCCGAAGGACTCCAATCTCTTGGCGGCTCGGCGGTCGTGATAGTGCTATTGTTCATTTTAGTTTTCGTTTCGTTTTCGTTTCGTTACCCGTCAGGTCACTTGACCCGACGAAATCGATAGACCCACACCCTCGGGTTAGCGCTCCACCGATTCTCGGGGGCGTCGTTCATCGGTTCCCCCTCGTCGCGTGGACATGTTCGGCTAGTGCCACCATCTCGTCTGCAATGCCGGTCAGGGTTGAGCATCGTTTGGCGTGCTGGGCCAATGCGCTATCCAGAGCCTCTTGTGTCGGGTAATCACGCCCGTTTGGTGAACCCTCTTGTAGGACCTTGATGGCATCCAAGATGGCGCTCGTCGCTAGACTGTAGCCTTCAAGCAATTCATCCGGATGAGTCCCGTTGCGGTTTACTGTCGGCATGACCGGCCCTTCCTGGGTCATTGATTTGGTTGTCGTTTTCATTTTCGTTTTAGTTTAGGCGTCCCGACGTCTTGACCGCCTTGCTCCCGTCCTGGTAGGTCCAGCATTCTTCGGACTGGTTCCAAATGACTTTCGACGCTTCCCAGTCTCCTCCAAAGCTGGTTGTCCGGCAGATTGTCACTAGACCGGCATCCCCAACCTTTACCCGTTGCCTACCGAAAGGAACGTCACCAAAGAATCGACGTTGCAAAGCCGCCGGGATAATCATCCACTTGCCTTCGAGCCCCTCCAGACAAACCGCTTCAAAGAACCCAAGCGGATCATTTTGGCCATGTTCGAACTCTGCCGTGATGGGGTGGTGATATTCCCCGGTTTCCTTCGATGTCGTTTTCATTTTCGTTTCGTTTTTGCCGGAAGTGTTCCCTCCGATGAGTTCAATTTACGCTTTTAATCGTAAATAACTAGGGGAATATCCGATTATCTTGGTGGAGGGATTATTTTGCGCCCCTTTGAGACGGCCACGGGCTTAGTACCTAGCTGGCACCGGGTTGATTTCTAGTCGCTTCCAGTTCCTCAGTTGCGATTTCTTGCTCCTGTTCAATCAAGTAGACTTCAAGTTGTTTCGGGACCTCGGCAATGAAGTCTTTCGTCCAGGCATCGAAGGCCCTCCAAGAAGAAAAGGACTCACGAGGGGGCGTCACTTCCTTGAAAGCCCCCTGCCAGGTACACCGGCTCCGCATCTGTATCGATACCGCGAGACGGATGGCTTACATAATTGGCAATGCCTGAGTCATTCTGGCTATCCGATTCTATAAAATAAATAACTTATTGACAAAAACAGCACTTTGGGCCAAAATGATTGCGTGATAAATCCGTCAACGCCAGCCGGTATAAGAAGATTCCGGCCGATCACGAGTCCAATGGAGCCTTCTTCATAGACGAGTTTGTTCGGTCAGTTGCGAAGGGCACAACAGAAGTAATCTTGGACGTTGATGGCACTCATGATCCGGTTGACGGAGATCAGGAAGGGCGCTTCTTTAATGGGTTCTGTCAGCAGAATTGCTATCCGCCCCTCGATATTTTCGGGGCCGCTGGCCGGTGCTGGCCTGGCTGCGAAGCAGTGAGCATCAGGCCAGTTATGGTGCCCTGGAAAAGGTCCAACTGATCGTCAAGGCCCTTCGT
>CAILNN010000061.1 GCA_903835555.1 uncultured Verrucomicrobiota bacterium
GCCACCTTTTCACTGCAACCCCATCGGCCTTCGAGAGTAAATCTCTACAACCTACCGGGGCGCACCTTCTCCCGAAGTTACGGTGCAAATTTGCCGAGTTCCTTCTCCCGGGTTCTCTCAAGCGCCTTAGAATTCTCATCCTGCCCACCTGTGTCGGTTTGCGGTACGGTTTTAATATGACTGAAGCTTAGTGGCTTTTCTTGGAAGCATGGTATTAATCACTTCAGCACCTAAGTGCCTCGTTATCACGTCTCAGAATTGATCTCCCGGATTTGCCTAAGAAACCTCCCTACACGCTTGAACCAACTATTCCAACAGTTGGATGACCTAACCTTCTCCGTCCCCACATCGCATCATATTAAAGTACAGGAATATTAACCTGTTTCCCATCAGCTACGCATCTCTGCCTCACCTTAGGGGCCGACTCACCCTGCGCCGATGAACGTTGCGCAGGAAACCTTGGGCTTTCGGCGAGGGTGCTTTTCACACCCTTTATCGCTACTCATGTCAGCATTCGCACTTCTGATACCTCCAGCATTCCTCACAGAACACCTTCGCAGGCCTACAGAACGCTCTCCTACCATGCATATAAATATGCATCCGCAGCTTCGGTTACGTGCTTAGCCCCGTTACATCTTCCGCGCAGGACGACTCGACCAGTGAGCTATGACGCTTTCTTTAAAGGATGGCTGCTTCTAAGCCAACCTCCTAGCTGTCTATGCCTTCCCACTTCGTTTTCCACTTAGCACGTCATTTGGGACCTTAGCTGGCGGTCTGGGTTGTTTCCCTCTTGACCACGGACGTTAGCACCCATGGTCTGTCTCCCGTAATCGCACTTCTCGGTATTCGGAGTTTGCAATGAGTTGGTAAGCTCTTATGAGCCCCCTAGTCATAACAGTGCTCTACCCCCAAGAGTGATTTACGAGGCACTACCTAAATAGTTTTCGGAGAGAACCAGCTATTTCCAAGTTTGTTTAGCCTTTCACCCCTATCCACAGCTCATCCCCAAATTTTTCAACATTTGTGGGTTCGGACCTCCAGTGCGTGTTACCGCACCTTCATCCTGGCCATGGATAGATCACTTGGTTTCGGGTCTACACCCAGCAACTGTCGCCCTATTCGGACTCGCTTTCGCTACGCCTCCCCTATCGGTTAAGCTCGCTACTGAATGTAAGTCGCTGACCCATTATACAAAAGGTACGCAGTCACGGAACAAGTCCGCTCCCACTGTTTGTATGCATACGGTTTCAGGTTCTATTTCACTCCCCTCCCGGGGTTCTTTTCGCCTTTCCCTCACGGTACTGGTTCACTATCGGTCGATTACGAGTATTTAGCCTTGGAGGATGGTCCCCCCATGTTCAGACAGGGTTTCTCGTGCCCCGCCCTACTTGTCGTTACCCTAGTTCCACACACGGGATTTCGTATACGGGGCTATCACCCGCTATGGCCGGACTTTCCATTCCGTTCTACTATCGCATGTGCTAAAAATAACAGGCTCTTCCAGGTTCGCTCGCCACTACTTCCGGAATCTCGGTTGATTTCTTTTCCTTGAGCTACTTAGATGTTTCAGTTCACTCAGTTCGCCACACCTCCCCTATATATTCAAGGAGGGTTACCCTCGCGGGTGGGTTTCCCCATTCGGACATTCACGGATCAAAGCTTGTTTGCCAGCTCCCCGTGACTTTTCGCAGGCTACCACGTCCTTCATCGCCTGTAATCGCCAAGGCATCCACCATATGCACTTATTCACTTGACCCTATAACGCTAAAACCTGGGCCTTTTTATCCCCAGATTCCTCGCCAACGCATGATCGTCAGCACGCTACAGGTAATTCTAAAGCTTCTATCTGAACCGTTCTTTCTTTCGAACTAACGCGTCAAATATTTGCGTTTTGCAATCATTTACCCATGCAATGCTTTCACCTCATCACAAAGTGTCTACATTGCCTTACTTCTTCCATTTTGTTAAAGAACCTCTAGCTAAAAAGCTAGAAATCAATACCCAACCGGATACTCATCTCTAACCACGTCTTTCATCAAATCCCTGGTGGAGGATGACGGGATCGAACCGACGACCCCCTGCTTGCAAAGCAGGTGCTCTCCCA
>CAILNN010000062.1 GCA_903835555.1 uncultured Verrucomicrobiota bacterium
AGCGATTTGGACGGTGGGAGGCGCAACAAATCACGACCCTGCGGAGGAATGGAATCCGGTGCACACCCAGGCCGCCGGGGCGGTTTCGGAGTTGTCAGGTAACGCCGTCTTCTTACGATGCGGTGGTGAGTGAGTTCACGCAAATCCTGGAAAGGGTGGAGCAAGGGGATACCAAGGCTGCCGCCGAATTGCTTCCGATTGTTTACGAAGAACTCCGCCGACTGGCTGCCCACAAGATGGCCCAGGAAGCCGCCGGACATACCCTCCAGCCGACGGCCCTTGTCCACGAGGCTTGGTTACGGCTGGGCGGCGGCGATTCCCCGGTCTATCACAATCGAACTCATTTCTTCCGGGCAGCAGCCGAGGCCATGCGTCGGATATTGATCGAACACGCTCGCCGACGGCGAACGGCTAAACGCGGCTCAGGTATTGAGGCGATTGACCTGGCCGGGCTCGACATTTTCGCTCCCGTGGTAGACGACGATCGGTTGCTGGCCTTGAACGAGGCGTTGGAGAAACTCGCCATCGTGGACGAACGCAAAGCGGAGTTGGTCAAGTTGCGTTTCTTTGTCGGCCTGGATTTCGAGGATACCGCCGCCGCACTGGGCATCGCGGTGCCCACAGCCAAGCAGTGGTGGGCGTACGCACGGGCCTGGCTCAATATTGAGATGCGGAGCTCGATGCTTGGCTGACTTGTCGCTCCGCGAATCCATCAGGCTCGGTTGCCTTTCGGAACATGCCTAACCGAGGGCCAAAAGTATGTCGAAAAACTGGAAATACTTTTCGTGAGTAGAATGCGCTTTTAACACCAGATGAACCCAATGCCCGCGTCATCGGCTCATGAAAGAGAATTGGCTTTGTTCGCACTGGCCCTGGAGCAGCCGCCAACCAATCGGCAGGCCTTTTTGCAGGCCGTTTGTGGCAAAGACAACGATCTGCTCGAACGACTCGAAGCCCTGCTGGCCGGGCACGAACAGCGAGACGATCTCCTGTCGCCCGATGGTGGCTTACCCAAAGCGCCCCTAAGGCTTGGCCTCGGTGAGGCTCCTGACGAAGCCGTGGGCCAAACGCTGGGACGCTACAAATTGCTGGAGCGGGTGGGAGAAGGCGGTTGCGGTGTGGTGTATGTGGCCGAGCAATCGGAGCCGGTCCGCCGCCGGGTAGCCCTCAAGGTGATCAAGCTGGGCATGGACACCCGGCAGGTGGTCGCCCGTTTTGAAGCCGAACGCCAGGCACTGGCGATGATGGACCATCCCAATATCGCCAAGGTGTTTGATGCCGGGAGCACCGATACAGGACGCCCGTTCTTTGTCATGGAATTGGTGCGAGGCACACGAATTACCGACTACTGCGATCAAGCCCAGCTCACGACACGGGAACGGATCGATCTGTTCATCCAGGTCTGTCAGGCCATTCAACATGCGCACCAGAAGGGGATCATCCACCGCGATATTAAGCCCTCGAACATCCTGGTCACCTTGCACGATGGCGTGCCGGTCCCCAAGGTGATCGATTTTGGCATCGCCAAGGCGACCGAAGGGCGGCTGACGGACAAGACGGTGTACACCCAATTGCATCAGTTTATTGGCACACCGGCATACATGAGTCCTGAGCAGGCCGAGATGAGTGGTTTAGACATCGATACCCGCAGTGACATCTACAGTCTGGGCGTGTTGCTCTACGAACTGCTGGCGGGCAGCCCTCCGTTTGATCCGAAGGAATTGATGGAGGCTGGCCTGGACGCCATGCGGAAAATCATTCGCGAAAAGGAACCGGCTCGCCCGAGCACGCGCCTCGGTACACTCACGCGCGAGGAATTGACGACCACAGCCAAACGCCGCTCCACCGAAGCGCCCAAGTTGGTTCACGGGCTCCAGGGCGACCTCGACTGGATCGTGATGAAGTGCCTGGAGAAAGACCGGCAACGGCGGTATGAGACGGCCAGCGGGCTGGCTGCCGATCTCAACCGGCATTTGAGCGATGAACCGGTGGTTGCGCGTCCGCCCAGTGCCTTCTACAAGACGCAGAAGTTCATTCGGCGAAACAAGCTGGTTTTCGCGGCAGGGGTGGCCATCACGACCATCCTGGTGCTGGGCATCGCGGTGAGCCTTTGGCAGGCGGCACGGGCTAATCGGGCGGCCCAGCGGGCGTTGAAGGCCGAAGCCGCGGCCCAAGAGCGACTGTCCGAATTGGAGGCGGTTTCAAGCTTTATGACCAACGTGTTCGCGAGTCCCGATCCTGCACGAAACGGACGTACCATTACGGTGGCGGAGACGCTGGACCGGGCAGTGACGAACCTGGACCGCGACTTTGCCATTCAACCGGCGATCCGGGCGGAACTCCAGGCGACTCTGGCAAAAACATACTATGGCTTAGGACTATCCAGAGAAGCCATACCGCTGCTTGAAAAGGTCCGGGATTACAGGCTCAAAACCTTTGGGCTGGAAGACACCAACACGCTCAATGCAATGAATAACCTGGCGGTATGCTATGACATTGTCGGTCGTGCGGATGACGCGCTCAAACTTCAAACGAATGTATTAGCCATTTGCGGAAGGCTCCTCGGCAATACCGATCCAATCACGATTTTCAGCATGCATGGCCTTGCGATTTCCTACGAAATCGCCGGTCGCAAAGACGAGGCGCTCAAACTGCGCGAGGAGGTGTATTCGCTCTGGAGCAAGATAAAAGGTCTCGAATATTCTGAAACAATTAGCGCGATGAATAATTTAGGAAATTCATACTTAGAATGCGATAGAAAGGATGAAGCACTGAGACTCCGAGAAAAAATACTTCCCCTTAGCCGAAAGGTGAATGGTCCCGAACACCCAGAGACGCTTACCGCGATGAACAACCTGGCGATTTCCTACCGCGAGGTCGGTCGCCTGGGAGAATCGGTCGAGCTTCAAGAAAGAGCGTTACCGCTACGGCGAAAGGTGAATGGGCCAGAGCACCACGATACCATCATGGCGATTCACAGCCTCGCCAATACCTACGCCTCTGCCGGTCGCGAAGTCGAGGAGCTAAAACTGCTCGAGGATTTCCTTCCGATCAGCCGCAAAGTCAACGGCCCAGAGGCCCCGGACACAATCACAACGATGAATAACCTCGCGAATTGCTACTTTGATGTCGGTCGAAGAGAAGAGGCATTAAAACTGCGGGAGGATACTCTTCGGGTGAGCCGTAAGGTGCTACAGCCCGAAGATTCTCAGACAATCGGGGCGATGATCAACCTGGCGGTGTCCTACTTTGACGTCGACCGAATGGATGAGGCACTCAGGCTGCGGGAAGAAGTACTTTCCCTTAGCTATAAAGTGAATGGCCCAGAAAACCGCAATACAATTGCGGCAATGGGTGACCTGGCGATGTCTTATAGCGCCACGGGGCGCAACGATGACTCCTACAAAATGCGGAACGATATTTTGGCATTGGTCCGCAAGGTTAATGGCCCCGAGCACCCCACCACTATCCAAGCGATGCGGAGCCTGGCATTTTCGTGCGACAAGTTAGGGCGCGAAAACGAGGCGATCATGTTGCGTACCGAGATGCTAACGGTCCGACAGAAGGTCCTCGGCCATTCACACCCCGAAACCATCGAGTCAATGAATGAATTGGCTTGGGATTTGGCCACTAGCGCAGAGGAAAGCCTTCGCAACGGGCGGAAAGCGGTCGAGTTAGCAGAAGCTTCGGTGAGCGCAACCTCTAGGACAAACGCAGGTATTCTCGACACATTGGCGGCGGCCTATGCCGAGACCGATCAGTTTTACAAAGCCGTGGCGGCAGAGCGCGAAGCCATTGAACTGCTCAAGACTGAGACAGAAAAGAAGGAGTGCCTTTCCCACCTAGACCTCTTTTTGGCCCAGAAGCCCTTCCATCAATCCAAAAAACCGTAATCTGGCCTTCGCATCAAGGGCAACGGGCACATCGGTATAGCGCGGTAGCGTCTTGGACTGCGGTTGTCCTCTACCGGTTTTCGCCTCCGAAATGAAAGGGGACGCAAGGGATCTCTGGCCGCCATCGATTTCAAAGCTGTTTCCAAAGCGCCAGAGGGCTGGCGCAGTACATGACCTGGCGGACAATTCCTTGCTCCCCTACTCGGGAAGCGCCGTGGTCGGTAAAAGGGCAACACAAGAAGCCGCAGGAGACGGATAAAAACCCCTGCTACCGCTAACCGGTCACGACAGCCTCGGTCGGAGATGGGGTTAGCGCCAGGAAGCGAACTCTTGGGCCGTCGTTCCAATGTCTCGCGCAATTTGTCGCAATAAAAGAGGAGAAATATCCCGGCCAGAATGGTTTGGGACTGTCGTACAGCGTCCGTCGGCGTGTCGAAATTGCATATGGGATCCTCGTTGACGGACCATCACGAACCCCAAGGAAGCAAGTATCCTACAAACCTCACGGGGCTTAAGTACTGGGAGAGACCCCATCGTTCACCCCACGTTGATCATTTGCGTTCCGACAAATTCCCCCAAAACTCGAGAATCGTCGTCTTCAAGCAACATCAGCACGACTTCTTGTAAATTACGATTTAGCTCATCCAAAGATTCGGCTTGCGAATGGGCACCGGGAAATCCAGGAACGTACCCCACGTAAAATCCTGTTTCGGGGCACCTCTCAACTACGGCAGTGAAACGTCTCACCCTTGAGAGGGTAACCTCAACCCATCAGAGGTCAACGAGCCAACTATCGCGATGCGTCCTTGAAGATCGGGGTCGGCAGGCAAATTCGCAACCAGCTTTTGGCCTTCCATGCCTGAAGATGGTAGCGGGTGGAGACCAGAGGAATCTTGCCCTTGGCGGTCGGCTTCCGCGGCTCATTGGCGTTTGGGAGCGAACGGTTTATCGAAGTAACCGGACGGGCGCGCACGCGACGAACCTCTGGCCGCCATCGATTTCACGATCGTCTCCAAAGCGCCAGAGGGCTGGCGCAGTCCATGACCTGGCGGACATCCCCTTTCCCAATTTAGTACGCACTCGTATTATTTCTGTTGCCACGACTGGATTCCGGGATCATGTTAACCAAGATACTTTGGATTGGATTTTGCCCATGAAACGTCTGGCGTTGCTTCTTACTTTGGCGACCTTTGCGGGCCATCCCGCTCTGTCGCTCCTTGCTGCTCCCGTAACCGGTTGGCTAAATTGGCGTGGCCCCGAACAAGACGGGGTCTCACGCGAAAAGGGGCTGCCCTCCAAGCTGGATGCTCGTTCACCTCTTTGGGTGGTGGATTTCCCCGGGCAGAGCGCTCCCGTCATCGCGGGCGACCGGCTTTATATCAATGGCTATCTGGGCGACGGGCCTGATCTGCGGGAAGTCACCGCCTGTTTCAATGCGGATACCGGCAAGATGCTTTGGCAGCATGCGGAGAGTGATTTTCTTTCGGACACGATTTATCTCCGCTACGCCACTTCCTCGCCAACCATCGATCCCGAGACTGGCAATGTGTATGCCCAGCACACCCAAGGGTTGCTGATGGCATTTTCGCCGGACGGAAAGTTGCTGTGGCAACACTCGATGATGGAAGAGTTTGGCCGCCTCACCTTCCCAAACTCACGAACGGCCTCGCCGGTGGTTGACCACGAGCTGGTCATTACCCGCGGTATCACCAGCGCCTGGGGTGCCCACGGTGCTGCCGGTGATCGTTTCTATGCCTTCGACAAGAAAACCGGTGAATTGGTCTGGTCGAGCGCCCCGGGTGATCGGCCCCAAGACAACACCTTTTCCAATCCGTACCTCGACATCTGGGAAGGCAAGCGGGTCCTTTATACGGCCGGAGGTGACTCGACGATTCTGGCTTTGAATGCGCGTACTGGAGAACCGCTCTGGCGATTCCCCTTTGCCAAGGCGGGAGCCAAGGGAGGCATCAATGCGGCTCTGATCCGACATGCCAACACCTTGATCGCCGTGCATGAGTCGGAAAACCTCGATTCTTCGGAAATTGGGCGTATGGCGGCTTTTCGGATTCCCGCTTCCGCTGAAGTCAAGCCAACCAATTCCTTCATTCCGCACGTTTTCGGTCCCACGAATTTTGAAGTCTGGCGTCAGCCTGCGGTTGGCTCACTTGCCAGTTCTCCTGTCATCGTTGGCAACACGGTCTATGAAGTGACCGGCACCGGTGATCTTTGCTCCATTGATGCCACTACGGGACGTCTGCACTGGAAAAAGAAACTGGGCATCGAGCAACGTCAAAGCTCGCCGTTTTTTGCCGATGGTCTGCTTTATATCGGCGTCTACGTGACCATGAAGGATGCCGAAGCTGGAGCCAAACAAGACCCCGACACGGTAGCCAATGGTGATTTGGTTGTTCTTAGGCCAGGCAGCGAAGGTGCGGATGAGATCAGTCGTACGCAGGTTATTGGACGGTGTTTTGGGTCGCCGATTGGATACAATGGCAAAGTCTATCAACAGACAGACCGCAAGCTTTACTGTTTTGGCAAAGCCGGTAATACCAAAGGTGCGGTCAAAGACCCCAAAGCGGAAGGATGGCCGAAGCCTGGCGCTCCCGCTCAGTTGCAGGCCATTCCCTACGAAATTCTGGTCAGCCCCGGCCAGACCCAGTCATTCCGGGTTCGTGTTCTGGACGCCAATGGATTCACGGTCCAAGAGACCATTGATCCGACCACCGTCCATTGGGAGACCTACATTCCACCGACGGCCCTGGTGAAAGCGACGATGAAGGCCAGCTTCAATGCCGAGGGCAAATTGGTAGCGGACGTTACCCCGGTCGCCAGTGCCGGTCAGTTCAAGGCGACCTGGAAGACGCCCGCCGGAACTGAAATCGTGGGTTATATCAAGGGACGCATCCTGCCGAGCCTGCCGGTTAAGTACGACTTTGAGGCGACCGAGCTTTCCAATACGACCACCAACTCGGTGGAGCCGCCGACGAAGTTCAACTATCCCCCGCTGCCTTGGAACTCCGCGCGCTTCCGCTTTGAAATCCGCGAGAAGACCAATGAGATGGGGTCAACCAAGGCCTTGGTCAAAACGATCGATAACAAACTTTTCCAACGCGGACAGGTCTTCTTTGGGTTCCCCGACATGAAGAACTACACGGTCGAGGCCGACGTTCTGAGCGAAGGGACCAAGCGGAAGATGAGCGAGGTCGGGGTGATCAATCAGCGCTACATTGCTTTGCTTAAGGGCAATGCCCAGCAATTGGAGATCAATTCCAACCAGGAACGCTTGAAGGTCTCCGTGCCGTTCAAATGGTTGCCTGAGACTTGGTACCACCTGAAGACACGGGTCGATACGGCGGCAGATGGGTCGACCATAGTCCGAGCCAAGGCTTGGAAGAAGGGGGATGCCGAGCCCGAGGCTTGGACCCTGGAGGTTCCGCATCGCTATGGGCACCAGAATGGATCGCCCGGCCTTTATGGGTTCGCCCCTCAAGATCAACGCGTCAGTATTGATAATTTGACGGTTACTCCGAATTGAGGCTCTTTCAATTTCATCCCAGACATTCGCCTCTTCATTCCGCCAGTACTATGCACATCAAGACACTCCCGTTTCTCCTCTCCGCCTGCTTGATCGCCGATGTCACCTTGGTCGGCGAGGATTGGCCGGCATGGGGCGGCAACGATCCCGGCCGTAACTTTTACTCACCGGCCAAGGGACTCCCGAGCACCTTCAATCCCGGAAAAGTGAAATCGGGCACCGAAGAAATCGATTTGGCCACGACCAAAGGGGTCAAATGGGTGGCGAAGCTGGGCTCGCAGAGCTACGGCAATCCCGTGGTAGCCGGAGGGCACGTTTATGTGGGAACCAACAATGAATCGCCGCGCGACAAGCGCCATGTGGGCGACCGGAGTTGTCTCTACTGTTTTGATGAGAAGACAGGCGAATTTCTCTGGCAATTGGTGGTGCCCAAGATGAAGTCGGGCAAGGTCAACGACTGGGAAAACCTGGGGCTCCTGGCTTCGCCGTACGTCGTGGGAAACCGGGTCTACGTGGTCACCAGTCGTGGCGAGGTTCTTTGCCTCGATTCCGAGGGCATGGCCAACGGGAATGACGGACCCTACCTCGACGAAGCGAAGTATGTGGTCCAAGACCTCGGCAAGCCACCGATTGAGCCTGGCAAACAAGACGCCGACATCGTCTGGCGCTACGACATGATCGATGAATTGGGAGTGTTTCCTCACAACGCATCGAATTGCTCGGTTTTGGTGGTCGACGGCGTGGTGTACGTGTGCACCTCCAATGGTCAGGACTGGACTCACGTCAATGTCCCGTCGCCCAACTCGCCAAGCTTCATTGCGCTGGATGCCAAGACCGGCAAGTTGTTGGCGGAAGACAATGCCGGCATCGGTCCCCGCATTTTCCACGGTCAATGGACCTCACCCTCCACCGGGGTAGTCAATGGGAAGCGCCTGATTTTCGCGGGTGGCGGCGACGGAGTTTGCTACGCCTTCGATGCCCAACCCCAAAAAGGGGATGGTTCCGCCATCGTGCCGGTTTTGCCTGGACCCGAATTCAAGCGGGAAGAAGAAACCGACAACTCCTACCTGAAGAAGGTTTGGTGGGCGGACCTGAATCCGCCGGAGTACAAGACCAAGGCTGGTAAACCGATCAAGTACCCTGCCGCAGAAGGGGTGAGCGAGATCAATGCCACTCCGGTCTTTTATAAGAACCGCGTGTATGTGGCGACTGGCCAGGACCCCGAGCACGGCGAAGGTGTGGGCCATTTGGTTTGCCTGGATGCGACCAAGACTGGGGACATCACCAAGAACGGAGTGATTTGGTCCTATCTAGGTATCAAACGTTCCATTTCCACGGTCAGCATTGACCCCAACACGGGCCTCCTGTTCGTCGGTGATTTCAGCGGTTTCGTTCACTGTCTGGATGCCGAGACTGGCAAGGTCTATTGGGTCTACGATATGAAGGCCCACATGTGGGGCAGCACCATGGTCGCAGATGGCAAGGTGTTCGTGGGCGATGAGGATGGTGATTTCACGGTTTTGGCCGCCGACAAGACGATGAAGTTGCTCAATGAAGTCAATGTCGGTGCCCCCATTTACAGCACCCCGGTGATTGCCAATGGAGTCATGTACATTGGAAGCCAAACCCACTTGTTCGCGGTCGGTGCCGCCGGCCAGCCCTCCGGGGCGGAAAAGCCCAGTGGCCAGATTCAGATTAAGAACTAGTCGAACTATATGCCGATACTTTCCGTCGCTCCCGAAGCCATCGCGGCCGCTCAAGCCGAGCTCGAGGCCCATCTGCAAGAGATCATTCAGTGGCACTTTTCCCCCGAGACTGGGAGCCCTTTCTGGCTCGACTGGGCCTCGCGTAATTTCGATCCCCGCGGCCAGATTCATACCGTGGCGGATTTGCAGAAGTTCCCGTCGTTTCAAGATGAATGGCTCCGGGACCTGCAACCGGAAGTTTGGGTGCCCAAAGCCTTCAACGGCAAACCGTATAATGTTTTTGAGACCGGCGGTACCACGGGCATGCCGAAGCAACGAGTCGGCTGGAGTGACTACAAGGTCGATTACGAGGAGTTTAGCGGGAAAATTGCCGACGAACATTTCCCGCGCGGCGGGTCCTGGCTGATGGTGGGACCGACGGGTCCGCGTCGATTGCGCCTGGCCATTGAGCATCTGGCCAATTTCCGTGGCAGCTCGTGCTATTTCATCGATCTGGACCCTCGTTGGGTGAAGAAGGTGATCACCAACAAGCAATTCGAGGTGGCCCGGGCGTACATGGACCATGTCATTGACCAGGCGACCACCATCTTGAAGCACCGCAAGATCACCGGGCTTTTCACCACGCCCAAATTGCTCGAAGCCTTGGCGGAGAAGATCAATTTGTACGATGCAGGTATTCGCGGCGTGTTCTGTGGTGGCACTTCCATGTCCCCGCAGTACGTTCGATTCCTGGTGGAAGAGGTCCTGGAACAGCGGATTGGCTTCTATCCCACTTACGGCAATACCTTGATGGGTTTGGCGGCCAGCGTCCCGCTTCAGCCGGAGGATCAGTTTTCGGTTACGTATTACGCGCCCCAACCGCGGGCCATCTTACGGGTGGTTGACCCAAAGAACACCGCTGAACTCGTCCCATACGGACAGTTTGGTCGGGTGGAACTGACGACTCTGACGCGCGAGTTTTTCATGCCCCGCTTCCTGGAGCGCGATGAAGCAATGCGCCGGGCACCGCGTCCCCCATATGCGTGGGATGGGGTGGGCGATGTGCGGCCTTTTGGTGCGATGGAGAAGACGATTGTTGAAGGGGTTTATTGACGCTTGCCGTTTTTGGGAGATTTAGCTCTGCGATTGGTTGCAGATTCCAGGCGTTTGGTATCTACGTTTCCGAACTCACACCGGGAATCAAGCGCAACCCCGTTGGGGTTGAATCCCAAATCAAACCATTACCCAGGGTAGGCCCCAAAGCGGGCCAACCCTGGGCTTTGCTGCACAATCCCTTTGGGATTGAAAGAGAGTGCAGAGGCTAAGCTCGTTCAGGGGATGACCCAGTGGCAGCGCCAGAGGCCGTTAGCGTCATCAAAATTCGCCCGGCGATGGCCTTGGCGGGCGAGCCAGAGCCAATCCATCGCATGGATGGAAATCCTTAACACGGCAAAATTCTCCAGGCCCGATTCTGGTCCGCTAAGATTGGCTGAAGCGGGGGAATCAATGGTTTCTCCGGGCGCACCGAGGCTTTGGTAATTCTGGCGCTGGAGGGGCGTCAAACCGGACCAACGTCCCTGGTCCGGCGATGGGTAGGCGGTCAGGTCGACCTGCCCCTGCACCCTTAATTGGACGGGGCCATCGTGATCGTAGAAGACCAAGGCCACTTTTGGGAAATCCTGGACTTGTCGCACTTTGGGAGCTCGCCGATCGGAGAACACCACCAGTTCCCGTCTGTCCTGGGAAATCTCCCGCAAGACGACCACCCGGGCTTCCGGCCCGGCCATTCCCTGAGTCGCCAACACCGGCAAACGCCAAGGATCACTCAGGTCTCTGCAAGCATGGGCAAGGCGGTCGCCGATACGAATCGCCAATTCCGGCAGGGAATCAGTGAGCCAATCGGTTTTCATCGGCCAGGAATTCCCAGAACCCGCCGTGCTTCAGCCGCTACGTCCTGCTCCTGGCGACGGCTGAGGGTGTAGACATTGGTCGCCGATAACGACTGTCCCACCGCCAGTTTATGTAGCGGTCCCAAGGTTTCCATTTCCACATAACCGGTGGGATCGGGATTGGAATACAGCTCAGCACTGCAGCCATCGTCCGGATACCGAGCGGTAATGTCTCGACCGACATCGATTCGCAAACTCCACCGTTTTCCCACCCAAGCGAGCGAACCAGAATCGTTTCCAATTTTTCGGGACACCTTGGAGTCCCGATGAAATTCAATTAGCCCGGGCAATCGGATGACCGCCGCCTCGGGATTCTCCCACATGCTGCTCAAGCCACTCGGGAAAAGGGATTTTGGGGGAATTGGGAGGAAAGCGGCTTCGGGGACCTGGGTTTGAGTAATCACCCATACGCCGACTTCCACCGGTTCCCCTGCCACCTTATCGTACCGGGTGATGATTTGAAGTCGGGCGGAGGAGGAGTCCAAAGCGATGGTGCGTTCCGTCCGGATTCCGAATCGGGCACTGGTCGGCGAGCGCAGCTTGAGTCGTTGACCGTTGACCTCGGAGGTCAGCGGAGCGGCATCAAAGATATCGGGCGGAGGCCAATTCCAAGCACTCTGGGGTGCCGGCCAGGTTTTGTCGCCACCGAAGCTGCCGGGCTGGTCCCATGGTTTCTCTGGCATGGGCTTACCCAACAGGGTCGGGTTCTCCCAAAGCGGACCGTCGGACTCTCCCGCAAAGCGAAACTGCATGACCCGACCGACAGATGGGACGACCAGCACTTCGGCGACCGGATTCCTGAGTAAATAGGCTCCATCCCACCCGTGGTAATTGGTCAGCGTGATGGAAACGTCGGCGAAGACTGCTGTAGCCGCAGAAATGAAGAGTCCAAAGGCAAGGGTCCAGCGCCGTGATGGGAAGGAGCGTTTCATGGATATCGAGAGGCTATGCGGTAGAATTTGGACTGGAAAGGCGGATTGTGGGTTCGGCTCTGGCTTTCCGATCCCACGAAAAGTGAGCCCACCAAGAAAAACCGTTGAATTGGTTGGGTGAATACAGGCATACTGCCCCTCTCGAAGGTCGGGACGTAGCGTAGCTTGGTAGCGCGTCTGAATGGGGTTCAGAAGGTCGTGAGTTCAAATCTCACCGTCCCGACCATCGTTTCTGGTATACATTCATGGGCAAATGAATGTTGCGCGTACTGTCACCCGCCGCCCGATAAATCGTTTTACACCGTCACCTTTCTCGGATAGACCCTACTTGCCGGTTCGCGTTGACCCAAACGACGTTCACCTTCGTTCACCCTATTTCTTTGCCGTTTGTCGTTCACCGTTCTGGAGGAACCATGATTGACACAGCCATTCGACATCCCCTCGAACCGCTCAGCGCCCTGGAAGTCCAACTGGCCGTGAGGCTTCTGAAGGACGCAGGCAAGGTCACACCGACCACCCGCTTTGTTTCCATCAGCTTAGAGGAACCGGAGAAGGAACGGGTGCACTTATTCTCTGGCGACGATTTATCCTCACCGCCTCCCACCAAGGAATTGCGACGCAAAGCCTTCGCCGTGTTGTTCGACAACGCCATTAACGCATGCTACGAAGCAGTCCTTTCGTTGACCGATTGGACGCTCGTCTCTTGGAAACATATAGCCGACGTCCAGCCGACCATGACTGCGGACGAGCAAGTCGAGTGTGAGCAGGCGGTTCTGGCAAGCCCCGAGTTCAGGGCCGCCCTCAAGGAACATTGCGGTATCGAGGACACCAGCCTCGTCATGGTCGATATTTGGAGCGCTGGTAATTACGGTTCGGAAGAAGACCGTACTCTACGGCTCGCGCGACCGCTATGCTTTCTCCGCACCGACCCGACCGACAACGGATATGCCAAACCGATTGAGGGGTTGCGTCCGGTAGTCGACCTCAACCGGATGAAAGTGATCCGCGTGGAGGAATACGGACGATGGCCGCTGCCGCCGGAACAAGGAAATTATGCCTCCGATCGCATCGCCAAAAAGCGCACCGATATCAAACCGTTGGACATTCAACAACCCGACGGGCCTAGCTTTCAAGTAGACGGGTACACCGTCCGTTGGCAGAAATGGTCCTTCGTCATTGGGTTCAATGCCCGCGAGGGGTTGACACTCAATGATCTTCGTTACGAGGACCAGGGCCGGAAACGCTCCATCCTCTACCGTGCGTCGCTTTCCGAGATGGTGGTGCCCTATGGCGATCCGGCCCCGCAGCAAGCGCGCAAGAATGCTTTTGACGCTGGTGAATACGGTCTCGGTTACTGCGCTAACAGTTTAGAACTGGGCTGCGATTGCCTCGGCTTAATCAGGTATTTCGACGGTCACCTCTGCACCAGCCGAGGCGAGCCCCTAACCATCAAGAACGCCGTGTGTATGCATGAGGAGGATTTCGGTATTCTCTGGAAACACACCGACCGGCGTCTCGCAGACAAACCCGAGGTCCGCCGGTCGCGACGATTGGTGATCTCGTCCATTGCGACGGTTGAAAACTACGAATACGGCTTCTTCTGGTACCTTTATCAGGACGGCAACATCCAATTCGAGATCAAGCTGACGGGCATTCTCTCGCTGGGTGTCCTGCATCCCGGCGAGACATCGCCGTATGGCACCCTCATCGCGCCGCAGCTTTACGCACCGAACCATCAGCATTTCTTCAATGTCCGCCTCGACTTCGACCTGGATGGCGTCGCGAACTCGGCCTATCAAATTGATCTGGTTGCCGATGATCCGGGCCCGGCGAACCCCTTTGAAAATGCTTTCCAAGCCAAGGCCACATTGCTCGAACGCGAGAAGCAGGCGCGAGCCAACTTAAATTTCGAGACGGCCCGCACTTGGAAAATCGTCAATCCAAGCAGGCTCAACGCCGTCGGCCAGCCGGTCGGCTATAAGTTCTTTGCTGGTGACAATTGCGTACCGCTTGCCTCGAAAAACGCTTGGTGGCGCAAGCGGGCCGGCTTCGTCGAGCACCACGTTTGGGTTACTCCGTACCGCCCAGAGGAACGCCACGCTGCTGGCGACTACCCGAACCAAAGTCAGCCGGGTGACGGACTGATCCGGTGGACCGAGAAGGACCGTCCGATCGCAAACACGGATATTGTTCTTTGGTACACGTTTGGTCATACCCACGTCCCGCGACCGGAGGATTATCCAGTCATGCCGACCGCCTACATCGGGTTTCTGCTAAAGCCGAACGGATTTTTCGCCGAAAACCCTGCGAACGATGTACCACCTTCGCCCAAGAAATCAGCCGACAAGCCGTGCTGCGGCGGCTGAATGAGGAGCGGACCCGAACGCCCCGAAAACGACCCGGTGGTCGTCTACCTACCGCCCTGATGGCACCAAAGTTACGCCCCAGGGACGTTCACCGGCTTTGACTTTGGCCACTTCCTTTTCCGTGGTCAGGTCAACAATCGAGACATCGTCGGAGGTGCCGTTCGCTGAATACAGGAACTTGCCGTCCGGCGAAATAGCGATGCCCCACGGGCGAGCCCCGACCTTGATGGTGTTGAGCACGTCACCGGTTATGGCATTCAAAACAAGGACCGTTCCGGACCGTCCGGTGCTCACGTAGACCTTCTTGCCGTCCGGAGCGACTTTGACGCACATCGGGCGTGAACCTTTGGGCAGGGCGACGGTCTTCAGTTTCTCATGCTTGACCGCGTCGATGATATGTAGTTGGCCAGCGGATTCGGAAGGGATGAAAGCCCGGCTGCCATCTGGTAGAAAATCGGCGGAGCGGGGTCGCCCACCGACATTAAAGTGAGCGAGCACCGTGCCGGACTTGGAATCGATGGCAAAGATTTCCCCATCCGACTCGCAGGTCACGTAGAAAAATTTTCCATCTGGACTGGTGGTCACACCTTCCGGCTCCCGATGCACTTTGATCAAGTGCTCCACTTTGCCGGTAGCCAAATCGACGATGCTGGCGGCAGCGATGTCTTCGTTGGAGACAAAGAGTTTTGTGCCGTCGGAGCTGAAGGCAAATTGCTCGGGATCGGAGCCAACGTTCAGTTTGCGCAGGAACTTTTTCTGACTTAGGTCGACGACAGCGATTCCATCCGCTGCCTTGTCAGCCCCCTTGTCGTCATCGTCGTCATCGGCCCCCTTCTTGAGGATCGGATTCCCATTGGCGTCCAGTTGAGGCGGAGCAGCGATGGGGGTGCCGCTGACGGCCACATACACCGTTTTGCCGTCGGGGTGGACCCGAATTCCGCGCGGGCGTTTTCCCACCGGGATGGTAGCGATGGCTTTTTGTTCGGTCGGGTCGATGAGAGTCACGTCGCCCGATTTTTCGTTGCTGACCAGCACTTGATAAGTCGCGGCCTTTAGCAACGAACCCATGACCAACGACAGGGCAAAGCTGGAAACCTTGGGAGAAGTGAATCGGGGGAAATGGATGGATTTCATGACGGATGGTAGCGGTGAAACGTCTCTGGGCGATGTTTGGCTGTCAAACTTGGGAGTAGAGGCCCGGTAGATTTCCGTATAACCAGCCGGGGTGGCGTGGTTTGGACCGCCTACGGCTCGACGGAGTCTCGCCGATGTTGCTTTTTATCAATTGGTTACGAGTGAATAGAAGAGGTAGGAAGAAAAGCTTTTATTGGGAAGGAGCATTCCAAATGTATCAGTTTGGGGTGCGTTTATCTTTGAAGTAGGCCGCGTGCGAATCCAGGTACAAGCGATTGCGCCCACCTCCGTGCATCGTCTGGCCCTTGAGCGTATCCGGAATGGCGGGAACCGTGTTGGGAAAATAGGGGTCAACCACCAATTCGACGTCACTGGCCCCGTTGGGATAGCCGACGGTGGGATCATTGGCGGTTTGCAGGTCGGTGACGGCCTGCGACACCGTCTTGGTCCAGAAATCGGCCAACATAGTTTGGTCGCTGAGGTCATTGGTTCGGTCAAAGCGCCAGAGCCAATAGCTGACCATGGGCGCATTGGTGGCACTGCTGGATGCCTGAATGACTTGAGCCACCTTGCCCAGAGGAGAATTTGCCGTAGCCGGGCAGAGCCAGATGGAATCGCTGGTGCCCGAATCCTTAAAAACCGGGAGAGCCCAGCCGCCCCTCGGGTCCGAGGCAGGCCAGGTGGTCCACGGTTTATAGCCGCCCGGCAGGCTGGTCTTAAGGTCGCGCCTATCAGGAAAACGGTCCACGTTGTTGTCGAGGTAGAGGAAGATGGCGATGCCGATTTGTCGCTGGTTGGAGAGGCAGGATGCCTGCAATGCCTTGCGTTTCGCCCGACTCAAGGCTGGGAGAAGCATTCCCGCCAGGATGGCGATAATGGCAATGACGACCAGCAGTTCAATCAAAGTGAACGCCCGCCGACTTGGACGGCATGCAAAGGACATGTGTCGCAACATCACCCGGGACGAAGCAGATGCCAAGCCAAGTTCAAAGACGTGAGTTCTGAAGGTGGGGCTCGAAAAGGTGCTGTAGTGGCCTCTCGACCGCTCTTTAATTGAGGCCCCTTTCCAAAGCGCCAGAGGGCTGGCGCACTCCAAGACCTGGCGGGCTATTCCTTGCCTCGAAACGGGCCTACCAAATCTTGGCGCGGGCCTCGACTGGACGCCAGAGCTTGTCGCTCGGTCCGATACCAAAGGCTTCGAAGAATTCAGCCTGGTTAACGAGGGGTCCAATCCCGCGGAATTGGCCCGGGGAATGGGGATCTATGACGATACGTCGACGCAATTCCGCCTCCCGCCAATTGACCCGCCATAATTGGGACAAGCTGAGGAAGAAGCGTTGCTCTGGTGTGAATCCATCGATTGATTTGCGTCGGGAAGGGTCTTTGGCGAGAGCTCGCTGGAGGGCTTCGAAGGCGATGCTGGTTCCGCCGAGATCCGCCAGGTTTTCGCCCAGTGTCAGTTGGCCGTTGACCTTCAGACCCGGAAGGGCCTCGTAGCCGGCATACTGGTCGATCACCAACTGCGCTCGGCGCTTGAATTCGGTGGCGTCGGCGGCGGTCCACCAGTCGCGCAGATTTCCTTCCGCATCGTACTGGCGACCCTGGTCGTCATAACCGTGGGTGATCTCATGGCCGATGACCACGCCGATGGCTCCGTAATTAATGGCGTCGTCAGCCGCGAGGTCAAAGAAAGGGGGTTGGAGGATACCCGCTGGGAAGACGATTTCGTTCTGAGCGGGGTTAAAATAAGCATTAACGGTTTGGGGCGTCATGTGCCACTCGGTCCGATCGACCGTTTTTCCAACACGCACCAACTGACGATGGGTTTCGAAGAGAGCCGCCCGCTCGACATTACCAAAATAGTCGTCCCGCTTGATGACCAAGCCGGTGTAATCTCGAAAATGATCGGGATGCCCAATTTTCTGGGTGAATCGGTCAAACTTCTTGAGAGCCTGTTGCCGGGTCTCCGGACTCATCCAAGCTGCTTTTTCGAGGCGCTCGTGGAAGACGGTTCGCAGATTGCCGACTAATTCTTCCATTCGAGCCCGGGCCGCTGCCGGGAAATACCGCTCGACATACAGGCTGCCCAGGGCTTCGCCGATTGCCGCGTCTGTTTGCTTGGCCGCGCGTTGCCAGCGCGGTTCCTGCTCGGGTTGGCCCAACAAGGTGGTGCCGTAGAAGGCAAAATGCTCACGATCGACCTCGGAATGGAGGCGACTGGCGGAGGATGAGAGAGCGTGCCAGCGGAGGTATACTTTCCACTCGTCAATGGGGTGGGAGTCCACCAAGTGGTCCAATTGCGCGAGGAAATTCGTCTGCCCGACGATAACTCGCTCAAGGGTAGGTAATCCCGACGCTGAAAGATAGACCGACCAAGGCAGGTTGGGTGTGGCTGAAGCAAGATCGGCCACGGAAAATGGATTGTAGTTGGCCTGGGGATCGCGCAACTCGACTCGCGACTTGCTGGCGCGGGCCAGTTCTGTTTCCAAAGCCAAAATCGTTGCCGCCGACTTAGTGGCTATCCCCTCGCTGTCGCCAAGCAACTGCAGCATTCGAACGATGTGCTTCTCATAAGCAGCCCGTTGCTTCGCGAATCCCTCGGAGAGGTAATAATCCCGGTCCGGGAGCCCAAGTCCGCCTTGATGAAGCTGGAAGGCATAAAAGGAACTGTTCTTGGCGTCTTCCCCAGCGCTGGCGGAAAAAAGCCCTCCCGAGTCAACGGCATGCAACTGTGCGAGCTCGCGGAAAAGGTCGGTGGTGTTGGCTATCTGTTCGATGCGCTGGAGGATCGGTTCAATCGGTTTGAAGCGAAGGGCTTCGATCCGATTGGTGTCCATGGCGGCGGCAAAAAAATCACCGACGCGCTGAAGTGTCGGAGATGTAGGGACGGAGGAGGATGCGGCAGACTCAAGCAGACCGCGAATCTGATTCCAGTTCAGTTGTTGTAGTTCATCAAAGCCGGCCCAGCGTGCCTTGTCGGAGGGCACCGGGTTGGACTTTAACCAATTGCCGCAGGCAAACTGGTAGAAATCGCTCTTGGGATCGACCGAACGGTCCATCGAATCAACCGAAAAGCGGGGGATTTTCACGCCGGAGTCCGCCCCCAAGACGACACCCGCACCGACTCCTACGGCCAAGCACCATTGCAAGAACTTCATCGGAAAACGGTAGCGGCATCATTCAAAAATGCGAGCGATTACCGGCCTTTGCTTCCTGATTCCCCCGCTCTAGCTTCGGCAGGTGGCAACTTCCGTGCCGATAATTCAAAATCATTGGTCGTCGGTCGTCGACCATTCCCGCCGCTACCAGGACTTCACCTACGTTTACCCGGTCATCTCCCGCCGATCGCGCGGGCTTTCCATCGGCATAAATCTAAATCCGGATAAGCGATGCAACTTTGATTGCGTCTACTGCGAGGTCGATCGAACGATTCCCGGCAAAGCCACTCACGTCGATTTAGCTCAAGCCGCCGATGAACTTCGCTGGTTGGCCCGCCACGCAGTGACAGGCGGATTGGGGGAGGAAGAGAAGTTCCGGGAAGCGGGGGCTTTGACCTTGGAAATCCGTGATTTCGCTTTCAGCGGCGATGGCGAACCGACCATGGTGCCCAACTTCGATGCCTGTGTCGAAATGGCGGTCGGCGTGCGTCAGGAGCTTGGTTTAAGCGACACGCAGATTGTTTTGATCACCGATGCGGCAGGATTGGATAAAGCGACGGTTCGCCGTGGCTTGGAGATCATGGATGCCAACCTCGGGGAAGTTTGGGCCAAGTTAGACGCAGGTACGGAGGGCTACTTTCGCCAGGTCAATCGGGGGTTCGTCTCGTTTAGCCGTATTCTCAGAAACCTCAACCTGACGGCACAGGCTCGACCGATTGTTATCCAAAGCCTTTTCCTCAAGGTCCATGGAGAGATGATGTCGGCGCTAGAGTTACGGTCCTATATCCAGCGACTTCAGGACATCTTGGCGGTCGGAGGTCAGATAAAGGAGGTCCACGCATACACCATTGCCCGTCCGACGCCAGAAGCATGGGCGACCCGGTTGACGCTTGCCGAGCTCGAAAGTCTGGCGTCGATGGTGCGGAACGAGACCGGATTGCAGGTTTTGACCTGTGATTCGGGCTGTGTCGGAGGTGTAACGTTATTAAAATGAGTTCGGTCTACGAGCGCGTCGATGGTTATCCCGGACTCGCGCACACCCCGTTGGGGTTGAAAAATATCGCGGAGGTTTCCCGGGGTAGGCCCGCCGCCGGGCCAACCCCGGGCCTTGCTTCACGACCCCTTTGGGGTCGGAAGACATTGCGCCGGTAATGGGGGACTACGGGAGCGTTCGAATCATTCGGCCTTCGGATAACTCCCAAGTACTTTTACGAAGCTGCAATGTTTTGAGAGTAGCTCGATGGCTTTGGCGACTGGGGGTTGGTCGCAATGGCCGTCGCAATCGACAAAGAAGAAGTACTCCCACGCGCGGCGTTTGCTGGGACGGGATTCTATCTTGGTCATATTGATTTTGAATCGCCGAAATGGCGCAAGCGCCTTGTGCAAGGCACCAGCTTCATCCCGAATGCTGAACATCACGCTCGTTCGGTCATCGTCGCTTGGCGGGCTGCACTGACGGCCCAAGACGAGGAATCGGGTGGCGTTGGACGAATTATCCTGAATATCCCGCTCCAGTACCGGGACCCCATATTGCTCGGCAGCCAGGAATCCGGCGATAGCTCCGGTGCCTTTCTCTTTGGCAGCCAGTTCGGCCGAGCGGGCATTGGAGCTGGTTTCGACCAATTCCGCCTGTGGATAAACGCGGTGAATCCATCCCCGGCATTGGGCCAGCGTCTGGGGATGGACATAAAGTCGGCGGATGTCGGTCGGTTTTTCGTGACTAATCAGGCAATGGGAAATGCGGAGGACAATTTGCGATACAATTTTGAGGTCGCTATCGACAAACATGTCCAACGTGTGTGTGACCGCCCCTTCGGTTGAGTTTTCGACCGGTACGACACCGTAATCGGCACGCAATTTAGCAACCTCATTGAAAACGTCGGTGATGGTCTTTTGCGGAGTGTAGTCCAAGCTCGCCCCAAATCGCTTGATCGCCGCCTCATGAGTGAAGGTCGCGACCGGCCCCAGGTAAGCGATGGTGAGGGTCTTTTCCAGCGACAGAGCGCTGGACATGATCTCGCGGTAGATCGCTTTCAAGCCATCATTGGTGATCGGGCCGGGATTATTGCGAGTGACTTTCTCGAAAACCGCTTGTTCCCGATGGGGTGCATAGATTTCCTCGCCGGCCTTTAGCTTGATCGAACCGATCTCGAGTACGTGCCGGGTTCGTTCATTCAGCAGGCGGACGATTTCTCCATCCAATAAATCGATGGCTTGGCGATGCTCTTGCAGACTCATGCGGTCGGGAAGGATGACCCGAAATGAGCGGGAGGCGAAGCCCAAATCACTGCCTGCGCTTCAGGCCTTGGTCGCTTCGATATAAAGGGAGCCGGGCTTGTATTCCCCGCCTTTTTCATCTTGGTCAAGTCCGTAGGCCAACCAATCCGAGATGGCGCTTGTGTTGAATTCTTGACGTTGAATCTGGGCGAAACCGCACGTCCGAAGAAGATGTTCGAGATTAAATCGGTCGTACATCCATTGGTGGGTCTCGCCTCGCTGCCGGGCGTCGCCCAAAATCAAATTTTCTATTCGACGCCGAAGTGAGCCTTGCGTCGAGGTACCGCCAGCCTCGCGCCGCACGGCTTGTTCCAGAATCGGTTCGAGGGTCGCATCATGTTGAGCAATCACGGCAGAACCCTCCTTCTCGCATCGGTCAACATGCGCCAAGTAATTCCGACAATTACGCTCCATATCCGGAACTGCAATTCGAAGAATGCCACCTGGCTTTAAGACACGAAACGTTTCCCGAATAAACAAAGGGGCAATATCACGATCGATGTGTTCTAGCACATGAGAATGATAGGCATAATCGGCTGAGCCATCGGGAAATGGGATGCCCTTGGCAAGATTGTGCACGCGAATGTTCTTGGAAAGACTGCGGAAATGCTCCAGCCGATCTCCTTTCAACAGTAATGGAACAAAAAGTCGATAAATTGGGTTGGTCCGAATACGGAGCATGACTGACCAATCAATATTGACGACGCCTGGATGATCTGAGGTCTTCCATCCGCATCCGAGATTAAGAAATAACATGTCAGGTCGATTACCGTTTCGCGTCTACTGACCACCGCAGAATTTGAGGACAATACCACGTGGAGGTGGGAAATTCTCTCCCGCCCTTTTCCGAACTATATCGACCGTGCTTGTGAAGTCCATCGAAAACAAACCTGGACCCTGAGCCCAATTCCCGCCCATTCCTTGCAGATCGCGCTGAGGGAAAAGTCCCTTGGCGGTGCGCGATTCTTCAGCTCAATCGCGGATTCCGCTTCGCTATGGGCACCTAAGCTTATAGAGTCTAGTCCACCAGCAATGAGAAAGAGCACTTGGAAAATCGCCGGTATAAATTTCGATCACTTTCACATGGGGGACTTGCTGCGAATGGCATCCGAACATCCCGATGCCCAGATCGTTGGCATCAGTGATCTTCAGCCAGAGCGGATGCAAGAGGCCGTCCGAAATTTTGGCTTGACGCAAGGCCAAGTCTTCACCGATTACCGTGAATGCCTGGAAACCACCAAGCCTGACGTGGTGCTTCTATGCCCTGCGGCATCCCAGCATGGTGAATGGGTTAAGAAAATCGCGCCATACGGTGTTCACATCATGGTTGAAAAGCCATTTGCCGCCAGCCTTGACGAGGCGGATGAAATGGCCGGTGCGTTACCGAAGGGCAAAACGTTGATGATCAATTGGCCGTCGCAATGGATGCCATCTCATCGGCGGGCTTACGATTTAATCAACGCTGGAAGAATTGGAGAAGTGCTGAATGTTTGGCATTTCGGTGGGAACCGGGGACCCCTGTGGCACGGAGCCGATAAGCTGGAAAAGACGGCTGCCCAAGTGGCCGCCGAGAAGCCGAATTCCTGGTTTTACAAGAAAGCCCATGGAGGAGGGTCACTCCTGGATTACCTCGGTTACGGAACAACCATGGGAACTTGGTTCCGTAATGGACTGCGCCCATCCGAAGTAACCGCGATCACGGCAGGTGACCCTGGGCTGGAGGTGGACGAACATAGCATTGTGGTCGCCCGGTATGCGCAGGGGTTATCCAAGTTTGAAACCCGCTGGGGCACCTTTACCGATCCGTGGACGATCCAACCTCAGCCTCGCTGCGGCTATATTATTTTGGGTTCCGAGGGCACGATCAGTTCCTACGATCACGACCACCTCGTAACGCTACAAACCCGGGAAAAGCCTGAACCGCATGCAGTTCCCGTGCCCGATTTGCAATCGCCAACGGCCAACCCAGTGCAGTATCTACTCCATTGTCTGGAAAATGAAATTCCCCTGGAGGGACCGGTGAGCTTGAAAATCAGCCGGATCGGTCAGGAGATTGTGGATGCAGCAGTCCGAAGCGCGAGTCTCAAGACGACGGTAAAATTGTAGGTTTAGGCTTAGCGTTGCCATGCCTTTGGGAAGCCCCGTGGGGGGAGTGAAAGGAGAAGCGGGGTCCCGCCGCTGCTCCTCCCAAATGGTTTATTGGAGTTTCCGCTAAATCAGGGTGGCCTGTCGGAGTTGTTCAAACGGCTCTTCTGAAAGGCTCAGGCTCAACCTTTGACTAAGCGCCAAAGGGCTTACGGAATTCCCGTGCCTCGGCAACGCACAGTAGCGTCTTGGACTGCGGTTGTTCTGTACCGCTTTCGCCCTGGGCACCGGTCGGCCCCTTTAGCGAACTCTGGCGGACGTCCAATCCACGGCCTTTTCCAAGGCGCCAGAGGGCTGGCGCAGTCCAATACCTGGCGGACATTTACTTGCTCCACTGGGGCGTGTTTCGGACCTATGATACCCTAACGGCTAAGGCTCATCTGGACCGTTTGGGTGAGCCGGGCAAAGAGTCCCTTTTTCTTGGGCTGGGTTAGACTCACACCTGGTATGGCCTCGCAGCGGGCGTTGCAATCAGGGCAAAACAACAAGGTGCCAGCGGTTCCGCCAGCCAATTTTGTCGAGCGGAGCGAGGATGCAGCGAAGTAACCTGGACATTTCACCACCGCTCCGCAGCCTCCCAAGGCCTGGTGGGTCGCAGGAAGTCCGGGGTTGCGGGAGCAGGCGAGCGTTCCATCGGACAAGGTTTGGACACATCCCGACGCTTGGGCGATTTTGGGGGCTGCCGCTGTTGGCACTTTAATTTCCACGGTTTCGCCTGTGAGGGCAAATTCTATCCCTCCAAATTGTAAGGAGTGACCTGGTTGTGCGACCGTATCAGTAATGGCTTCACCGTTTACTAACGTTCCGTTGGTTGATTTGAGATCACGAATGCGGACTCCACCGCCATCCGGCATGATCGTCAACTCAGCATGAAAGCTGGAGACACTGGGATCGGTCAGGCAAATTTGATTCCCCGGATTGCGACCCACCGTACAGACGCGCGAACACAGTTCGTAACGCGCGGTTGAATTTCCCGATTGGAGTATGTAGCGCACCATAAGGTTAAGGTCGTTTATTAAAGCCTATTTCTGAGCCACCCAAGCCATTAATCCGTCCCTGATCCACCCTGATCCATCCCTGATCCATCCCTCGTCCATTGACGATCCGTTGATGGTCCATTGCCAAGCAATGCCGTTGATTATCGCCAAATGGTAGGAACTATCGATTGGAATCGGTTTGGCGAATTCCAAGGCTTTTTTCCCTACCATTTCCAACAATGCCGCATTTGACGAATAACGAGTCGATTGTGTTCATTTTCCGATCCAATGAACGATTCTCGCCCCGTTTTCTTAGGGGCAAACAGGCAAAAAAACCCGAACGGGCGGACGCTCGAACGGGTCTACGAACTACCTATCGGTGAAAAATTGGCTCAGTAGCCAACCAATACCACCATTACTTGTGGTCGTCTTTGGGCTTGAAATCAGAATGACAGGCCTTGCAGTTCACTGCTTCCTTGAATTGGTCCAGTGCCCCTGGCTTTCCGGCTTCCAAGGCCTTGGCCGAAGCGAGCAGCGCGGTCGCTTTTTTCTTCCAGATGGCGACATCCCCTTGGGGAGGGTCATTCAGCGGGAGGGAGGTATAGTACTCCACCATCTTCTTGAAGTCGGCGGGTGTACCACCACCATCGGCGACCTTCTTGCCCAAGGATTCTTTGCCTTTGTGGATGGCTTCCATGATTTCCTTGGTGGTGTATTTGGGTTTCGGAGCGGCCCACAGGGTGAGAGGGGCCAGACTGGCAGCAGCCACGGCACCCACGACGATTTGGACGGCGATTGCGCGATGCTTCATAGGAGAATGTTGGCGATTACGAACAACGGCCAAGCTGAATTCTTATTCGCTGGCCGGAAGCCGATAGTGCAGAAAAAGCGGGTGCGTCGGCAAGTCTGAAGGCTACCGATCCAATCAGGGACTCGCAGGAGCTCGTCCCTCCGATAGGGGGGTTGAAAGGTCGGGAAGTCGGACCGTGCCGCACCAAATCCCAACGACCGCAACGACAATCGCAAGTCCCCAAAAAATCAAGTGATAGGAATGTGTTTGCTCGTGCAGGGCAGCGAAGACAATCGGCCCAACGGCTGAGGCCAGCACGGTCATGGCTTGAGCGGCTCCCTGGATCATACCGACGTGCTTCGGACCGTAGGCGCGTCCCCAGATAGCGAAAAACAAGACCATGACGAAACCGCCGGCGAGCCCCATAACGGCAGATTGGGCGTATAATTGGGGGCGATTGTGCACATAGAGAAATGCCACCAAGCTGGCTGCCATCAATCCCATGGTTACCGACATGAGCTTGGTCAATGCGAATCGCCCAGCCAGCCAGCCGGCCAGGAAGTTCCCACATAAACTCGCGAAAGCCGTAACGCCCAGCGCAATGCCATAATCGTCCACATTAAATCCCCATTCAACGAAGATGGCTTCATTGAAAAGGCCGACCCCCGCAGAAATGAGGGCATAAAGAGCTGAACCAAACGCCATGGCCCAAAATGCCGAGGAACGAAGGGCTTGAGTCAAGGTCCACGAAAGGGGCGTAGGGGCGTCGGTGGCAGCGGAAGATTCCGGTTCGCGAACAAGGCCACAGCTTTCTGGACCACGCCGAAGAACAATCGCCGACATCGGCGCCAGAATCAAAATCAATGACCAACCCACACCAGTCCAAAGGGTTCGCCATCCCTCGGACTTACGCACTTGGATGGCGACCTGGAAAGCCACGGCAAAGAGGACACTCAAAACGATGGAATAGACCGCCATTGCGAGGGGCAAACGACGCGCAAACCACCGGGGAATAATGCTCAGGCTGGCAACCGAAAGGGCGCTTTGTCCTAACGCCCGAGAAAGGGTTAGGAGCACGGCCAGCGCAGCGACGTCATGGACCCGAGCTAGGGAAATCGAAACCGCCCCGAGTGACACGGTCAAAAACGCCGTGATGAACCGAACGCCATGGCGGTCAATCAGTTGCCCCAGACCAATCGCAGCCAGTGCACCGATCAGTGTAGCCCAAAGCGAAATTGTAGCATATTCGCTTGGTGTCAGGTGAAAGTCAGCCAAGAGCGATTCGGTGATGATCCCGATCGCCTGCGTGCGCCCCGGAAAGGTGCCGACCATGGCCAGTGCGGCCACAAGAACTTGCATCCACGGAATTAATCCGGGAAATGGTCGTATCCATGCAGGCAACCGAGGAACCTTGGCTTCTTCGTTCACCTCGGGAACATAAGAGCGCGAGCGGCCAAGTACTAGCTTGAACCATTTTCGACATCGCATCGCGACCAAATTGATGTAAAGTGGTTTTCTGGAAATGATTTCCACCCGGCCTGATAAACGCCGACGCTGGGACGCCAGGGGGCGTTGCGTCGCACTCACAGCAGGCGATTGTCACCAACTAGGACCGGGATCGCTTGAGCCGGCACGAACGAAAGTATCCTTTTGAAAGGCGATTGTTTCGGAGCTCTACGCCTTCCCCATTCGCTTCCGCTTGGCATGCAGGGCGATCCGTAAGTCGGTCAAGGACAGAGTGTTGATCACGTCCGCCTTGGTCAGCCATCCTTTGCGGGCAACACCGGCACCGAGGCGCAACCAATTAAAATGGTCCAGTCGGTGGGCGTCGCAGTTGATGACGCATCGCACGCCTTTGTCCCGGGCGGCATGCCAATGACGCCAATCCATGTCCAATCGAGCCGGAGCGGCGTTGAGCTCGATCCATGTCCCGGTGGCCGCGCACGCATCGATCACCGCGTTGAGGTTGATTTTGTAAGCGTCCCGATCAAGCAACAGACGTCCGGTGGTATGGCCGATAATATGGACCCACGGATTCTCCGCCGCCCGAATCAATCGCCGGGTATTTTCCGCCTCATCGCTGGATGGGACGTGCAAGCTGGCCACCACCACATCGAGTTGCGCCAGTTCGTGGTCGGGGAAATCGAGGCCATCCTTGAGAATATCGACCTCCGAACCGGTGAGCAGACGGAATTCGTTCCCCTGGCGCGCCAGTTCCTCGTTGTGCTTTCGGATGATTTCTCGCTGCCGATGGAGCCGGGCCACATCCAGTCCATTGGCCTGGAACGAAGCACGGGAATGGTCGGTGATGGCCCAATAAGACAACCCCAACTCCTCCGCCCGGGCGATGATGCTCTCAATGGGATCACGACCATCCGACCAGTCCGAATGATTGTGGAGTGAACCTTTGAGCTCGGTCCACTCGACCAAGCGCGGCAAACGTCCGCCCTCCGCAGCAGCGAATTCCCCCTGGTCTTCCCGCAACTCGGGTGGGATGTAGGTCAACCCCAACTCGCGGAAAATCGATTCTTCATCCGGACAGTAGACGCGCAGGGCGGGATCGCGGGTTTCGACGGTTGATCGAAAAAGCCCGTACTCATTGAGCCGCAAACCACGACTGATGGCCCGCTGACGCATGACGATGTTGTGCTCCTTGCTCCCGGTGAAATACGCCAGGGCACTGGCAAATTCGTCGTCGGCCACCACCCGCAAATCCGCCTGGATGCCCTTGCCCACAATCACGCTGGCCTTGGTATCGCCTTGAGCGAGAATAGTTTGAACTCCTGGCTGTTGGACAAAATAGGCGAGAACCGATTTGGGATTCCGGCTGCTGGCAAGGAAATCGATGTCGCCGATCACTTCCTTGGAACGGCGCAGGCTTCCGGCAGTCGAGCAACGAATGACATCAGGATGCTCGCGGAGGGCTTCCAAGATCGGCTCCGAAGCGGCGAGTGCATCCGACAGGCGGTGACGAGAGGCGAACCGGCTGCGGAAGGCGATCGCTTCGAGAATTTTGGATTGCGATTTCTCGCCAAAACCGTCCAGAGCTGCCACTCGACCGGCTTTGCAGGCCGCTTCCAACGATTCCATGGAATCGATGCCCAATTCGTCGTACATCTTTTTCACCTTTTTGGGGCCGACGCCTTGAAGTTGGAGCAGATCGACCAAACCCGGGGGAAGAGAGGCCTTGAGCTCCTCGTAGTAGGGCAGTCTTCCGGTAGTGACCAGCGTGGTGATCTTTTCCTTCAAGGCGTCGCCGATACCTTTGACCTCGCCCAATCGACCTTCGGCGACTACGGTGGAGAGCGGTTCGGTGAGGCCCTCCAGCGTGCGAGCCGCATTATGGTAGGCACGGGTCTTGAACGGGTTCTCCCCTTTAAGCTCCAGGAGCGTCCCGATCTCGGCCAGGACTGCGGCCACAGCGTCTTTGTCCATACGCAAGACAATGGCCATCCCGAGACACGCTGAAAAGCTTGATTCCTGTTTGGGCGGTACCCTGTGTGTCCCTGTAGCCGTCTGACGTGAAAAGAGGGATAGCACACGAAGGAACGAAGACACGAAGGGAGACGGTGATTGGGCGAAATCACGGTCACGGTATCACCCTTTGTTGTCTCCCGATGGCTCTGCGTCGACTCAGGTCGGACGGCAATGGGGATTGGGGGCCACAGGGCGCATCGGCCCGCGTAATCGACAGCAGAGAGTTAGAGCTGAAAGTTTCCGACAAAGTAACACGTTTCGGGCATGAACCGGCTTCCGTTAGCCACATCTCGACTCCACGGACGGGGCTACGATATCGTAAAGGGGTAGCACATGGCTGCAACAACGGTTTCTGTCGATAATTTCGGTTCAATGGTGGTGGGGAGGCGGATTTGGGTGATCGTCATTCGACCGTTTGTCACTTTGCGGACTAACCTCTTTTCTAAGGCAGGGATGACCAGATATCAGTACCGTTAATGGCGCTTTGGTTGACCGCAGAAATATGGGGGCTGGTAGAAGCGGCCTACGTCAAGTTTCTGGGGCGGCTGATTAAAACGAAATGAGCGACATCGAGAATCTACTGCTGCTGCTGGCGATTCTGGCCATATTGGCCCCGATCACCAAGTGGCTGCATATCGCGCAACCCATTGGGTTTGTTCTGGGGGGGCTCATTCTCAGCCTGATTCCGGCCTTTCCGTCGGTCAGCCTGGACCCCGAGATTATCTTCCTCCTGTTTCTGCCTCCGCTGCTGTACATCCAATCGTTTTTTACGTCCTGGCGAAATTTCAGGCGGGAGCTGCGGCCCATTATTTTTTTGGCGGTAGGATTGGTGCTGTTTACCACGGTGGGTATTGGATACTTGGCCCACGCGGTGATTCCCAGTCTGCCCTTGGCGGCAGGATTTGTGCTGGGAGCCATCGTTTCCTCGCCCGATGCGGTGGCGGTGGCAGGCGTCTCCCAACAATTGCGACTGCCTCACCGCCTGGTCACGATCCTCGAAGGCGAGAGCTTGGTGAATGATGCCACCTCGCTGGTGGCCCTCAGCTTTGCGCTGAGTGCCTTGGCCAGTGGCCAATTCTCTTTTGCCGCAGCCAGTTTTCGATTTTTCGGGGTCGCGAGCGGCGGCATTGCGGTCGGCCTGATTACCGGCTGGCTCATGTTGCGATTGCGGGAACGGGTGCGCGACGAATCGTTGAGTCTCCTCCTCTCGCTTCTCAGCCCCTATGCAGCGTATATCCCGGCCGATCGACTGGGCTTTTCTGGCGTATTGGCGGCGGTTTCGGCTGGCCTATTCCTAGGTTGGCGATTGCCGAGACATCTAACCTACTCGATGCGACTCCAAGGGGCGGCCCTTTGGCGGATGATTGAGTTTATTCTCAATGGTCTGATTTTTTTGCTGATCGGTCTTCAGCTCAAAGTGGTGGTAGCACAAGTCAAAGAGCGGTATCACGTCTGGCAGTTGGCATTGTTTGCCGTTGTCATCTGCCTCGGGGTCATCCTGCTGCGCCCGCTCTGGATATTCCTGATGGTGCCGCTCCAGCGATTTCTGATTCCCGGACTTCGCCGTCGCGATCCGGTTCCACCACTCAGTTTTCAAGCGGTCCTTTCCTGGTCCGGCATCCGTGGGGTGGTGTCGCTGGCCGCCGCTCTTGGGCTCAATCAATCGCTGGAAGGTGGGCAACCGTTTCCGTCGCGGGAATTGATCATCTATCTGACCTTTTGCGTCATCATCGCCACTCTGGTTCTCCAAGGCTTGACCTTTCCCTGGCTGGTGCGTCGGCTCGGGGTGCGGGAAACGGCCAACCACCATCGGGCAGAACGGACGGCTCGGCATAAACTGGCGAGCGTGGCTTTGGCAGCTCTCGAAGCTCATCCAGCGACGGCGGATGGCGAACCGGAAGGGCGTGAATCGCTCCGGACGATATTTCAACGCCGGTTGCGGGAAGCGGAGGAAGAGTTATTAGAAAGTCATGAATCGAATCGCCAGCGCGAGTCGGCCATTGCTGCTAGTCGGCTCCGATTGGCGACCCTGGCGGCAGAACGTGAGGAACTATTCCGCCAGCGTTTGGCGGACGAATCTCCCGACTCGGTTCTGCTGAAGCTTCAGCAGGAGATTGATTTTGAGGAGGCGCGGTTGCGATTGGGATTGGGTACGTGATTAGGCTGTCGAGAGGCGACGAACGACGAGCATACCCGCAGTGGTCTGTGATGTTTGAGCAGGGTACTTCGCCGAACACTCAGGGGTGGCGCATCATTTTTCATTTGCATATCACAGTGATATCACTTAGATATTCACTCGTCGATGAACTCGACGTTTATGAACGAACAAAAAAACTCAGTGAATCAGGAGCGGGTGGTCCAGGTGATCAATGGCTGGCAGATGCTGCCGGTAACGGCGGCCCTTTTCTTAGCCTGCCCCTTAGTTTTAACGATAACGTTGATTGCAGCGTCCGATGGCGGAATGTTGCCGATTTTGCTGTTTGCGGGCATTTTTGCCTCGGCGGCGTCGTTTATTATCGCGATAACCCTCACAATCGGGTTCTTTACCTTGCAGCCCAACGAGGCCCAGATACTTATTCTATTCGGTGCCTACAAAGGCACCGTGCGTGCGAGTGGTTTTCATTGGGGCAACCCATTCTACTCGAAATCCGGAATCAGCACCCCGCCAGCGCCCGAAAATTCGAATCGCCCCACCAAGCCTGGGACCGTGGTGCGAAAGAATCGGATTTCGTTGCGGTCGCGCACATTTAACGGGGAGCGGCTCAAGGTGAACGATAAGCGAGGGAATCCGATCGAGATTGCCACGGTGATCATCTGGCGGGTGCAGGATACGGCCCAGGCCACGTTTGACGTAGACGACTATGAAAAGTATGTGGCAACTCAAACCGAGTCGGCCCTTCGCCACATGGCGAGTTGCTTCGCCTATGACCATGGTGAAGACCATGAGGTCACTTTGTTGAACGGGGTTTCTGAGGTATCGCAAGCCCTCCGCGCGGAGTTGCAGGATCGCCTGTCCAAGGCGGGATTGGTGGTGGAGGAAGCCCGTCTGACTCATCTGGCGTATGCCCCGGAGATTGCCCAGGCGATGTTGCGACGTCAGCAAGCCGAGGCGGTGATCGCAGCACGTCAGAAAATCGTGCATGGTGCGGTGAGCATGGTGGACATGGCTCTGCGTGAGTTGGCCCTGAAGCAGGTCGTCAGCCTGGATGACGAGCGCAAGGCGGCAATGGTCAGCAACTTGATGGTGGTGCTCTGCGGTGAAGCCGAAGTGCATCCGGTCGTCAATGCCGGAACCCTCTACAATTAAAATGGAATGGCTGAGCGAAAGGCATTCCTGATGCGCATTGATCCCGGGCTTTGGGCTGACCTCGAAGCCTGGGCGCAGGATGAGATGCGCAGTGTGAATGGGCAGATTGAATACCTGCTCAAACAGGCGGTGGTCCGGCGCAAACGTGGAGGGGAAAGTGACCAATTACCCCAAAGCGGCGAGGTCATTCCTCCGGATGCGAGCGCCCGGTGAAGGGTGCCAGCGGCAGATGGATGGAAAAGGTCGAACCACGCCCCAGTTCGCTCGCCACGGTGATGGTACCGTGGTGGGCTTGGACGATGGCCTGGGAAATGGCAAGTCCCAGGCCATATCTGCCAACAGCCCGGGAGCGGGCTTTGTCACCACGAAAGAACCGCTCGAATAGGTGGGGCATATCGTTTGGGGCGATGCCCTGGCCAGTATCTTCGATGGTCAAAATGGCCTCATTGGTTTCTACTTTTGTGCGGACAGTCAGAGATCCGCCGGGGCGATTGTAGTGGATGGCGTTAATCACCAGGTTGGAGATGACCTGCCCCAGTTGCACCGGATCGCCCACAACCGGAGCAACGACCCAATCCGTCGCGACCCGCAAACCTTCGGACGCTGCCAGGGACCGAAGTCGCTCGACGGTTGATTGAGCGAGGGCGGCCAGATCGAGTGATTCGGATCGGTGTGCTTCCCCTTCGTTTTCGAGTTGCGCCAGGTTCAGCAAGGTCTGGGTTAATTGGCGCATTTGTTGGGCGGTTTCCAAACAAACATTGACGGTTTCGCGGTATTCGGCTGCAGAGCGGTCGCGGGTCAGGGTGGTTTGGGCCTCGGAGATCAGGACGGCAATCGGCGTTCTGAGTTCGTGAGCGGCATCTGAAGTAAACCGTCGCTGGCGCTCAAAAGCGGATTCCAGACGACTAAAGGTGTGGTTCAAAACCGATACCAGTTCCCGAAGTTCGGAACCAGCTCCCTGGTCATCAATGCGTTCGGATAACCGTCCCGCCGCCATGCGTGAGGCAGAGGCGCGGATGCGTTCCAGCGGTTGGAGCGCCTGGGTGGTCAACCACCAGCCGCCCCCGAGGCCAACGCAAAGCACGGTGACGCCCGCCAAGGCCAAGCCAAAGGCGAATGCGCGAATACTGGCCTCTTCCACGGCCATCGCTCGGCCAACCAGAACGCAGTCACCGAGTTCAGTGAAATGATAGGCTTCGCGAACAGCACCCCTGCCCCGCAGGTGCGGGCCGGTATCACCCCCTACTCGACGGGGCCGTAAGAGATTGGCGGGGCAGTTGGTGGAGGCAATCAGTCGATTACCATCCCTTGCCCAAATCATAAAATACCATCCAGCAGGATCGTTGGAATCAAAGCGGGCGGTGGTTGACGCGGATAATTCTACATCGCGCCTACCGGATTCAAACTCATGGCCAGGATGGTTCCGAATCAAATGCATCCAATCATGCCACAACTCATGGATATCCGGATGCTCTAAATTTCCCCACTCGCGAGGTTTGGGATGGCCCCCAGTCGTGTCCCTTCCGTCCGGTGGATGGGGTCGACCGCCCCGGCGATAATCATCACTGACATCGGCCACGCGCGATTCGAGTTCCTGGTCGATCTGGCCGAGCCGATGACTGCGGTGCAATTGCCAGGCAGTTGTACCAAAGCCGATTAGGACGACGCTGAGAAGGGAACCGAGCCATAGCTGAATCCGCCAGCGCAGGGATTGGGGGAAAAGAAGGGGAAAGGCCCCTCCGCGACGAATAGAACCGATGGGATCCAAGGATGGAATCATTCGATGCAATAGCCTTGCCCGCGGCGGGTGGTGATCAGGTCGGCCCCGAGTTTCTTGCGAATACTGAAGACATGGACATCGACGAGGTTGGAAAGGGTGTCGTCATTTTCATCCCAAAGATGTTCGTACAGTTGGGTGCGGCTGATGACTTCGCCTCGATGAAGGATCAAATACTCGACGATCGCGTATTCGCGGGCAGTGAGAACGATGGGTACCCCTGCTTTGCGCACGGTGCGAGCCCGGGTATCGAATTCCAGTTCCTTAATTTCCCACCGGGAAACCGCCTGGCCGACCGACCTCCGAATGAGTGCACGCAAGCGCGCCAAGAGTTCGGAGAGGTCGAATGGCTTGACCAAATAATCGTCGGCCCCGGTATCCAGTCCTCGGACGCGGTCCTTGGGGTGGTCCCGGGCGGTTAGCATCAGCACCGGGGTACGCTTGGAGCGACGCAGCCGATCAAGGACGGTCCAGCCGTCCATTCCTGGCAGCATCACGTCGAGGACAAGCGCGTCATAATCCTGGTTTTCGGCCCGAAAGAGCCCTTCTGCTCCATTATCAGCAGTTTCGACAACGTAGCCGTCCTCACGCATGGCTTTGGCGAGATTATGGGCAAGCCGAGGTTCATCTTCGATGACGAGGATTTTCATGGGTTGGGCGATCGGAGGACCGACGAGTGACAGAATAATGTCATGGCGGGGATGAAGCCGCGATGAAGATGCAAGGCATCCATCCGGCGAAATGGGCATCTTCCTAAGAACTGCAAGGTGCAGTTGAAATCGAGTGTTCGAATTTATGCCTTGGGCTTAATCGAGACTTCATTGACGACAGTGTATTTTGCTTCCCGTAAGCACTGAATCTCATGAAGCACTTCATTCCTCTTGTGGTGGTCGGTTTGACCGCCACGCTCGCATCGGCCTTGGCCGACGATAAATGGGACATCGCCAAGTACGATGTCTCCAAACTGCCAGCGGCGGCAAAACAAACAGGCTTAACCTATGCGAAGGACATCAAGCCGTTATTTGATGCCTCCTGCACGCGTTGCCACGGCGAAGAGCGCCAGAAAGGCGATTTCCGAGCCGACAGTCTGGCCGCGATTTTGAAAGGTGGAGAGGACGGCAAGATGGTCATTCCGGGCAAGAGTGCCAAGAGCTTGCTGCTGGTTTCGGTTGCCCAACTGGACCCTGAAACGGCGATGCCCCCGAAACGCCGACCCGGTGGTCCAGGTGGTCCAGGTGGACCCGGTGGACCCGGTGGACCTGAACGTCGAGACCGTCCACAAGGGGGTCCGGGTGGTCCGGGGGGCGGTCCAGGCGGGCCGGGCGGGCCGGATCATCATGATGGTCCAGGTGGTCCAGGTGGTCCTGGCGGGCGTGGCCCGGGTGGTCCGCCTCCGAAGCCGTTGACCACGAACGAAGTTGCGTTAGTTCGGGCCTGGATCGACCAAGGGGCTAAATAGCAGGAACTTGGAGGGAAGTCCGGGTCGAATTCAGCAGTGAAGAGCGACCCGGTCCAAACACAGGACACTAGAACGAGGAGCTCAGCCGGACCCCGACGACGGGTGCGACCCCGGCGGTGTGCTTGCCAGCGAGACCGCGGTCGGCGGTTTGGAACTTGTAGTCCTGACCGATTTGCGCACCTGAGAATAAGGTGGCCGCCAACCAGTTATTGACTTGATAAGTCGCACCCACTTGAAAAACGCCGGCGCGATATCGAAGGGTCCCGTCGGGGATCGAAGAATTCTGGTCCAACCGAATAAAGCGGGTCTCCCATCCACCGAGGGTAAAAAAGGACCACTGGCGGTCTGCTTTGTAGGTCAGGCGAAGAATCGGAGACACGTATTCGGTTCGGTCGCCGGTCAAAGAAAGATTCCATTGGGGAGCGAATTGCCAATGCACTCCTACAAATGGCGCATAGGTATTGGCGTAACCCAATCGGGTGGCACCGGCGAATCCAAATGCCAGGTTCAGGTTGGTCCGTATCTGGTAAGCTGCACCGGCGGCTCCGCCCCACATCGAGGAGCGATCGATTGACGCACCGTCAGCTGCATCCGCCTGCCAGGAGGCGGAACCGAAAAAGTCCCACTTTTCGGAATAATGGTAATGGAGGCCAGGGTTGGCACGAACCTCATAGCCGTGCTTGAGCGGGCTGGCGGTATTGGGAATGAAACTGGAAAAATTCTTGAAATCAGCAGCAAAGTAATCGACCGACACGCCAAAGCTGCCGGAAAGATCCCCGACAATAGGAAATGGAATTTGGGCTCCGATGCCACCGGATTCCCAGGTCACCTTGGTATCGGTATGACTCAATTGTGAATCGCCGATATAGCGACTGCGTGCAGTGACGGTGATTGGTGGCGGACCATCCAAGTAATCCCCCTCAGCGCCGAAGAGAGACGAACTAAAGGACAGGGTCGAAAAAACCGCCGCAAACCGCCAAAATGTGAATTTCATAGAAGTACTGGTCACGAGACGAAAGACTCTATCCTATTCTTCAGCATCCGCATGTCACAAAAAAACCCCGGCCAACCTCACCCAAGGCTGACCGGGGAAACATGAAACAAACCCCTACAATCTAACACACCTGACCCTGCAACTCGAAATCGCGAATGAACCCGAGATTTTATTCTGACGAGCACTTTCGCTACAATCATAGGTTAATCATCTTTCGTGCCAATCAATAATACCGTTGATTTCCAACGCTTTACAACTGTCCCCACCGGAAACGAGAAGCCAAGCCATCGAATTGCGATCATTTCCGCCATCTCAAATGCATTGCAGACACAATATACCTGCATGAGCTCCGATCGATTGACAGATGAACGCCGTTCGGCAGGTTGACAGGATGCCATCCGACGTTTTGCGCCAATGAATCCGCCCTCCAAAAAGACTTGGATGGGACTGCAAGTGCTTCGTCTGGCCTTCTGCCTGGTTGTCGGCCAAGAACAGGCAACTACTGTGGGCAAATCTCCGGGGGTACGTCCTGAGCCCATCGTCCTCGATCCGATTTGTCGTGCGTCGGAAACACTGCCGACAGTCTTGGCAGCGGGAAATCCCGCGCCGTCGACTCGGGCGATGGCCGAGAGGCTGCAGGCCCTCTATGCCCATCCGCAGCCGTCGTCGATGGAGTTCCTCAATGATCGGGCGGTACTAGATCTGGAAGCTAGGTTAAAGACGGCGACCTCACTGCCGGAGGTCCTGAAGACGGAGTTTCAATTGTCGTTACAGCAATTGAATTCGGGGCATCCAGATGATGCGTTAAACACGCTTGCGGCCCTTGAATTCACGGCAGCCGGGGACGGGGGCCAGTTTGATGTGCGCACAGCGCGGGAGATTCGTTCACGGAAGGGCATGGCCTATCTTCGCCTTGGAGAACAGGAGAATTGCCTTTTAACCCACAATGCGGATTCCTGCCTATTTCCATTGAGCCCGAATGCGCGGCATTTGCTTCCGAGGGGATCGCGTGGAGCGTTGGCTCAATTCACGACGTTGCTGAAAGAAAGCCCACAAGACCTTGGCACCCGTTGGTTGTTGAATCTGGCTCACATGACGCTGGGGGAATATCCGGCTCAGGTTGATCCTCGATATTTAATACCGCCGACTGCGTTTGCTTCAGAATATGATCTACCGCGCTTTCGAGAGATTGGAGAGCAGGTTGGAATGGACGTCAACGATCTGGCCGGAGGGGTCATCATTGATGATTTCGACAATGACGGGCTGTTGGATGTGATCATCTCTTCCTGGGACGCGCGCGGCCAGTTGCGCTATTTCCACAATCAAGGTGACGGTACGTTTGTCGAACGGACCAGCGAAGCCGGGCTGGTGGGGGAAGTGGGTGCGCTCAATATCCAGCAGACGGATTACAACAACGACGGATGGCTGGATATCTGGTTGCTGCGAGGTGGATGGAATGGAAAAGGTGGACGTCTGCCCAAGTCGCTGCTGCGGAATAACCGGGATGGAACATTCACGGACGTGACGGTGGAGGCGGGTTTGTTGAGTTTTCACCCGACCCAAACGTCCAGGTGGTTCGATTTTGATGGGGATGGTTGGTTGGACCTTTTCGTGGGAAATGAATCGACCGATGCAGCGGACCCCGATCCGTGTGAACTCTATCATAACAACCGCGACGGCACGTTTACCGAGTGCTCGGTGGCATCTGGAATTCGGATTGCGGATTTTGTCAAAGGGGTGGCCTGCGCAGACTACGATAATGATGGCCGCCCCGATCTATTTCTATCCCTTCGACGTACCGGGCCGATGCTCTTGCTCCACAATGATGGGCCCGATGCGAATGGCACCTGGCACTTTTCAGACGCCACCCTGGCGGCTGGCATCACCACGCATGAACCGGGATTCGCGACCTTCTTTTTTGATTATGACAATGATGGCTGGGAGGACTTGGTCCAGTTTGGGTATCTCTTGCCCCATGGATTGGGGGATGTGGCGGCGGACTATCTGGGAATGGCAAATCCTGGAGTAAAGCCGAAGGTCTATCATAACCTGCATAACGGAACTTTTTCCGACGTCACGACACAGGTCCACCTGCACCGGATTTGCCACTCAATGTCGGCCAATTACGGCGACCTGGATAACGACGGATGGCTCGATTTTTACTGCGGAACGGGTGATCCGGATTTTCGGACGCTTATCCCAAAGCGGATGTATCGAAATGCCGAAGGAAGGTTTTTTCAAGATGTCACGACGGCGACAGGAACGGGTCACATCCAAAAGGGACACGGCATTGCCTTTGCGGACTTGGACGACGATGGAGACCAAGACGTGTACATTTCGCTAGGAGGAGCTTACTCGGGTGATTTTGCCCGCAACGCGTTATTTGAGAATCCGGGGAATACCAACCACTGGATCAAGCTGAGATTGGTGGGTGTGAAGGCCAATCGTGCGGCGGTGGGAGCCCGGGTACAGTTCAACGTGATGACGCCCAACGGTCCTCGCGAAATCCACCGGACGGTCAGCAGCGGGGGAAGTTTCGGGTCCAATCCGTTCCGATTGGAAGTCGGTTTGGGCGATGCGGTTTCGATTCAATCGGTCCAAATTCGATGGCCTGGGTCGGACACACGACAAACGTTGGAGCACCTGGAGTTGGACCGCTTCTATGAAGTGAGAGAAGGAGACCCACCCAAGCCGGTTGCGCTGCACCCTGTACGGCTTGGAAGTGGCAAGGCCGGCAAGCGGGCAGGTTGATGAGTCTTAGGAGTCCTGACCTCGTGGAAGTGGGGTGGCCCCCGATACGTTAAAAAACGGACCGCCTAGCAGGTCTGGAGACCTGCGGTACGGCAGGCTGGAAAGCCTGCGCTACGTCGAGTGGAGCCAACTTTTTTCATCCACACCATCACTCGAAGCGCGAGGTCCGGCGCCCCGAGTCCATCACTTATAAATTGGCAACTTTTTACCGAATCAATACCATCGCAACTTGAACCAGGGAAAAACGACCTCGACCGCGACAATGGCGAGGAAAAGGAGACTGATCACGGCATTGAGCTTAAAAAAGGCGATATTGATGGAGCGGACATCACGTCGGCGGGCGAGGATGTGTTCGGCGACCAGCAATCCGAGAATGACCACCAATCCTAGCCAGTAGGCGAGGCGAAACAGATTCAAAACGCCAAAGAGGACGAGAACACTCC
Organism: uncultured Verrucomicrobiota bacterium; assembly: GCA_903835555.1. GTDB lineage: Bacteria > Verrucomicrobiota > Verrucomicrobiia > Limisphaerales > UBA9464 > CAILNN01. Next base: position 39,053 of record CAILNN010000062.1, read on the forward strand.
ACATGAGTAAGTGGGCGAGGAAAGCCATGGTGAGGGCATTCTTGGGGCCCCATCGAACGACCAGCGAGTGGAGTCCGTGAGTCCGATCAAACTCATAGTCCTGAGTCGAATAGATGAGATCGAAGCCAAATAACCAAAGCACAACAGCGCAGGCCAGAGTCAGCGGTACAAGGAAACCTCCGCGGATGGCCGTCCAGGAAACGCCAACGGAGCCCGGCGCGAGGAAATCCAACTGCCCCCGAACGGCGAGCCAAGCACCCAGCGGAGCAATGCCCAGGGCGATGCCGAGCCAGACGTGGGTATAATCGGTGAAGCGCTTAGTCAGCGAATAAAAGCAAACCACGATCAAGGCAATCGGGGAGAGCCAAAAGCAGAGTGGGTTCAGTGCCCAAGTCGCCACAAAAAATCCAATGGCACTTAGCAGACAGAGAGTGATGGCGCTGGGGAGCCCAATCTGACCGGTCACCAGATGGCGTTGGGAGGTGCGTGGATTCAGCGCATCGAACCGACGGTCGACAATTCGATTAAAGGCCATGGCACAAGTCCGTGCCGACACCATGGCGACCAATATCCACGAGAAGATGGCGATTCCCGGCCATCCACGATGCTCACGGGCTGCGACCAGCATGGAGGCGAGGGCAAAGGGAAGGGCAAAAACGGTGTGGCTAATGCGGACGAAAGACGCCCATTTCCTAAGCAGGATGATCACGGTGAGATTGGACGAGATATACGAGGAAACTGCGGTCATTCGGGTTCTTCCTGCCAGCGGGAAACCAGGCGGTGAGAGACTTCCATGTGGTCCAGCACACGCGAGACAACGGTATCGACCACGGCCTCAACGGATTGCGGACGTGAATAAAAGGATGGATTGGCCGGGAGAAGCGTGGCACCGGCCAGGAGCAAGAGTTCAAAATTGCGCAAATGAATGAGAGAGAGGGGGGTTTCACGAGGCACCAAGATGAGCTTCCGCCGTTCTTTGAGCATGACATCGGCGCAGCGGAGGAGGGCATCCGAGCTCAAGCCGTGAGCAATCCGCCCCATCGTGCCCATACTACAGGGGATTATCACCATGGCATCGGGCGGGTTGGACCCGCTGGCAAAGGGGAGATTCATGGAGCGCGTGGAATGCAATTCGACCCCCGGGCGGAGTTTCAAACCCTCGGGCAATTCCTCGGCGAGCACCGCCGAGGCATAGGCGCTAAAGATGACATGCACCTCATGTTGGGCGGGGTCGAGGTTGTCCAGCAACCTCTGTGCATAGAGCGATCCACTGGCACCGGTGATGGCGATCAAGAAACGCATTCGAGGCAGTATCCTTCAAACATGCAGAAAGCGCCAGTTCCCCCGATTGCGATCGGTGCTTCGGTTGCCTAGAATCAAGGAATGAAGCGCGTACTCGGACTGACTTTGTTCCTCGGCTTATTCCACGGACTCATCGCAGATGAACCCAAGGTCCTGTACAGTCAGGATTTCTCGAAGAGTGAAGCTGGATCGGTTCCCGACGAACTGCTGGTATTGGACGGCCAATTTGCGGTGAAGCAAGAAGGAACGAACCGGTGGCTGGAGCTACCGGGGGCACCGCTGGAGAGTTACGGCTTCTTGTTTGGGCCGAGCGAATCGTCGGGCGTGCAGGTGGTGGCCCGTATTTCCACGACCAAGCAGGGTCGGAAGTTTTCCACATTTGCGGTGGGAGTTTCGGGGGCCAGCGGTTATCGGTTGCAGGTGACCCCGGCAAAGAAACAGGTGGAGTTGTTCAAGGGAGAGACGGCGGTGGCGACCGCACCGTTTGACTGGAAATCGGGGGAATGGACGGAATTGCGCTTGTTGATTCGAAAGGGAACAGGAGCAACCGGGACAGTAGAAGGCAAGGTCTGGAGTGCCGGGAGTTCGGAACCCAAGGAACCGACCATCCGCCTGGCGGATGCGGAGATACTTCCGGCTGGCAAATGCGGGGCGTGGGGCATGCCTTATGCTGGCACGCCCATACGATTCGATGATCTGAAGGTCACGACCCTGCCTTAGGGTGGGTGGTTTCTGTTTCCTATGGCGTTCTGCTAAATGAGAATGGCCTGTTGGAGTTCTTCAAACGGATTTTAGGAAAGCTGTAAGCTCACCCGTTATCAACGAGCCAAAGCGCTTGCGGACCTCCAGTACCTCGGTAACGCGCGGCAGCGTCTTGGGCTGCGGTTGTCCTCTACCGCTTTTGGCCTTGGGATTGGAAGATCGCGCCAATGAACTTAGGTTGCCGTACGACCCACGGCCAATTTCAAAGCGCCAGAGGGCTGGCGCACTCCACGAAGAAAGTAACGCCAAAACAGGTAAAGGCAGAGCGGGCTTGGGGGTGACACACGGTTTGCACCGCCCAAGCCCGCCAACACCACCACACGGAGGTGTTTTACGAGGGAACGAGATAGCACTAGCACA
>CAILNN010000063.1 GCA_903835555.1 uncultured Verrucomicrobiota bacterium
GAGATAATGACCGAAGAACAACGACAAGCGTGGCGGGATGGATTGTACGCCCAGATGTGGGACTTGAGTGTTTATCTCAAGCTGGTCAAGCAACGCTTCACCCAGTGGTACAACCGCTGCAACAAGCGCAAAGGCACGCTATGGGAGGAACGCTTCAAGAGCGTGTGGATTGAAGGTAAACGAGATTCTCTCGCCAAGGTGGCGGCCTATATCGACTTGAACCCGATTCGCGCAGCTCTCGTTTCTGACCCAAAGGATTATCGTTGGAGTGGTTACGCGGCTGCGGTGGCAGGCAAACGTCTAGCTCGTGAAGGTATCCGCGCCATCATTCACCTGAGTGAAGGAGAGGAGGGGAACTTGACCGACGCCATGGCCAAGTACCGGATGTGGGTTTTCGGGGAAGGGATGGTCGAAGGGGTTGAAGGACCGGATGGGCCGACTATCCGACCGGGTATTGATCCTGAAAAGGTTCGGGAAGTATTCGCCAAGAAGGGCCAGTTGTCTTGGGGCGATTATGTCCGCTGTCGGGTTCGCTACTTTACTGATGGAGCTGTGATTGGCAGTCGGGCTTGGGTAGACCAAGTCTTTGAGCAGCATCGCCAGCGGTTCGGACCGAAGCGAAAGGATGGGGCACGAAAGTTTAGATTTTTGGCGGGTGAGCCGGTGTTTGGCTTGAGGGATATTCAGTTGAATCCAGTGTCGGCATAGAGCGGAGGGACGCTCGTCGTGCGGGCAATGCGCCCCCATTCTCGTTTCGCAGCAAGTCAATGGACCTGGAGACCAAGATTTGAAAGTAATAGAAGATAAAAACGCTCCATACTATACCGCCATGGGATTCGCGGGCATTTGGATGGGAATGTATATTTCCATAGAATTGCATCTACAATGGTTGGCCGGAATGGTAGTGCTAACCAGTTTAATCTCTATACGAGGAAGATAACAAAAGTTATGAACACCTATTCTAAGGAGAGCATTTTATCTCTCGCCACAGCACTCACTATGCGCCTTCCCTCAATATTCCCAATGGATTCTTGCGCCGAATACTGAAACCGGCCCGCGGTCTCGATTAAATGCAGGGTTCGCGACGAACTGGTAATCAAGCGCACCGTGAACACCATTCCAGATTCGGAAATCGTAATAGGTTTCCAGGACCTGTTCCCAGCCATACCGAAGCGCACCGTCGCCATCGAGAATGTCGGTTCCACCGGACTCCAAGAATCGTTGGTTAGTCTGTGAAATGCCGCTGACCACCACCGCAAAACCAACCGTGTCCTTGGGCCGTTGCCACTGTGTGCCGTTGATGCTGATACCTACGGATGCTGTTCGGTTGACATCCGTGAAGGTCCAGGTTTCGGAGTGACCATCGTTCCACCCCAATCGGGCAAATGTACCTAAGCCACGGGCAAGTTCCTGCTCCCAGTTAAAACCAAGTCCCGCCTTTAGACGATGGGCGCGAGCCGAAGAAATGTCAGTTCCGGGTCCGTTGTCCACGAGTATTTCGGTCGCCGCATTGTAGCTTGCGAAGTTGGCTTCATCGAGCCATGCAAGGAACCGAAGTGCACCTGGGTGTAATCCGATGTGATACCGCTTCTCAAACTCGATCATCGAACCCCATGAAGTTAAGAAAGGGCCGAATGCACCCCTGCGGGGCCACATGAATACTTGGTCGTCACCGGTAAAACCATTCTTATCACGCGGCATTTGGAAAAATCCCCCCCGAATTGCCCAGTCATTTTGGTTCAATTCAATCGCCAGTCCAGTTGTGTATCCCACAGTATCTTGGCCGTAATCCCAGGCAAGTTTAGCCATCGCAGCCCAATTGAAAAACTGGGTGTGAGGGTCGTGGGCGTAGGTATTCTGGTCGCAAATATCGAGCGGCGTAAATCTCCCCAAGGTGAAAGTGAGTCGCGAAACATCCCGCTGACCGGCTAAAGTGAGCGCATCCTCGGGAACGATTTCTTTATCCCCTCCCAAGCCGACCGTTTGGCGCACGAATAGCCGGGCAAACGTGTAGTTCGGAGTTCCGGCACCGGCTTTGTACGCGTCCCCATTGGGGAATGCCTCGATCCCAAGGGTCTTGCTCAGGCCGTGCCCCCACCATGTCAGAAAATCGGCATGCGCTTCTGCGCCGGGCCACAGCCGTGCGCCCGCAATAAGGTCGAAGGTTACGGTCTCTTGAATCTCGCCTCGATTGATCAAGCTTTGCGGACCGGAATATATGGCCGGAAATGCTGGATCACCCTGCAAAACGGCGGTGTTCTGAGCGTGCCAATTCCATGTCTGAAAGTCCGCTATTGCAGGAATAATTGCGGCCTCAGCGTCCGGCGGATCTTGGGCACAAACCGGTAGGCAGCCAAACGATAGAAGTAGTACCCCAAAACGGCACCGACAGACATTCGGTCCCAGTGTAGCTACAAACTCATTTTGTTGCCATATAGTCAAGATGTAGCAAAAGCTACATTATGCGGCTCGACTTGCAACACGATTTTTGGTCAGCTCAAAAATAATCTATGGCGTCCGCGAAAGGAAAACCTCCCACATTTCCCCGGTCTACAGACACAAAGCAACAAGCGGAATACCTGTCGCAAACCCGCCGGGAACATGCCCAGGAGATCGCGGAAGACTACGCGGAAGCCATTGCGGACCTAATCACAGAAACGGGTGAGGCACGTGTTGTTGATCTTGCTCAGCGACTTGGCGTCACCCATGTCACCGTGAGTCGCACCATTGACCGCCTGCAAAAGAACGGTCTGGTCACATCCCAGCCCTATCGCGCCATCTTCTTGACCGAGCGTGGGCGCGAACTGGCCGTGGCGTGCAAGAGCCGACACGAAACAATCGTGGCATTTCTCCTTTCTCTTGGGGTCTCGCAACGGGTGGCGGAAATGGATGCCGAGGGAATTGAACACCACGTCAGTCCGGAAACGTTGCTCGCATTCAAAAAAGCGTTGCGCACCGATGGCCGGTGAATCCTGTGGCTGCGTTGTTGCCACTCGTTCAAATCATCCGCCCGATGCCGGTCACTCTGGAGGTCTATGCAGACACGGATAATCGACATCAGGTGGAGCCGTCAGCGTCGCGTCTATCCGTCACTCGGCCAGCTTGGGAGCGTCGATCCGTTCGCCAGCCTGCTTTAATATGACCTTGCCCACCTGGCCCATGGCATTCCGTACAAAGGTCGCCTCGGCTTCCCCGGATTTCACGGTGAAGGTTCGATCTGATCGGGGTAGAATCTCGAAACGCGGACGACCGGATATCTCCATAAATACCCGCTCGCCTTCTAGCGTCACGGCAAGAAGCACACCTTGCCCCATATCATACCGGCCTGTGATCTCCTTCAGCACGCTGGAGGGCGGGACGAAGGGAGCGATGGTCGTTGCTTCCTGCCGCAGTTCCGGACCGAGCGCGAGGCGCGCGATCTCTCGGGCCAGACTCCATTGTTGTAGGCCGGGCAGGTGGGGGACGCAGTTTAGAAGCACTACCACAGTAAGGTTCTTTTCCGGCAACCTCAGCAGGTAGGCACCAAACCCGGCCAGCTCACCGCCATGGCTGATCTCACGCGCCCCTCCCAAACGGTCTATGGTCCATCCGCAGCCATAACC
>CAILNN010000064.1 GCA_903835555.1 uncultured Verrucomicrobiota bacterium
TCCAGGGTTTTGCCGAGACCCACCGCATCGGCGATGAGAATGCGTTGTCGGGGCTGCCGGAGGGCCTGAAGGGCGGGGTCCAGCTGGTAGGGGACAAGATTCATGACCGCCCGGTGACCCAGGTGAATCCGGTCGTCATTGGGGGTGCTGCGCCGCAACTGGGCTTCGAGGTAGAGGAAAGTGTGATTGAAATGGGAACTGGTATCTGGAACCAGTTGGGTCAGAGCGGGATCGAGGACGTCGATTTGGTCCTCCAACTCGGTCAGGAACTGGGTGGATCGTCCCCGGACCAGTTCGGACACCCCGTCACAGGAAAGCAGGAAACCGCCATCACTGGAGGGATCGACCCGCCGGACGAGCCATTCTTCATCCCGAACAAGAACCCGGGACCCTGGAGCATAGGGCAGCATGGACGAGGGAGGTTACAGCGGACCAGAGGCGGCGTCTTGTGGGAAATGGGGAATGGCGAGCGGGTGCGGCGAAATGGGAACGACGTGGAATGCCGCCAATTGCCGGCAGACTGTACGGCTCCGACAGGCTATCCTCCAAAAGCATGGACCGGTAGATTCTGAGTTTGTCTGCCATGATTTAATTAAAAATGGCATTTTCCCACATAGGAAAACAATTTAATTCAAGAAAACATCTAGCAAATTTCTTGAAAGTGATTATTTTCCCGCTTGGGAAATGGAGAAAATCCAGCAAATCAGTGAGATGATGATGCTCTCTCGCTTTGAAGTGGGAAGGGTGTTGCTGCCGCCTTTGCGAGTGAAATCTTGCACGGTGTTGACCGGCAGGGAAAAGGCGGGTGCCCGGATGGCGGATGCTCGGATAGAACTGGCATTACCTGGCGAACCGGAGGGATTTCGTTTTGTCGTTGAATCAAAGGCAAGATCGACGCCACAAACGATCCAGTTGGCGATAGCACAAGCAAGGGCTGCTGCGCAACCCGGGGAACAGCCAATGATTCAAGTGCCATTTTTGTCGAAAGAACGGCTCGAAGAATTAGATCAGCAGGGTGTGAGTGGAGTGGATTTATGCGGTAATGGTGTCGTGCTCGTGCCGGGGCGACTTTGCGTGGTGCGCACCGGCGCACCGAACCACTATCGCGATTCACGACCGCTGAACAACCCCTATCGAGGACGCTCGGCGATGGCAGCGCGGATGCTTTTGCGGTGCCCGAAATGGGATTCGCTCTCGGAATTAGCGGCGGCGATCCAATCGGCAGGAGCTGCCTTGTCGCTGCCACAAGTATCCAAGGCGGTCCAAGCGATGAGGGAGGATTTGGTTGTTTCGAAGAGCGCGGGAGTCATCCTGGTGAACGAACCGCTGCGCCTGCTCGACAGGCTTGGCCGCGAGTGGCGAAAGCCTTCTGTGCGATCAAGTCAGGCGCTGCGATTACCGAAAGGGATGGATTGGGCAGGTGCATTATCGACGCACCCGTTGCTCAGGTGGGCAGTGACCGGTGAAAGCTCTGTGACCCGGTACACCCTGTTTTCACAGGGCGGTCCCCGACGCATCGCTGTTTCGAGCCTGCCACTGGCGTTGACGCAGCTTGGCGGCAGGCCGGAGTCGGTGCCGAATTTTGCCGATGTGGAATTGGTAGAGACGGATGAGGCGGGATTCTTTTTTGGCAACGAGACGGATGAAAAGGGAATTCGATGGGCCAGTCGTTTACAAACATGGTTGGAACTTCAATCCGGAGACGCCCGCCAACAGGATGCGGCGAAAGATTTGCGTGAGCAGATACTCAAGGAGGCAAGGCGATGAGTGACGAGGCAACGGACAAATTGTGGCCGCATTTTGCGCCACTCTGGAAAGACCTGCAACGGATCGCTCCCGATCTCTTGCTGGTGGGAGGATATGGTTTGTTCCTAAAGCAGCAATGGCTGTTATCGCAATTGTCCTTCCTCGGCCCTGAAACCGGTGATACCACCGCCACACAGCGAGAAGAGGAGCTGGTTGTGAATGAGGTCCGGACAGTGGTCCCGATCGAGCGCTGGAAAAATCAGACACCCCGGGTGACAAAGGATTTCGATATCCTCGCGAGCTTGGACGTGATCGCCTCTAGTGAGCAACAGCGACAATTCCATGATGCTCTCATTGAGCACGGCTTCGTCTTCAAAATTAAGCTATGGCAGTTTGAAAAAAAGATCGGCGAAGACCAGAGCGTGATTCTGGAATTCCACGCTCCATCACCCAAGGAGAAGCGTGACGATTTGCGGCTGGAAGGTAAGCGGGTGAAGCCGAAGCCTTCACTTGGCGAATTCGGAATTCACGGACGCGAAAATGCGGAGGCTGCCGGTTCTGAATTTCATCCATTTTCGTTTATCCACAGTGGCGTGGAAATTCTACTGCCCAATCCGGTGACGCTGACGTTGATGAAGTTGATTGCAACCCGTGAACGGCACCAGAGGTCGGAGAACGCGTCGTCCTTGGCTGAAAACCGACCGAAGGAGAGGCGACAGGCGCAAAAGCATGCGGAAGATGTTTGCCGTGTTGTAGCCATGATGACCCTGGAGGAAAGGGATTCAGCGGATTTCATCCTCGCGTCTGTGCGTGATACACAGGTTTTTAAAGATGCACAGTCCACCTTCTCCGAGTACTTCCAAACCAATGAAAGCTGGGGATCTCAGGCTGTCATCGATAAATGGGAGAACAACGATTTCGATGTTATCCGAGAAACTCTCGCCGCTTGGTACGGTTAAGCCGTTATCATTTTCAGCCCGATACCTACACCTGCAGACCTAAATCGCTGCTGTCATCTAGGCCCCGGCTGGATCAGTCGAAACTGTGATTTCCTACCGCTTTGCTCGCGGTTCTAATTGGCACATTTTACCGAAATTCTGGAGATCGGAATGGTGATCTAAATTGCACCACGGGTTTTACTTTTTCCCTATTCCCAAACTTGAACCTGCGGCTTTCAGGCCCACGATTTCATCGATTTAGTGCACCAAAGTTTCCAAACCTCTCCCAGTGTTGCACACAATTGCAGGGTATTGCAGGGGTCTTGGGGGGCTCCCGGCTGTAGGGAGCCATAGGGAGAAAAGTGACCTAAATTGCTAAAGAAAAAGGGCTTACGCGTACGTAAACCCTTGAAATTGGTTGCGGGGGCGGGATTTGAACCCACGATCCCGCACCTGCGGGATTATGAGCCTGACGAGCCCTCCAAAACGGGCGGTTCAAGTCCCGTGATCCGATAAAATCCAGTGCCGCCTTTTTGGCGCTTCAACAGATTTTCTAGCCGCCGTGCGTCACTCAATGAGAGGTTCGATTTGACCCAAATCAAGGTCCAAGGTCTTCGGGCAGCGGTCCATTTCGATTCCCCCGTATTATGCTGAGCCACACGGGTTTCGACATCTGAGGTTAGGCCAATATAGTGGGCTCCGAGAGGATTCCGGAGGATATAGACAGAATAGGTTCTGTCCGAAATCGTAGAGCCCATAAACCAAAAAGGGGCTGCGGAAATGCAGCCCCGGAAAATTGGTTGCGGGGGCGGGATTTGAACCCACGACCTTCAGGTTATGAGCCTAAGGCTGCACTCCTGCGAATCAGCGACTTAGATAGAAAATAGAGTGTTTATTGCACATTTGTTTCCTTTTGCGTTGGAGACGTATTAGAGTGTTGCACAGCGTTTCAAACGGTTGCATCCAAGGCATTTATGGCTCTGATTTTACGTCGGTCTAGCAAATGGTGGTACGCGGGGTTCAGGTCCAATAGACACCGAAAACTCATCAATCTCGGCGTGGTCGTCGAGGGCCAGCGACCCCGTTCCGTGTCGGATACAGGGGACGATGAGTTCGAACGGTCTCGCGGGCGGGCTCTGGCCGCTCATGACCGGATCGCCAAGGAAGTGGTGGAAGACCGGACCGGCCAACGGACCCTCCAAAACCTGGCCGAGATGAAGACGGGCAAAAAGGCTGCCTTCCCCAAACTGGCGGACCTGGCCCAGCACTGGGACGAGATTCCCCGGCGGAAGGCCCCGGACGCCCGATACGCGACCCAGTGCAAGGTTACCCTCAAGCGGTTCGCTGAATTCGTTGCCAAAGAGCAGCCCGACGCCACGGAGTATGTGGGTGTGAAACCCGCCACCGCAAAGGCATTTCTAGCGGCGGAAATGGAACGCGGGGTTTCCCCCAAAACCTGGAACGACATCCTGAAGCTATTGCGGGCCACCTTCAAACATCTCCATCCCCACCTGAATGAAGGAAGCAATCCCTTCCACGGTCTGGTGACCAAAGCCTCTGATACGGTCAACCGGGAACCGTTCACGGTAGAGGAACTAAAGGCCATCTTAGAGGTATGCGCAGAGGACGACTTCATCCGGCCCATCATCGTGACCGGCATCCACACCGCGATGCGGCGGGGCGACTGTTGCCTGTTGAAGTGGGATGACGTCAATCTGGAGGAAGGGTTCTTGCGGGTGAAGACCGCCAAGACGGGGGAAATGGCCGACATCCCGATATTCCCGTTGTTGGCCGAGGAAATCAGAAAAGCCCGGGCAGTCAGTGTCAAAAGTCCGTACTGCTTTCCCGCAGCGGCGGAGATGTACAACAACAACCCCGACGGAATCACCTGGCGAGTCAAACAGGTTTTAGCCAAAGCGCTGGATTTGGCGGCAAGCGGAGGTAGCAAAAAGGCGCTTTCGCCGACCGAAGTCCGTGAACGCGGGTTGGCCTACATCGATGCTCTAGCCAACAAGGGCCGGGCTGAGAAAATGCGGGCGGTCTTCCTGACCTATATCGATGGGGCAAGCCTAGAGGAAGTCATGGCCAAAACCGAATGCAGTCGAGGGACGGTGTCCAACTACCTCAACGAACTGGAACGGGAATTGGGTTGCACCGTCCTCCGGAGCAAGAAACGGGCATTGACCGTCAGTGACCTCCAGGTGGAACGGGAAACGGGACGTCGTCGGGCGTCGGTCCACGATTTCCACAGCTTTCGGGTGACCTGGATCACGGTCGCCCTGGCTGCCGGGGTCCCCCTCGAGGTCGTCCAGAGGGTCACCGGTCACAGGACAACGGCGGTGGTCCTCAAACACTACTTCCGACCGGGCCGGGATGATTTCCGTAAAGCCCTGATGACCGCCATGCCCCAGATGCTGTCGGAAGGTGCTGCCCCGTCGCCCCGGGATCAGATGCGGACCATCCTTGAGGAGATGACGGCAGAAACGTGGCGGGAGGATAGGAAGCGGTTGATGGAGCTGGTGGCGGGTATTTGACTTCAAATGGCCGAGCAACAACCCCGTAAATGCGGTCGGCTTGTTTTCACAAGCCAAGATGTTCACGCCTTCGGTATGATCAAATTAGGTCACATCTGGAGCGGAGTCGAACCGGCGGAATGCATCCTAATCCTATTTTGCGCGCCAAAACCCCTCAGGGTAAACCCATTTCGTTGATACGCCTCCAGTCGGCGATTTCCTTCCACCCAATTCGATTTTCTATACAGTCTGCAAAAGAGAATGGGGTGAAATCCGCATAGCGAGCTTCCAGCGCGGCGTGGACTATTCAAAAATGAATCTACACCGGCAGTGGCAAGCGAAGCTCCTAGCAACCTTCTGTGCGCTTGCCGCAGACCCCTCAGCGTTCGCCCAAATCGTTGTTGTAGACCCTTTTGATCAACCGGCGGGCGGCCAGTCGATTACGACCATGCTGTCCGTGGGAACGACCGGTGGGTATAACAGTTCCACCGTATCGATTGCGGGAGTCCCCGGAGGATCACGCCGACTATTCGTGGTCACGACCGACCCTCCCCCAATCTCCTCAGCGACTGTAGCCGTAAACAACGGAGCACCCGGATTTTCATTGGATGTGTCTCCGGGCACTTGGGGGTGGGGTGGTGCGTCCTACGGGGATTCTGGTTATCCAACGGGATTCAGCCTCGATTTAGGGCGTTTCTCGGCGTTCCGCCTGGAAAACGTTACGACGGAAAACCGCATTTTTGTTTACTTGGGAATCACTGACCAAAGTGAGCATGGAGAGAGCCTTTCCTTTAATGTAACCCAGCCGATTACCGACGGGCACGTGGATTTTCCATTGTCGTTGTTGGAACTGGATGACCCGGCTCATTCGGTCGATCTGACACACATCGGTCACATCTCCTTTGGAATCATCGAGTACACAGGTGGCCAGACGCATATCGGATCACTTAAAATACTGCCGGCTCCAACGGCAGTGCCGGAACCGACCAAGGCAGCAGTTCTGGTTGCTGCCTGTCTCGGGCTTTGGGCGGTCAGTCAGTCAGTCGCCAAACGAAAGCGCTAATTTCTGCCATTGGAGCTGAACCTCTGGGCCATCACGATAGGATAGCGGGTCACCGGTCACCGGACAACGGCAGTGGTCCTCAAACACTACTTCCGACCGGGCCGGGATGATTTTCGCAAAGCCCTGATGACCGCCATGCCCCAGATGTTGTCGGAAGGGGCCGCCCCGTCGCCCCGGGAGCAGATGCGGGCCATCCTTGAGGAGATGACCTCACGGACCTGGGAACGGAACCGATCCGAACTGCTGCGGCTACTTGACCACATTTGATTCGCCGGAAAATCGGACAGAACAGCCTACGGTCATTTGGACAGATCCATTTCAAGCCCCAATCGATCTGTTACTTCGCCGACAAAGTTCGGGACGAACCGATTGAGGGTCGTCAACACCGCAGCAAGAGTGCGGTTTCGGTCCTTCGCGATTCCATAGAGCTGTGCCAGCACCGCAGACTCATTGAGATCATAGAGGTCGCAGAGGAGTTCCCCCGGATGAACGGCTTCCACTTCCCAGGGAGCCAAGGCAACTTCCGGAAAGTCTCGCAGGTTAAAAGTCGAAAGAGCGCCGCAGTTGCCCCAAACTGCGCCAGCGAGCACGTGTCGGTCCTCTGGAGAATTGGTCATCCGTTCAATCAGAGGTTCAAACCCGCTGATCATCGCCTCGGGAAAGTGTTGCCGCATCTCGCTTTCCCGGTAGTCCACCAAATCTTGGGGCCAGGAAAGGTCAGCTAGAAGAGTCCGCCGCGTTTCTTCCAGCACCTTTTCTGTCCAATGCGGGCAGAACAGCCGCGGACCGTCGGCGACACGGAGAAGGAGGTCGGTAACCGCGTGGTTGGCGAGCACACACGCGTCCAGGAAGACTGGGAAATCTGCTTCCATTCAGCAGCCTTTAGTCACCGTACAATCCCGCCGCTTCCACCGCAGCCGTCAGTTTGGACAGGGCCGCGCGACGTTGTTCACTCCGCTTTCGCATGTACGCAGCCACGTCGCCAAAGCGAATCCGGCGGTGGGTCCCGACTTTTTCAAACGGCAATTCGCCTGCCTCCAGCATTTTGACCAAGTGTGGACGGGACACGCCCAGCATGTTTGCGGCGGCCTGGGTCGTCAGTTGTTCGTTTTCAGGGATGAGGAAAACCGCCTTACCGGCACGCACCTGTTCGACGGCCTGAACCATCCATCGAAACAACGCGTTGGGCAGTTCAATACGCTCGCCGTTCTCGTTCACCAGTGCCGGACGACGACAATCATTGAAGGCACGGTGAAGATGCCCTAGGAGAACATGGTCAGAACCCGAAAAACTCTCCGGGTCCAATCGTGACCTTCGGCTTGACGCCAGTGTCGTTTCCATACAATCGAAATAAACGAAATGACCCTAGCAGGTCAAGTGAGTCGGTGAAAATGTCTTTGGAGTCCAACCGGAATGGTAGTACCGCACAGTACAAACCATCACCGCGAAGTCGACATCGCGCAGATGTTTTGACATCCACCTTGGCCAACCCTCGGGCGGACCAAATTCCTCGAATTGGTCGAGAATCGCCTCGACCCCGTCGCCACGAAGGCGGCTAGCCAAAGCCAGCACGCGATCAGCGTGGGCTGGTGAGTCATGGCTATAGCTGATGAAGACCTTCGGTGGCGGTTGGTCCACAGGTGTCGAAGGTCACATTTGGCCGGCTAGAGGGGCGAGCCAATTCCTTCGTACAGTCGCGGTCCAATGCTTTCGTGCAGCCGTCAGCATCCCGGCCATAGCGCATGTGTTGGACAGATTCCGCCTTGTCAGCCGCGTCCTGAAGGGGTTTTCGCGTCAGCCAGGGAATCCGATTCCTGAATGGGCCAACTGGTCCTTCGCCTGCTATCGGCACCAAACCGTCCGTAAAAATTCAGTTCGATGCAAGCACCTCATGTGCAACACCCGAGCAGTTCGTTCAAGCGTATGAACTAGGCGTGGAGGGGGAAGGTGAAGATGAAATCTATTTACCGGACACGACGAATGCCAACCGGGGTAAAAAATTTGGATGCGATAGCTGTCGGTAAAACGTACCGCAGCAACGAGGCCTTAGCTCTTGAACTAGGCGCGGCGGGATTGGTGAGAAGATGAACGCACTTTCGTCATGCCCAGCATCAATCCGTCCAATCCGGGCGCTGCCCCGTATTTCCTGTTCAACTTGGATCGCTCAGGTCCTTGCACCACCGGTGGGCATCTAAACTCGAAGGCAACCGCGTGGAAGCAATTGCAAACTATCCAAGAAGACAAAGGTGTGAGGGGAAATACTCCGCAACAGGAAAAATTGCGACGTTCGGCACCCAACAGAATTGGGACTTTACAAACTGCCACCCGATACGCCGCACCCAACCGCGAAAATCGGCAGCGTCCAACCTGAACGAATCTTTTCCCGCCCGTCCGAAATGCTCAACAACCGATCATATGAATCCCAACCCACCCGAAACCTATGAGGGATATCCTCAATTACCCAAACATGAAAGACACTCGTTTGGCCGGATCATATTCACCGACCGCCGCTGCCGACGAGCCCTTCTGCGAACCATCTTGATACCACTAATCTTGGCAGCAGCGTGGAATTCGAATGAGATAACCCTCTTATTCCTACTTTTCCTCCTCTGCCAATGACCCATTGATGCAACACAAACCATCTGCAAAAGCAAGGCCCGATGGGCCTGAATCCACCTTCCAAAGTCAACATCGTTGGACCATTTAATACATTGTTAATGACGCACTTCGCATAGGTTTAGTACCCGTCTCGATCCAATCAGGGGGCGAATCTGAACTCGAAAGCAATCCCGTGAAATCAACTGCAAACTATCCAAAAAGAGAAGGGTATATGGGAAAGACTCTGCAGCAGGTGAAATCGACGCCTTTGGCAGCAAATAATGTTTTGGCACTACTGTTAGCTGCCCTGAATACCTCTCCGGAAGGCGTGAACACGGACGTGAACGGAATTCACGGTCAAATTGACCAACAGCCAACATTTCCGGGCCAGCAAACGTCGGCGCTATTGCTGACACTTCGCCAACTAAGTCGAGAAACCGGAATCAGTCCGACCACCTTGTGGAGGTATAGGGTACCCAAGCATGATCTCGGAGGAAGGCCGCGATATAAACTATCCGAAGTGCTGGCGTACCTCGAATCCGACCAGTTCAAACGACGAGCTGCGGCACTGCGGGCAGAGCGCAAACGATCTAAGAAGGCTGCCAATCGGCCGACCGCTGCGGAAGGAGGTGCAAAGTGACACTATCGATAAAGCCTTGTCCCCCGGCTGGAAGTGGGGTGCACCGTTGGTTGCTGAGCGCGGCAAATTCCTGTCGAAATTTCGGCTTTAGCGAGGCGGACACTTTCAACTTTCTTGAAGAAAAAAGCCGAAACTGCGGACGGACAGTCTCCCATTCAGAATTTCGAGATGCAATCCGGACTGCTTACCAAACCGCATGGATTCCTGGGCGCCCCGGGCAGGTTCTATCCAAGTCCAATTCCGGTTGGCCCTCAACCAACCTAGCGAAGGTCTCATCGATAGTCGCTGGAGGGTTCGGGTTGGGCGATCTCCGAGCAGAGTCTCCTTGCCGATTGGCTTCACTATCGACCGAGGGTATCATCGATCAGTCTTTTCCTGGGAACCAATTCCTCTGCGTCGCTCGCAGGAAGCCCGCTGATGCGCGGACCCTTCCCCGCGGGGCATGGAGAGGACGACTGGCAGAATCTTCATTTATCGTGCCGTCCCCAATGTCTACGCCGATGGGAACGACCAAAGATGGACGTCGGTCACCCCGTTGCTTGGACAATGTCGGCCAACGGCGGTTCCTCGTTGTTGAATTCGACAGTGGCACCCCCGATTCCCAGGCCGCTCGCCTTTGGCATTTGGCTGAAAGGATGCCCTTCGTGCTTGCAGTTCATTCAGGCGGAAAATCAATCCA
>CAILNN010000065.1 GCA_903835555.1 uncultured Verrucomicrobiota bacterium
GAGCGTCTATCTCAAGCTGGTCAAGCAACGCTTCACCCAGTGGTACAACCGCTGTAACAAGCGCAAAGGCACGCTGTGGGAGGAACGCTTCAAGAGCGTGTGGATTGAAGGTAAACGGGATTCCCTGGCCAAGGTGGCGGCCTATATCGATCTGAACCCGATCCGCGCCGCACTGGTAACCGACCCAAAGGATTATCGTTGGAGTGGTTACGCAGCATCAGTAGCTGGTAAACGACTCGCCCGTGAAGGTATCCGAGCCATCATCCACTTGAGCGAAGGAGAAGAGGGGAACCTGACCGATGCCATGGCCAAGTATCGCCTTTGGGTCTTTGGGGAAGGGATGGTCGAAGGGGTTCAAGGACCGGATGGACCGACTATCCGACCGGGCATTGATCCTGAAAAGGTTCGGGAAGTATTCGCCAAGAAGGGCCAGTTGTCGTGGGGCGATTATGTCCGTTGTCGGGTTCGCTACTTTACCGATGGTGCCGTGATTGGCAGTCGGGCGTGGGTCGACCAAGTCTTTAAGGAGCATCGGCAACGGTTTGGACCGAAGCGGCAGGATGGAGCGCGGAAGCTAAAATTCC
The DNA here is from genome assembly GCA_903835555.1 of uncultured Verrucomicrobiota bacterium. GTDB lineage: Bacteria > Verrucomicrobiota > Verrucomicrobiia > Limisphaerales > UBA9464 > CAILNN01. The sequence goes on from CAILNN010000065.1 coordinate 585, forward strand.
TGGCAAATACTTCGGCCTTTGGTTTGCGGGACCTTCGAATAGATCCCGTGGCCATTTCCAACACTTCAATTGCGGTCCCGTAGCTGCGAACTTAACGCTCCAAGCTCGGATAATCGGTATATCCCTTGGGCCCGGACGCATAAAATGTCGTTTCATCCGGGGTGTTCAATGAAGCGGCACGTCGGAATCGCTCAGGCAGATCGGGGTTGGACAGGAACGGAACGCCAAAAGCAATGGCATCAGCCCAGCCTTCAGCCAGAGCTCGGTTACCTGACTCCAATGTAAATCCGCCCGCACTGACGATAGGTCCGGCAAAAGCCCCTTTGAGTTCGCGAGGCCCCACCCCAGGCTTGGCCCCGTGGGCGATGTCCTGTGCGGTGACCTGGGTCACGTGAGCATAGGCTAGGCCAAACCGATTGAGTTCCCTCAAGACGGATCCAAAGGTCTCAAGCGGATTCGAATCGTGCATGTCATTGAACACACCGCCCGGTGAAAATCGGATTCCAACCCGGTTTCCACCCCAAACGGACGCTACCGCCTCGGTTACCTCCAAAGTCAACCGGGCCCGATTGGTTACAGTTCCACCGTATCTGTCGGTCCGATGATTCGTTCCATCACGCAGAAACTGATCGAGCAAATAGCCATTGGCGTTATGAATTTCAACCCCGTCAAAGCCCGCGGCCTTCGCCTTTTCCGCTCCAGCGACGTATTCTGCGATGATGCCTGGAATCTCACCCAGTTCTAACGCCCGGGGCACGACGTAGTCCTCCATCGCGGCTCCAGTGAAAATCTTCCCGCGCGGCGCGATGGCCGATGGTGCAATCGGCAATTCCCCATTCGGCTGAAACTTGGGATGGGATATGCGCCCGACATTCCAAAGCTGGAGGACAATTCGGCCGCCTTTGGAATGGACCGTTTGAACCACCTTCTTCCAACCTTCCACCTGTGCGTCCGTATGAATGCCCGGAGTGTTTGGGTATCCGTAACCATGAGGTGAGACAGACGTGGCCTCGCTGATAATCAGTCCGGCACTCGCTCGCTGACCGTAATACTCTGCGTTGAGGTCGTTCGGAACGTGCCCCTCGCTTGCCCGGCAGCGGGTGAGGGGGGCCATCAAGATGCGGTTGGGAAGCGACCAAGCTCCAAGTTGGAGCGAGTCAAAAAGGTTCGGATGTGCAGACGAATTCATGCTCTCAACCTTTCGACTCAGAGAACCGCCGGCGCAAGTGGAAGGTTCCCCCGGTCCGGTGACGATGCAGTCGTGGTTTAGGCTCCAAATCATCCCCCAGCCAACCGCAAGGCATCCAATACCTCCCAACGACTATAAAGTCGTGCGGCTTCGGTTTTTGCCCCTTCCAGTTCTTTCATCGCTTCCTTAATGGCAGCCCCACCCGATTTCAGCAGCTCTGGACTCACCAAGCGGGCTTCCAAGACAGACACTTTCTCGTCCGCTGCCAAAATGGCCGCCTCGATTCCCTGCCATTCTTGCTGCTCTTTGAAGCTCATTTTTCGAACTTTAGGCGCAGGCGGGGCAGGGGAAGGTAGCGGTGTGGGAGCGGCTACCGTCGCCTGCTTGGGAGCGGCACTGCGTCCCGGCGGAGGAGCCGCTGCCCGACGCTTTTTATCCAGGTAATAGTCGTAGTTGCCTTCGCTATACACCACCCGGCCTTCCCCTTCAAAGGCCACGATGCCCGTGCACACCCGATTGAGAAAGTAGCGATCGTGGCTCACCACCAAGACGCATCCGGGGAAGGTCTCCAGTGCCTCTTCCAAGACCCGGAGCGTCGGCAGGTCGAGGTCATTGGTCGGTTCGTCCAAAATGAGGAAGTTTCCCCCCCGCTTCAGCACTTTTGCCAGCAACAGACGGCTGCGCTCTCCACCGCTCAGATACTTGACCGGCGTCATCATCCGGTCCTCGGGAAAAAGAAACCGCCGCAGGTATCCCCGCAGGCTCAGTTGGTCGTCGCCCCACTGGACCCATTCGGGTCCATCACTGACTTCGTCAAGCACCGTCCGTTCTTCCCGAAGTTGAAGTCGGTCTTGATCGACAAAGTTGAACTTGGTCAGTTGGCCAATGCGAACCTCACCTTCCGAAGGAGGAAAATGCCCCAATACCAGTCGCAAGAGGGTCGATTTTCCCAATCCGTTTCGACCGGTAATCCCCAAACGCGTTCCACCGGCAAAGTTAAGATTCAGCCCTCGAAAAAGCCATCGGCCTCCGAATTCCATTCCAACCTGAATCAATTCGGCCACCCGGTTTCCCAACTGGGGTGGTGGCGGAATAACCAGCTCCATGTTGGTTTCAACGGCAGGTGGCCCCGCAGATTCGGCTTCAAAATAACGGTCCAAGCGCGCCTTGGACTTGCTGGTTTGGGCTTTTGGACGGCGTCGCACCCACGCTAGTTCCCGTTGGAGAAACATCTGCCGCTTGTGCTCCACCAATCCCTCGGATGCTATCTTTTCAGCCCTCGAGACCAAATAATCGGTATAATTGCCTTCGTACCGCTCAAAAACGCCGTTTCGCAGCTCCACCAAGCTGGTCGCTACTTGGTCGAGAAAATGTCGGTCGTGGGTAACCACCAACAAGGCCCCCGGATAGTCCGCCAAAAAATTGGTGATCCACTCGACCGAATCGGTGTCCAAATGGTTGGTGGGCTCGTCGAGAATTAAAACGTCCGGTTGGCTAACCAATGCCCGTGCCAGAGCAACCCGTCGCCTTTCACCCCCTGACAGCGGTCCGACTTGTCGGTCATCAGCCGGACAGCCCAGTTGATTTAAAGCCGTCCGGATACGCGTATCGAGATTCCAGCCGTCCAGAGTCGCAATGCGCTCTTCCAATTCTTCGTGCCGCCGGGTGTGCCCAGGCAAATTCTCATATTCGTGGATCAAATCGAGCACCACTTTTCCCCCTTCGCTGACACTCTCATAGACCGTCTTGTTCGCATCCAAGGCGAACGCTTGGGGAAGGTAGCCCACCACCGTTCCCTTCGTCCGGATGATTTCTCCCGAGTCAGGCACCAACTCTCCTGCCAGAATCTTGAGAAAGGTCGACTTTCCAGCACCATTACGTCCCACCAAACCAGAACGGTCTCCGCTTCCTAGGGACAAAGTGGCGTGGTCAAGCAAGACCCGGTCGTTGTGTGCAACCACAATCTCGCGGGCTGTAATCAGGGCAGGTGTCGAAATCACTCATTTCCAGTTTACGAAACGACCGCCCATCGACCAAGCAGGAATCGCAGCCAAAGAAGAACTACACCGACCGCAACCAGATCAAAACCGCCACCCCCAACACAATCCGATACCAACCAAATGCATTGAAGGTATGCGAGCGGATGTAACCCAGGAACCACTTGACGACCAGAAAGGCAGCAACGGCGGCAACGGCAGTAGCCAAACCGATTTGAACCCATGGTTCATGGTCCGCATGGTGTTTCACCGCATCGAGTAATTCCTTCGCTCCGGCTGCCAATAAGGTCGGAATACCCAAGAGGAACGAGAATTGCGTTGCTGCCGGACGAGCCAGGCCGAGCGCCAAAGCAACTAGAATGGTGGTTCCCGACCGGGATGCCCCAGGAAATGCCGCAGCGATGAGTTGCGCGATGCCGAACGCCACGGCGATGGTCCACGTGACTTCGTCTGAACCGGGCCGACCACGGAGCCAAAACTCAATGCCCAGGAATAGAACGCCTCCAACCAAGGTGGCATAGGCCACCGGAGCCATCTCCTTTGGCAATGTCAGTCCCAACTTCTTGAGCGCCAGTCCTCCCACCGCCGTAATCACGAAAGCCGTCAATAGTTTGAGGAGATAGTCCCGCGTGGACGGATTCCCAAGGCTTTGAGCCATCTCTTTGACTTGACGAGTGAATACCGCGAGCACCGCCACCACCGCACCGGTCTGAATCACCACGTTGAAAACCTCGCTCCGCTCAATCCCCAAGAGTTTTTCGGCCAAAAGCAGGTGTCCGGTGGAAGAAATCGGGAGGAATTCGGTCAGTCCTTCCACCAAGCCCAGTAGCACGTTGTTGATTGAGTCAGTCATCGATGCCGATGAATCGGTAATCCGCCCTTCGGCGCAAGGTCAAAGGATGAGCGACCGTTTTTTGCCGAAATTTTGAACAAAGGCGAAATTGTGGCATCTATCTAGCTGATAAGGCCTCGTTCTTTGAAACCTTGGTATGCAGGTAATCGTCAAGCCAATGGGTGATGAAGTTCTAGTTCGGTTTTCAGACTACTTTTGAATGCAATAGTTCCTCTTGACATCATATTGCCTCGATGTAGTTTGGAATCGTTAGCACGAAGTAGAGTAGCAGGTAGGACGAAGTTTTCGGTTGTCCGGTAGTGATTTAGGCGGCAATTTGGCACTATTTTACTATTTGATAATCAACCAATTTCCGGTCGGCTTAGTTCACTGTCCGGAATATTCCACATAGTCCTACAGAACTGATTCTGAAAATTCCCCCGGGCAGACGGTCATCCCCTGACTGATGCCCGGGTTTATTGTTTATCGCGGTCGGTACCTCACGGTCCGACCGCTTTTTTTATAGCCACGTCGCCTTCAATCCCGATCTCCTTCGCGTTTTTCCCGCTTCGCACCGTCCGTCTTCTTCGGCTACACTGCCTGCATCTGCATTGCAAAAGGGTTGCGTTTTCGTTGCGCTCTTGGTTAAGCTCAAATCATGGCCACTTTCGATCCTCCCTCGCCTTGGGCGCGCATCGTCTACCCCACGGGTGTCCTTTTGCTCGTCGTCGTCTTGATTGTCCTTGGGATAGGTGGCGGATTTGCCCTCGGACGTTTCGGCATGGCGCGTCCAGAATCCACCATCGCTACGACCTCAACGGTGGTCACGGAGATTCAATCCTTGGCTCAATTAGTGACGGTCAAATTTGTCCTGGAGAAGGTTGTGCGTCTGGATGACGTCAAATGGTACGGCCAAAATCGGCTTCTGATGCTCGCCCACGGTGTGGCGAAAGCCGGAGTCGACCTCCAAAAGCTCCGTCCAGAAGATGTTTCGATCTCCGCAGCTCACCTCCATGTCACCCTCCCCAAACCGCAGTTGTTTGACGTCTATCTGGATGAACAAAAGACCGAGGTGATCGAGCGCTCGACCGGTGTCCTTCGTTCCTTTGACCAAGAGATGGAACAAGAGGCCCGCCGCCAAGCTGTTGATGAAATCCGCCGGTCTGCCCGTGCCGCTGGCATATTACACGAAGCCGAAGACCGGGCACGTGCACAACTCACTCTCCTGGCGAGGACCGCTGGATTCTCAGGTGTCGAAGTCACTTTCCGATAAGTACTTGAGACTTTTGTCTAAACAAGCCTTGCGCGTCCGGACGGTCTGGTTCTTTCTTGTCTCGTTCTTTGAATCCGCTGTTCTCTTAAATGGAGACCAGCTTCAAATCGTGATTGGAAGTGCAGAAACCCCGTGAAAAACGGGGACGGTTGCGCCACTGTAACGGGATACGAACCTCCATGCGCGTCAGCGGGGCAAAGCCACTCTTGCGAATACTCTGACAAGTATTTTACGAAAATATTTTCCAGGATATTGGCTCGGGGAAGGCGGAGGCAAGGTCAAGCCCGAAGTCAGGACATTGCGCCAGTCATGCTCGTCGGCCTCGCTCCTGCGGGGCAATTCGCCGTCTCAGCGAATGATGGGGCCAGCCTGATGACTGTGTTAGTCATCGTATCGTTCCTCGATTGCTTGTTGCACTGGTCTCAGTGACACATCACGCCCGTGAAGGAACTTTCCGGGTATTGGTTGATTGACCTGATCCTATGCACTCGCATCCAGTAGCGTCCTGTCGCGTCACAGGCCGAAATAATAGCCGCCTCGGTTCTATCCATAGTTCCCGACTTTTGAATTGGACCATTCTCGGTCTGATCGGGATATCGTCCGTCTCTCCCGCACTCGCCCAATTCGCCACCGACGTGGTGAATTACAGTCCAGGAGTTGGAGTACCCTCCGGTTATACCGATCCGTCCTCCGCTCTCGGTGCTCCCAGTCAGTTCACTCCGGGTCCCTACGGCGGTCCCGTCGATCCGTTTGATCCCGCCTACCAGCCGTCCCAATTGGTCAGCATCGGAGCCGGAGGCAGTCTCGAAGTTCATTTCGCCACGCCGATTCAAGCCGATCCTGCGCACCCCTTCGGCCTCGATTTCCTCATCTACAGTGGCTCCTTTTTTGTGGTGACCAACGCGTTCGACGCCAACTACAATTATGTTGGTTCTCCGGCGACGGATGGCTCGCTAGGCAGCACGGCCACCGGTGACACCCGCGTTAGTGTCAGTGCCGACGGCACTCATTTCTTCACCCTCGACCCCGCCCATGCCCCATCCGTCGCCGGTCTTTACCCTACCGATGGCCAAGGGACTCTTGGAATTCCAGTTAATCCTGCCCTGAAAAATAGCGATTTTTCCGGTCTGACCATGGACGGTATTCGTGCCAAATATGCCGGTAGCGCCGGGGGGGCCGGGTACTCCATCGCTTGGGCTCTCGATTCAGCCGGAATTCCGGTTAAATTGGGGCAAATTTCCTACGTCGAGGTGGATGTTCTCTCCGGACGCGCCCAAATTGATGGGTTTTCCGCTGTCACCGTCCCGGAGCCGTCGGCCTACGCCCTCTTGGCGTTGGCTTTCCCGGGTTTATATTGGGCTGTGCGCCGCCAGCAGCGATGATCGATTTCAATCGTCCTCAAGCGGAGGGGGGAATCTCTGCCAAAAATTGCCCCCTTTGCGGCGGAGCCAATGGCTGTCCATTGGCTTCCGGCGATGTTTATCGCGGACGTTGCTGGTGCGAATCGGTCGATTTCCCCGATCCGTTGCTATCTCGGGTGCCAGAAGGCGCTCGTCGTGTCGCATGCATCTGTCGTTCGTGCGTCGACCATGCTCTTACGCCCCCGGAACCCGGAGACCCAGGACTCTATTCCTATCTGGACAAGGAAACCGGTTTCCAGGTGTTCACCGAGGCATACCATCGTCGTCGCGGTTATTGTTGCCAATCGGGATGCCGACACTGTCCATGGCCGACAACTCGATCGCCAACCGTCAAAATCGGTCCGCTCCTCCTGGCCCTTCTGTGGGTCATCATGATCGCGGGTTTTAAAATTCCGTCGTCCATTGCCGACACTTGGACGGACGACTTTTCCATTGATCCTGGAATTCACGGATGGACCGCATTCGGTGATGCCTCCCTCTTTCGTTGGAGTCCAGATGCCGGCGATCTGCAGGTCACGTGGGACACCTCCCAAGCTCAAAGTTTTTTTGTCCGCCCGATTTGGCGTATTTTAACCACCCAGGACGATTTCGGCCTGTCCCTCGATTTGCGTCTGGATACCATTCAACCGGGAATTCGTCCCAACCGTCCCGGCGCGATGCAAATATCCCTTGGATGGCTGAACCTATCGAATGCCGTGGCTGGAAATTATCCACGCGCCGGGGGGCAGGCTCGTGAGTTGCTCGAGTGGGATTGGTTTCCAGGCGGCTTTATTCCCGGTTACGGCGACGTCGAGCCTACGGTTTCGCCGATTGCTTTCGACCGCCTCGGTCAGGTGGCCGCAAGCTTTACTTTCCCTTTTGATTTGGCCACCAACACTTCGTACCGATTGCACCTCGCCTACTCAGCGACCAACCGCCAGATGTCCGTGGCTCTCGACGTGGATGGCTCGGCGGGTCCGCCAATTAATCCTTTGATATTGGGTGACTCATTTGGGTCCTTCAAATTGGACGCCTTTGCCATCATGGTTTGGAACGAGGAATCCAGTCCATTTGATTCGCTCTACGCGGTCGGAGCAATCGATAATCTGATTCTGACTCTACCCCCGCTTCCGATTGATCAAATTTCCTGGGTGGCAGGCTCCTTGTCCCAAGTTCAATTTCTAAGCCAGGTCGGCTGGAACTATACCTTGGAATCTAGCTTCGATCTGGCCAGTTGGATGTCCGTGTCGGATTCAATCTCTGGAACCGGCCAACTCCTATTCTTGACCGATGCTCGCTCCAGCAAATCAGCACATCAGTTTTATCGGGTGTCGGCAACTCGGCAATGAAGTCGATCTCTAAGGCGAATTTTCAAGACGACTTTGACCGAATGCGACAACCCCAATGGGGTGGGCCTACGGGGCCGAATCCTTTTCAAAGCGGGCCGAATGCCATTGGATTCACTCTACTTGAACTACTGACGGTGGTTTCGATCATCGCGATACTAGTCGGCCTGATAGCGCCTGCACTGGGTCGAGCCCGGCAGTCTGCCGATGCGACTCAATGTCGCTCCAATCTTCGCCAACTTGGCGTGGCAACGACTCTCTATTGGGATGACAACTCCGGGCGTGCCTTTGCCGAACGGACCTTTCCGACCAACGGCGGATGGACCTATTGGTTTGGATGGCTTCAAGATGGAGCCGAAGGTCAGCGAACTTTTGATGCCACGCAGGGAGCCCTATGGCCCTATCTCAACGGTCGTGGGGTGGAAATTTGCCCGTCCCTCCGTCGTGATTCCCCCAACTTCAAGTCCAAGGCCAAAGGCGCTGCTTATGGCTATGCCTACAATATCCTGATTGGTCCGAGGGGACTTCCTGGAACCGTCATGACTCAAATCCAACAACCGGCGGGGCTGGCTATTTTTGCCGATGGAGGCCAGGTAAACGATTTTCTTGCTCCCGCTTCGCCCACTCACCCGCTCCTGGAAGAATTCTACTACTTTAGCACGAATAGCGCTGACGCCACCGTCCATTTTCGCCACTCTGGTTGGGCAATGTCGTGGTTTGCCGACGGCCATGTCGTTCCCGAAAAGCCGATCCCCGAATCACTCGACCGACGCCTCCCGGGCCAATTGCTTGGTCGACTGCCCAGCGCCATCGTGGCCCCCTGAGCAATCACCGGGAGGGTTTGGTAGAAATCCGTGCTTGTTGGTCGCCATCAAAAAATCATATTCCGTCCGGAGCCCGGTTTTGCTCTGATTCAATTCAATGGATCCGCTCCTTAAGCTCTTGGTGGAAGGCACCTCCCATACTCCCTCGGATTTGGCCAAACTGTTGGGCTGGACTGAGACGGAGGTTCGCGACCGAATTCATCAATTGACCGACGAACACATTATTCTCGGTTTTAGGGCCATCCTAAACGAATCAAAGCTGGGCCAGGTTCGCGTCCGTGCCATGATCGAGGTCCGGATAACGCCCGAGCGGGGTGGGGGTTTTGACCACATCGCTGACCGCATTGCCCGTCACCGCGAGGTCCGCTCCTGCCATCTTATGTCCGGGGGATACGACCTTTTGGTCGAGGTCGAAGGTGCAACGTTGCGCGAAGTGGCTGGATTCGTCTCGGAACGATTGGCGACCCTGCCCGGTGTCCTGTCGACAGCAACCCATTTTGTTCTTCAGGCGTACAAGGAGCAGGGCGTGTTCATCCGCCGTTCGTCCGGCGAGGACCGCCTCTCCGTTTCACCCTAAATCGCGACTGCGTCGCTCCCAAGAGGCAAAGCGCTACTCAGTCGAATGTTTGGAAATACGTGACCGAGGATCAACCAAGCCATTTCCAGTTTTGGTCGGCGGATACCCTCCGTTTCGCATTCCAATTTCTGCGCGAAGAATTTGGCCCCGCAACATTGGCCACCGGGTCCAACAACTCCGGTGGCCGACTCCAGTCTTAAGTTATTTCCGGAACCAGCCACTGCGGCGTCCAGCCAAGACACCACCCAAGAGCAGGCTGGCGGCCACAACGCTCAGGTTGGCCGGTTCGGGTACCACCGAAACGCTCACGGAATCAAGTCCGACAACGCCAGTTTTGCTCAAGCCGCTAAAGGTTAGTTGCGCACCCCCACTCAGTGAGCTGGGCGTCGTGACCTTATAATCAAAATTCGCCCAGCCGTTTGCGTCCGTTGCAGACGTCAGGTTGACGTTGCTGAGGTTGAGCAAGGTTTGGCCATTGAAGGCCGCAGAAATGGTACCGGCAACGCCAGCGGTGTTCAGCGAGAATTGGATATCGTAGGTCACGCTGGCCACGACTGGGACCACCTGGGACAGCACGTCGGGCTGGTTTCCCGTCGCTGCAAAGCCGAAATAGTGGCCGCCTTCGTGCGCTGTCAGACCTCCCAGATCAACGTCGGCAAATCCATAGCCATCCGTAGCAGCCGTCAATGTCCATAGGTCGTAGGAACCGCCATTGCTTTCGAAGCCAGGGTTGGCAACCAGATTGGCTTGGGCTTGGAGCAGGGAGCTCGAAAGAGCTAAGCTCAGGCCGAGGATCGTTGCTGCGAGTCGAGTTGAATTGAAGTTCATGGTGTGCGTGTGCTGCAGTTCAGTTCTGAGATTCCATCCGCTGAGGATTTAGAAGGCTCAAGCTAAGCGTCTCGGTCAAGGTCATTACCCCGACCAAAACCGACTGTCGCTGAGCCGTTGAAATCCCGAACGGTTCTCGTAGATAGTGCTCCCGGCCACCAGCAATTCCCGAGCGACAAAGGCGAAAAGAAACGGTTACCGAAATGTAACAGAGGCCCACTTCAAGAGTGAGTATGGACTCAAACTGCGGTTAAGCCGTTGCCCACCAATGACTTCCGATCGGTCCATTCCAACAGGATGGGAACCACAATCAGCGTCAGTAAACTGGCGGTCATTATCCCGGATAGAACCACCGTTGCAAATGGACGTTGCAGTTCCGCTCCCGCGTTTTGCGAAACTGCCATCGGAACAAAGCCGATGCCTGCGACCAAGGCGGTCATCAGAACGGGACGAAAGCGGGTCCGGGCCGCTTCCAAGGCCGACGCTTCCGGCGAAGTCCCCTGTTTTCGCAACAGATTATAATAGCTCGTGAGAACCAAACCGTTCAGCAAGCTCAATCCAGCCAAGGTAACAAATCCCACTGAAGCCGGCATGGTAATTGGCAATCCCCGAAGCCACAGACCAATCACCCCTCCCACAATGGCAAACGGTATCCCAGACGCAACAGCCAGCGTCTGCCGCCAGTTGTCCAAAGTGGAGTGAACCAGCATGGCACTAAATACCAGGACCAAGAACGCCAATAGCGTCAATTGATGGCTTCCTGATTCCCACCTATGGAAGGACCCCGTCCACTCCATTCGATATCCCAATGGCAAGGCAACTTTCGCTTCAACCAGCTTTCGTACCCGTTCCACGACCCCAGCTCCAGCGCCGCTGGAAAGTGTGACAAAAATGGCTTCTCGACGGCTGCCTTGTTCCCGGTTGATCGCTGCGAGCTGTCGACTCTTGACCCATCGCCCCAGATTTCCCAATCCCAGGATTAAGGTTCCGTCTGCGGCGTGGAGCGGGAGAATGTTCAGGACTTGGGGATCGGCCCGACTTGCTTGGTCGATTCGGACCACCACCGGGTAAAACTGGTCTCCATCATCTATTCTTCCAACTTCCCTTCCCTGTAGCCCAATCGCAATCGCGTTATTCACCAATTCGGAAGTGACTTGGTACTGCAGCATCAAAGCGCGGGCAGGATAAAATTCCATGAAGTCGTTTCGCCCGCTTTGATCCACCACCACCGATCCTATACCGGCTTCCCTTTTTACGATTTCCGCAACCTGCCCAGCCAATTTGTCCAATTGCTCGTAATCGGGGCCATACAGCTTGATCGCGACATCCGTGCGTACCCCTTCAAGCATCTCGTCAAAGCGTACCCCGATCGGCTGGTTGAATTCCAATTCCTGACCCGGCACTGCACGCTCGATCGCCTCGCGAATGAGCGCCGATAGCTCCGGCTTGGAAATCGGTCGACCTTCAATTTTTCGCCACTGATCTTGCGGCTTGAAGGTCAGATAGATATCATTTTGATTCGCGCCTTGAGGGTCTGTCGCAATATCGGAAACACCAATTCGCGAATACACCGTCTTAATCTCAGGAAAGCCCTTCAAGATGGCTTGTTCCGTCTCAATCTCCATCTTCAATGAGGCAGCCAAGCTGACTTCGGGTTCCCGTTGAACCTCGATGACCAGAGAACCTTCATCCAGATAAGGCAGAAAGTCTGTTTCCATCTTGGACCCAAGCCAGGCAGTTCCCGCTCCTAGAACCGCCAGGCCGACCATAACCCATAGGCGAAATCGCCGCGCCAACCGGAAGATCGAGCCATAGCCCGACCGAATCAGAGCCATATACGCCGGTTCTCGAACGGGGTGTCCTGAACTCAGGAAAAGCGCACAGAAAGCTGGAACCAGCGTGATGGTCAAGACCAGTGAGCTGCCGAGAATCAAGAGAATGACAATCGCTAGCGGATGGAACATTTTCCCTTCCAGTCCCCCAAGCCCAAGCAAAGGCAGATAGGCGGCCATGATGATCAACATCCCGACGAGCATCGGCATCCGAACTTGACCGCATGCACGTCGGATTGTTTCCAATCGGTGTTCATGCGAGCTGCCTGCGGGCAGTGCTCCAAGCGCGCGAGATACGTTTTCCACCAATACGATCGAATCGTCGACCACCACTCCAAAATCGATGGCACCGAGGGTAAATAAACTCCCCATCACCCCCAGTGCCGCCATCCCGCTTACTCCCAATGCAAACGACAAACAGAGAAGCAAGGCCACGATCATCGCCGCCCAACCATTTCCAAGGAAAATCAATAAGACAGCAACGACAAGGACCGCTGCTGCTGCAAGATTTTTACCTACCGTTCCGATGACCCCATCGACCAATTCGGACCTGTCATAGAGTGGAACAATCTGCATGCCCGGCGGTAGGCGGGTGGCCAATTCGTCCAAGGCCTTGCCGATTGCTTTGGCTGTGGTTCGGGCGTTTTCACCGAAAAGCATTAACGCGGTGCCAATCACCGCCTCCTTTCCGTTCAAGGTCGCCGCTCCAAGCCGGATATTGGACCCCACCTCCACATGGGCCACTTCATTCAGTGAAATCGGTGCGGCACCCCACGATAGCCGGACACAGATATTGGTGAACTCCTCCAGAGTTTGCACCCGCGATCGAGACCGAGCGATCACCTGATGCCCAGATTCATCCAAAAGTGCTCCCCCACCGACCGATAGATTCCGCTCCACCAAATTGGCCACGTCGGTCAAGTCCATCGATTGGGGCGGCAGCTTCTTCGGATCCACCCCCACCACCAATTGTCGGTCATAGCCGCCGGTCGTGTTCACTTCCGCGATTCCCTTTACGGTACGGAGATACGGTTTAACGATGAAGTCCTGGGCCGTCTTAAGCCGCCGAAGCCGACTCTCCAGCGATTCGGACGTCAGTTGGTTGGTATCCCGGTAGACGAGCGCGTAGGAAAAGACTTCCCCCAATCCTGCGCTCGGTGGCCCCAACTTGGGCACCATTCCCTTGGGGATTCGATCAACAATGGAACCGAGGCGTTCAGCAACCATCTGGCGCGCCCGCCACAAGTCGGTTTGGTCGGAAAAGGTCAGGGTGACCTGGGAAACCCCGAATCGGGTAATCGATCGCGTCTGTTCCAATCCAGGAAGCCCAGCCATTTCCAACTCGATGGGGCGTGTGACCGACGTCTCCGCCTCTTCCGGTGCCAGGCCGGGCACAGCCGTTAGCACCTGTACTTGGACGCTGCCGATGTCGGGCGTTACGTCCAATCGTAAGCGCTCCAGCGACCACCCTCCCAGGCAAAGAATAAACACTGCAGCCCAGGGAGCCAGATGACGCAATCGAATCGATCGAGAAACGAGACCGTGATAAAAACGCTCCAAATCGCCTGATGAATGTTCCATGTTAAAAACACACTCGAAACCCGACACAGCCAAACCAGTTCCGCAAATGAAGCGGGGACCACGCACTGCATGGTCCCCGCTCAGACACACGAGGGCTATCCCGAAAGCGGGAAACCTCTTTCAGCCAGGAGGCTAATCAATGAACGTCGATCTGCACCTTGTAGGTCAGCGTGTTCTGCTGGCCAGGTTGCAATCCGACCGTTGAACCAGTCACGGTCACTGTGACGGTAGTGGTTCCTGCCGAGGTAGGAATACCAGTGATTTGGCCGGTGGTCGGGTTGAGGGTCAGATTGTGCGGCAATGTTCCGCTGGTGACTGCGTAGCTGACCGGTGAATTGTAAGCAGGAACTTGATAGTTCACCCAAGCGCCAGCAGTCGCTTCCACGAACAAGTCGGGTTCGCCCTGGAAGGCGGCAACCGGAGGTAACGCATTGGCGTCGCGCGTGTTCAGCGGAGCTACGTTGAACAACTGCTCAATGAACGAAAGGACCGAAACCGTTTCATATTGGTTATGGTCGACGAAGCCCTTCTTGCTCCAAGGCGAGATAATAAGGAACGGAACGCGCGTACCAGGACCCCAACGGTCGATGACCGGGGGCTGGACATGGTCGTACAAACCACCGTGCTCATCGTAAAAAACAAAGATGGCGGTGTTGGGCCAGAGCGGGCTGCCTTTGATCTTGGCAACAATATTTGCAACCCAAGATTGTCCACGCTTCACGCTCGCGTAGCCGGGGTGGGAGTTGTCTTCACCGATGGGCTTCACAAAGCTGACTTGAGGCAAGGTGCCAGCAGCGAGTTGGGCGTAGAAATCAGTGTCTTCGTCCAGCAAATGGTTCTTGGAGCCGACGCCATAGCCAATGCGGCTTTCGCCCAGGTCAACACTGTCCACGCCCGCAACAGCGAGGTTGGTAGAGCCCGGAATTCCCCAAGTCGGGGCGGAAGCCAACGCGTACTTGGCGAAAAACGCAAACGGCTGGTGATGGAATTGGAACAGGAAGTCCGCGCGTCCAGCTTTGGCTGCATTCCATCCACCCGAGAACCAAGCCCAAGAAATGGCACCGCCAGGAGCGCTGTTTAAGCGATCGCCGATGGTGTCGTGGGTTTGGAGCGGCAACAGGGTGTTGTAGGCAGAGTAAGAAACGGGAGGAAGAATCAGCGACGCAGCGAACACGTTGGTACCGTTGTTGTTGGTCGTGATATTCAGTGTAGTCGTCGTCGGCGTGCCGTCCTGTGGGAAACCGTAGAAAGGTGCCGTGGCTGGAACCGCGAAGCCACCAGAAGGTCCACGCAAAGGGCGAAGGGTATTAACCGCCCAGTAGTCGCCGGAGTTCAAATTGGTGTTGACATTCGAGTAGGGGAATCCGGGTAAGGTCGGGTCGGGCGTTAGCGCATTGTCCGAGAGCTGTTTACCATAGCCCAAGTCGGTCCCATTTGCCTTCGGAAACCATTGCCCCGAGGGGTTGTTGGTTGACCAAGTGCTGGCGGGATCTACCGGCGTCACCGCTGCTCCACCGGGAGCTGCTGCCCCTTCCGTAGGGCTGGCTGGCCAAATGGGCGTGCGCGCCGCGATTAACCATTGGTGGTTCAGGAACGAACCGCCGAAGGCCGAGTGAAACGCGTTGTCAGCCAGCACATACTGCTTCGCTAGCGCACCTTCACCGCCGTTTTGTTCGTCGTAGTGACTCAGCACCAATCCTGGGTTGCTGGACCAAACGGTGAATTTGCTCAAGGTAGGGCCGCCTGCGTTCTTCGGGTCGCCATAAATGCCGTAGGCCGGATTATTGATTTGGTACTGTTCGAGATAAAACAAGTGGGTCAAATCGCCATGAAAGTAGGCATCAGGCACAGCCGTGGAAATATCAACCGGATGGTTGGGCATCGTCGACGGGAACCGAGGGTCGGCGTTGTTGTTCCCAATGAGTTGCAAACCGTTCAGGTTCGGGGCAATCAGGTTGGTCAATGCCACGCCGGACGAACGTGTGTATTGTTGGGTGTAATTCGTGGAGTTCAGTCCATTTGCTCCAGGAAAGCTGCCGTACAAGCTGTCAAAGCTCCGGTTTTCCGGAAAAATGACAATAACGTGCGTAATCTTGCTCTTTAAAGCCGCCGGAAAGGAAGTGAAGGCGGGGGTGAGCGTTTGGCCGATGGCCAGCGGCGATGAGCTCAGCAGCACTCCGGCTGCCAAACTAACGGCGGCGACGGACGTCGGGCGTTGGGAAAAACGATTTTGTCCCGTGGTTTTCATAGGGTCTCGAGGTTTTGTGTGATTCTGACCGAGCCAAGCGATCCCAAGCCTGGAGCGGCTTAATACCGAACCATACCCAGATTCAACCCAGCTTCGACCTATTAGCTACCATACCTCGATTCAGCTACGGGTAACGATTTGGTAACGAACAAATGTCGACAATGAATCGCCATCTACCAATTTGCTAACCTCCGACTCGTGGTGCCCGCTCCGGTCGGTGGCCTGCCCCAGACGATCAATAAAATTTTTGCTTATTATTCTCGTGTAACTCCATTCAAAGGACCATTGTGCCCGGAACCAGCCCGATAACTGAATTTCGCCGGTCGTTCCGTTGTTGCTCTCATCCAACATCCTGGTTGTTCCGCCACTGTTGGAGGGATCGTTAATTTGTATATAATTGCTGTTCGCTACCATGATTGCTGTCAATAGATACGCGAAACTGAGACCGCTAAAATATCCGATGGAGAAAGGCGCCCCATTCCGTCCCCGGGGGAAAGGATCGCCCACAAATCACCAGCACCTACTTGGGCCGATTGCCACCCACTGGCCCAATCGGGGCCGAGGTTAACCCCACACTTTGCTCCACCCGGCTGAAATCGGACGCGGCCACAGCATACTGGAACCCCGTTCCCGTTCCCGCCGCCCCATAACGTCCTTGTCGATCAATCGCGATAAAATTGATCGAAAGATCAAATCCCTTTGGATCCTGCCGGGCAATTCGTTGAATCACCTCGATGCAGGCTTCCTGGGGATGCCGTCCCTGCCGCATCAACTCCACGATCAGAAACGAGGCACAATAACGCATGACGTTCTCCCCGATGCCCGTGGCTCCTGCCGCACCCACCTCGTTGTCTACGTAGAGCCCACTTCCAATGATCGGAGAATCCCCCACTCGTCCAGGCAATTTGTAGCCCCATCCGCTGGTTGAGCACCCTCCGTACAGGTTCCCATCAGGTGCCAGGAGCAACAATGCGAGGGTGTCATGATTGGGAGCCGGGGGACGTGCCCCACCCACTGTCGGTTTGGGCTGTTCCGAGCGCCACTTCTTCCAGGCCTCGCGCTGCCCATCAGTCACCTCCGGCCCTTTCTCAAAACCATGTTCCTGGGCAAAGCGCATCGCTCCTTCACCGACCAACATCACATGCTTTGTCGTTTCCATCACCTTTCGGGCAATGCTGATGGGATGCTGATAGCCGATCACCGCGGCTACCGAACCCGCCCGATGCCCCGGTCCGGTCATGATGCAGGCATCCAATTGTACGATTCCCTCGGAATTGGGTATGCCACCCAACCCCACACTCGGATTGCTCAAATCGCTTTCCGTGAGCCGAATGCCCTGTTCCACCGCATCCAACCCTGAACCGCCCTCCCGTAGCGTCTTCAGCGTCTGTTCATTGGACGGTTTGCCAAAGGGCCAGGTTGAAATCACGACGGGACCTTTTTGTGGGCCCGAAAGAATGCCGGTCGCCGTTTCAGCCGATACGGCATGGAACAACGCGGGAGCGGCAACAGCAGCAGTGGCCGTCTGCCTGAGAAATTCACGTCGGGAACTTGCGAGGCGCGAGGTTGTCGGCATGCCCAACACTTTGGTCGGAAATGGAGTCTCAGGCAACGATCCTCTTCACATCCGTGATCAGCCCGTATTTTGAGGCGATTGAGGCGTTGACGTTGAACTCTTCAAACCACCTGCCACTTTTTCACCGATGTACCGCAGCCTGAAGTCCGAGTTGATCGTCGATACGTGTCGATTAACCCATCAGCGGATCGCCAAAGATTTTACCGGCTCTGGATTGAGCCATGTCGCCGCAGAACTCCAGTCGGTCAGTCGAAACGCAGCCGAATTGTCCAAGTGGTTGTCGCGCCCGCATCATCCGCTTCGGCTTGTCGCGGGTGGAGGCATAGTCGCGATCATTGCCATGGTCGTTGCTGTGGCCCGCCAGGCCGTCGCGCTTCATGGGGTCACCGAAATGCGATAAAACAGCTCGGGCGCAATCGGAGCGTTGGTATCGGAAAAAGAAAGTTTTGGCGGTTTCCCAACCAGTTTTGGCGAAACCGCAACATACGGTCCAAGGACATTCGTCGCCCGCAGCACGGTATAGGAACTGCCATTGACCGCCGGCCAATTGAAGGAAAGACCGCCGTTGGGATTGAAAGACAAGTCCGTGCCGATCACCAGGTTGGTGACGGTTCCGCCGCCGATGGGCACCGTCGCGACTCCGAGTGTGACTCGTTCAACCAATCCCCGATCCGCCAGGCCAAAGGTAAAACTGCCCAAGGTGTTCCGACTCGAGTCCAAGATGGTAGCCGGGGCACCGTCGGCAGTGACGATCCGTTGATAAGTGGTTGGCGAGACCGTTAATCCAAGCGTGCCCGGAGTTCGCAATAGGTTCTGGGTACCAATGGAACGGGTCTCAAACGGAATTCGCGTGACATGGTAGACGTCGGTGTTGACCACGACTAATCGACTCGAAACGGTGACTCCGTCGCCGCCACCCGCCACCTGCCACACCAGATTGGTCGGCAGGGCAGGGGTGAGAGACTTGCTATTGATCACCCGGCCATAAACCACAAGGCCTGGTTCGGGCAAGCCAGGGACCTGTGCGATCAGTTTACTCGCCAGGATACCGGTGAGAAGGAAAACGGTGAGTCGCCCTGAATTCATAAGGTTGAGCGTTTGGGACGTGGATTGTGGATGGTTCATCATAAATAGAGGAAAACGTCTGGTTGTTGAGCAGGAGGAGAGTGAGGGTTGCTATTTCTTAGAATTATAGCGAATGGAGATTCGGGATTCTCCTTTCCCATTTAAGACAATCGGAAAATTAACCAGACCGCCGGCGCTGGGGATACTAATGACCACCTTTGCCTCTGCTTCGCCGCGAAAGACAACGGAAATCGCGTACTCACTACCCTTTTTTCGAATCTCGACCCCAACAACCCCCTTCACCGTGCCGGTGATAGTCACCGGCTTGATGGGACCCGCCCCCCAAGCGACGCCAACTTCACCGCCGCCTTGAACGCCGCCCGTCATGGTGAAATCACCGTTGCTGTTGCCCGACTTGTCGCTGCCTTTTAAGGCTCCTCCTTTGACGCCGAAAAAGACCTGTGGCTTGAAGCCTTTGACGGTGACCATTCCGCCTGTCGAAAGCGATTTATTGCCTTGGTGGTCTATTTTAGGCTCTCGCTGTAGCTCCAGGAATTTGAAGGTGTTTTCCCCCGTGGTAAAGTTGTGGCAGGCCTTCGCTAAGGTGAAAACGTAGAGGGCGTCCTTGATAATTCCACCCGAGGATCCGCACATTTCCAGTCCCTTGGAGCTGGCTTTAAGTGTCACAGCATTTTCAAAAGACAATATATCTTTATTTCCAAGCCAGACACCTACCAAGGCCTCCCCTTCAAAACCGCTCAGGCTTGCTGAGATTTTGACATTCCCGATACTCTTAATGGGCACCTCTTCCGCCCCCAGTTTACCCATGGTGTCTTGGAGCCAACCCGGAGCCTGTGCTGCTGGCTGTTCAGGCATTGAGGACGGACCATCTCCAGGACGACACTGGTACGTCTCGGCGAGGGTCTGATACTCGGACCCAGCGGCGGGATTGGATTCTACATCGCAGCCAGATGGATCACGCCAGGAGAGTGGATTGTTCAGGGCATACGCATAAAAATTGAGCCCTTGGGGTTCTTTTAGATGACTCTTGGGATCAATCGCCAGCTTCGGATCGACCGTCAGGAAACGGGCATATTCCGGTGATTGATACCGGGCCATCATGTAGTTCAGCCCGGTTTCCTTGTCGTTCTCATGTCCGTTGAAACCATAAGGTTCGGGATCGCCGGTCAGGCTTTGACGGCTACGCTCACCACCAAATGGAAACCAGGTAGCCTCCTCGATCCGATTTCCCTGGCCATCGGTCATCACAGCCGTGGAACCCAGGTGATCACTGTGGAAGTAGGCCACCTTTCCTGGATTCGGTGGAAGAGTGGATGGGGAACTCAGCCTGACAAAGACCGCTTCGCCCCCATCGATCCAACCAGGATCGATCCAGTCAGCCAGCGCAGCGGGTGGCGGAGAACTCCAGCCTTGATCGGTTAGTCGCCAGACCTCAGCATTGGTTTGAAAATTTGCAGGCAATTGCCAGCGTCCCAGCGACGAACCGGCGAGTACGGAACCGCCCGTGGGAATGGACCGTCCGGTTGCCGGATTGGCTGTTCCGACAATCGAAACGACCGAGGCAGCATCCGCATGTATCCAATAAGCTCCAGGCCCTTGTTCTACTTCGGTCCCCACGGTTTCGTAAGTCCCATCATTCGTATCAGCCCGGTAGATGTCAGTGCCCGCTGAGACGGAATGTCCAAGCTGATCCGGGAGATTGGTCACTGTCAGGGGGATTGAAACCAGGTTCCAGCCCGCTTGAAGTTCCAATCGTTGAATACGTGGACCATCACTAAGCGAAGTCGAAACACGCGCCAACGGTAATCCCGGCAAGGCAATCAATTTCTCGGCGGAATTTCCGGGTCTGACTTCGAATCCTGGGAAAGGGTAGAGAATGACCTCTTCCCGATAGTCATTGGTTGAGCCTGCCTTTGTTCGCACGAATCGGCTCATCCGCACGTTCTCCAGGTTATACCGATAGCTGGCCAGATCGTTATCCGTTTCCACCTCGACCATTCGATCGTCGTAATCCCAGGTCATCCTGGTTTGATCGAGTTGGGTCGTATTTCCATTGGCGTCATACTGGATTTGGAAGTTGGGGCTAGCTGCCGCTGTCAGAGCATGGGGGCCAGGCGAGCTGGACGCACGTCCGACGTGATTGCTGGAACCTGCGGACCCACCATAAGCCATCTTTCCCGGGCTTGTCCGGGTATTTCCAGAAGCTGCGATTCCCGTGGAACTTTCTTCCAATAGATTGCCAATTCGATCATATCGAAATTGAATTTGTCCGTCTGGGCTCGGCCCGAATCCCGACGCCGATAGCGAATAATTGGCGACGCTTAAGCGATACAGATCGTCATAGCCGAATGATTGCGAATTGCGGAGCGGATCTCCCGAAGGCCGAACCGACGCTGGGCGTAAGTCATCAATTTGGCGAACATTCGAGAGTCCGTCGTAGCTGTATTGATAATCGAGCGCTTCGCTGCCATTGGGTAGGCGGGTTTGTAAGCGCGCCAACCTGAGACGGGGATCGTACTTCATCTCTGTGACAACGCCATTCCCATAGGCGATCCGAGATATTTTGCCGGATGGCGCGTATTGCAGGTTGGAAACGACGGTTAGCAGCGATCCATGCAGGTTGGTAATGAGGTTTCGGGAACCAAATTGGGTCACGTACCCGTCGTTATCCGGAAATGTGGTTCGAATCGTTCGGTCGAAGGCGTCGTATTCCCACGCCATCCGGAAGGGAATCCTCCCCAACCCCTTGGGATGGTCAATTTCCCGCACCTGCCATTTGGCCAACCCCCGGGCGTCGAAGCTGAGATGAACGGCCCCAGCGGTGTCTTCCGCCCATACCATCTTGTCGATCGGGTTCTCCGCAGTCAGGTAGGTACCGTCCCCCTGCGGCACAGAATGGTTGGCCACATCATAATGGAAGGAGACTTCGGGGTGGCGATGGTAGCTAAAGGTCGGATCATTGTCGTCCAGGTAATCAATGGCAATCAGTCGATTGTGACCATCATGCTGGTAGACAATCTTTTGGCCTTTGGCATCGGTGGTTGAGGTGTGATTGGAGGCATCATCGTACTCCATCGTCATTTCGCCACGGTCCGGATCGTTCAGATAGAGATTTCGACCCAGCGCGTCATACCTAAAACGGGTCTCATTTCCTTGGCTGTCCACGGTATGAACGACATTATCGTTCAGGTCGTATTCATAGCGGGTGCTCCAGGAGGCGGTCGAAGGAATGACATGCCCTTGATCGTCGAGATGAGCAGACTCAATCTGTTCCATCATGCGTCCCAGTCCGTCCATGCGAACGGTGAGTGGTGTGCCAAAATGGGGTGATCCGGGGTTCGTATCTTCTTCGTCGAACACCATTTGCTCACTGGGAAGCCGCCAGGTTCGACGAAACAGCGGTGCATTGCCTGGCATTCCCGTCGAAGCCGTTTCCGGGGCGTTGATAAAAACAAGTTCCCGCCCGAGCGAATCCGCAAGCACTTTGGTGCCAACGACTTGCGATCCGTCTCTGGATTGAAGAAGGGGTCGACCGTTTCTCCACAATTCACTGAGCAACGGGATATCCTGATCGCTATTCCCGGACGTAAAATCAAAGGGCAACCAGGAGGTTTCCTGTCCCGTCCGATGACTAAATGTGTTGGCTTTGTGGACGATCCAATGCCCTCCGAAGTCGCCTTCATGGATGACGGCGATTTCTCGCATTAAGCCATCTTGGTAAGAAACACAGACAAATTCACCCGGTTTACCGAATTGCTCCCGCTGGCGGGAAACGAGCCGTGAGGCGGGTTGTTCCGCAGGAACGATGGTCAGGTTTCCGGTCTCATCATATTGATAGACCAGGTTCCGGATCGGATCACCGGGCAGGTATTGGTACGTTACCGTCGGAAATTCTGCGGTGTCGCCCGGGCGAACGGCAGAGACTAGTCGTCCAAATAGATCGTAGCTCCAATAGCTGGCGTGGCCGTTGGCATTAACCGCGTTGGTGACCACACCAAAGCGAAAATCATAAGATGCCGTGACCACGTGATTCGGCAGTCCTCCACCAATGACAGTTTGTTCCTCCGTGCAAAGCTCATTCAGAACGGGGTCGTAGGTAAACGACATCGAGTGACCGGATTGGGGATTAGCAGGATCGCCCAACGGATCGAGCATTCCGATCAAATTACCGGACGCATCGAACGCCGCGCGCGCAGAGTTGATGGAAGCGGAAGGAGGGAGCCGCGGGTCGCCAGGTTCAAATGACAATTGGGCGAGTGCTGGAACCGGAGATTCACCGTTGATGAATTGCTCGGTGCGCACGTCCAATCCACGACTTCCAATTTGACCTAATGGTAGGCCCACGAAATCGGGACCATCGTAATAATGACGTGTTCTATTGACAAATAGACCATGACTGTCTGTTGTCGTCGATTCGGCGGGAAGGCGAATAATCCAACGAGGGATGGCTTCGCCGCCCAATGCGAAGGTGGTCAGGGAGAACCGTTGATCATTGGTCGCCGACGGATCATCCACGAATCCCCAGTTCTCGTGCCGGATTTCGTTGCCGTAGTCGTCTTGGTCAACAAACTGCAAGGTATGCGTGCCTGGACGCGCGGGGAATCCGAGCGCAGTTTGAAACATTCCATTGGCCTCGTATTGAAACCCGTCGATCCGACTTAGAAACACCTGTGAAACGGTATGGCCTGACTCTGGTAGAACATCAACGGTTGGAATACTGCCAGAGAATCGTCCAGCAGGTTCGAGGACGTCATTATAAGATTGGGTGCCCTGGTCCGTTTGTGCGGTAAATGGCTGTGGAAGCGCAGAACGGTAGAGGCGACGAACGGTCCAGTGATGAATGACCCGCCCGTAAACAAAATCATCCGGAGTCATTCGGTTGGCGTCATCGGGATTAATCGCCGTCGCTGCTTGATAGCATCCCTGATCAAATCCGGCTTGAGCTGCTCCGCCGTGCAAGACCCAACCATCAACGATTTCCTGAGCGAGTTGTACGCCTTTGAGCGGTTCTTCCTCCCGTCCTCCTTTGGGTGTGATTTCGTCTATAAACCGAGGTCCAGTATAACCATCAGGATATTCGTCGTTGTCAATTCCGTCAGGTGCACCTGTATGAAATCGAAGGCGGGTCACCAGGGAAGGAGCGCTAAATTGTCCGGATGGAGAGCGACTTTGGTCCCAATTGGGCGAAGGCGACAGCGTCACCAGATTGGTGTCCATCAGAAAGTCGTCGCCGTAATCCAGTTTCTGGGCGAAGGCGAACCCGCGGAATTCCTTTTCAAAAGGGTCATAATAGGCGTCCCGGTATTGAAATTCGGTAACGTATTGATCGGTGGAAGCAGTTCGCCCCGAATCAGAGATTCCGTCCAAATCGAGGCTAGGTGTAATCCGCAAGCGACGGATAACCGGTAATGAAAACCCCGAAGTGGATAACCACGGGAAGCCCGCTTCCCGAGCGCGGACCATGTCCTCGGTCGAATTGCTGTACGTGACTTCCGTGAGCCGTCCGATCCCGTTGTCGGTCCAATGAAGAAGATTTGCTTTGCCTTCCGGCATCAGTTCCAGCCATTGCCATCCAGGAGTCATGCCCGGATTGACCCACAAAAGATCGGTTGATCCATTCCCATCGAGATCGGCTAGGCGGAATGTAGTCGGGCTCCCACTGTCCCGGGGGGCGTATCGAGGCAGACCATCGCGCTCCACCGGCGTTGACCAATGGTCGCCCGCGACGTTGATACGCAAAATGATTCTTGAGGCCTCGGATGAGCCATCCACCATCAACAAGTCCGCGAGACCGTCTCCGGTGAGGTCTTGCACGAAAACATCCCGAAGATCTGCGACCTCGGCATTCAAGACGTCGGGGAAAACAGTGCCCATCTCCCGGGCCTCGCCCCACGTTCCCAATCCAATGGCCGGCCAGTAACGAACGCGCAGGCCGGGACCGTCCAGCTCTACAAGAACAATATCTTGCAGGCGATCTCCATTCATGTCAGCGAGGTATACCGCCGGAGTGTTCGAGGAACCATTCCAGGCGAAGCTCAGCGCCGGAGGCATATCCGCCGGATAGTCCGTGTAGACTTCCTGCCATTGGCCGTCGGCGTCTCGGTAGACGCAGTCGAACTGGCCCAGAAAACCTGGCTCGGACGTGACAAAATCGGTGAGTTTATCGAAATTAAGGTCTACTTGACGGGTGGATGAATTCGTCAATGACAACCCCGCCGGGAGGTTGAATGAGGATTCGACTACGGAGCTAAAACCCGCTGCAGAGTTGGTCCGCAGGGATAAGGTGGAGAGATTCTTAAAAATATCGATCTGACGCCCACCGAAAATGCTATCCGTAAGTTGAATATAATCCACGAGACCATCTCCGCTGAAATCCATCAGGGTGGACTCCGGATTCGATAGTTGCATCGCTGTCGCGCTCGGGAGGATGACCATTGGGTCGAACGCCAAAGCGGGAGGTTGTCCGTTTCTCGCCCATTGACCGCGATTCAGTTGGAAACGTTGGTCAAATTCGGTGGTTTGAAAAAGGTCGGGAAGCCCATCGCCATCGATATCCGTCAACTGAACGTTGCCATGAACCTCTCCCAGGTTGAGGTCCGGCGGAGTATCCACGGTCTGCAACACCGAGTTGGCCAATTTCAATGGGGTGTACCCAAATCGTGTCGGCGGAAGGTAATTATTGGTGTTACCGTCTGAGCCAAAAAACATCACGCGCCGGAGCATGGACACCCCCGTGTCGACGGCATCCGGGTCCACGACCACGAAATCTTCAAGGGTATAAGCGTAGTCCAAACGAAAGGACCGAATTAACTGAGGGACGTCGCCAACGACCAAATTGACGTCGATGCGCGTCATCCGTTGGCCTGTGCGAACCAGAAATCCTGGACGATAATCATCGAAGACATCGGGACGAATCTCGTATGAGAACCGGACCTCGTAGAAATTGGTCGTCCCCCCTTGAGGCCAATGCGACCAGGTAATGCGGCTGAGATACAGAATCCCGTCTCCGGGCGTGTACTCGTATTCAATATGATTGCCATGGAGGTCTATCGTGCTCTCCAGCATCCAAAGATACGTGCGGTCAAAGTCGTTTCCAGTAGCCGAAGGATTTAGTACCGCACTAAATCGAGCGCCTTCTCCCCGGTATCCTCCGTACACATGTCGGGTTCCACTGGGCTCGGTGACTTCCCAGGCATTGCGGTCGGGCACCTTCCGAATTCGCTGAAAAGAATGGTCATTTTCACAACGCCAATCCTGTTCTGGGTTGGAAAGCGGAACAAGCTCCTCTCCGCCCAGGAGGAACGTGTCCGAAGAGTTGTAGTGAGGAAATCCCTTGTCCGATTGACGTCGAATCGATCCAACCCCAACTCCCCACCCAAATCCGCAAACACCATTGCCGTGGCCACCTTCATAGGAGAGGGAAAGAGTGGGCGTTAATCCGGCGCGTCCGGCAGGGATGGGAAGCGTTACCCCGTAGGTGACCGTTCCAGAATTAAGCTGAGGCTCAAATGAGCCGCCCAATCCTTCAACCGAGCCAGGCCCGGATGGCAGGGAGATCGCCGAATTGCCCGTCCCGGATTTGTTGGGAGCACCTCCAAGGGCGCTTCCCAAGGCGGCGATAAACACCACGAGAGCAGCAAACAGCCGGGTTGAGCGATAGGGGAACATACAAGCAATCGAAAATCAATTACAGCTTAATCATGTAGTTGACGGCAGCGTTGACCGGACGTGTCTCCGGGCCTCCGTGCGGGCTTATCGATAAGTTAAGAGCATCGTTCTGCGGATAATGGCTTCCAGGGGGATTATCCCAGCCAGGGTTATCCGAACCGTTAACAAAAACTCCCAAAACCGCTCCTGGATAGTTGAGCCCGTGTGTATGGGAGGCAAACTCATCATGCTGGAGGCTTCCGACTTGGTTACCTACATTTCCACCCGGGCCGGAGGCCGTCCGAGCATCCGCTTCTGGGTCTTTCCCGGATCCGCCCGACACCCCTCGAAGAAAGCGCCCGCGCAAGTCCGGAAGTTGAAAATAGAGTCGGCTGGTGTCGAAAGCGCCCCAAGTGATGCCGATCACCGAGAAAAGGCGTGGGTAGTCCGATTGAAGCAAGACCCGGCCGTCACAGGGCAACCATCCAGGCGGCGGTGTGGCTCCCGCGTAGGGAAGGATAGCTCCAGTCGGCATGAGTTGGTCCAGAATTTCGTTTTTGAGTGACTCCACGCTAACGGAATTGGGCGCCAGGTTTTGGTCGGTAACTGCTCCGCCAGCAATCTGGGAGGATTGGATGGTCGCACCGGCAATCAAGCTGGAATCCAAGCTGCCGAGTTGAAACTTATTGACGTTGAGATAGGAGTCGTTGGCCCGCGGATCAGTCCCGGAGGAAAGAATGGCCGTCCAGTCGGCCCCGTTCAATGCCTGCGTACTACGGGCGGTCAACGCTTCCTTGGCAAAGAGACCTGGAAGAAGCGTCTGACGTGGAACAAAAGGCGGATCATCGCTGGATATCTGATCGTCCCCATTAACGTCTACCGTGACTTCCAAATACAGTTGCCGATTGAGGTCAATTCCAGTGAGAGGGGACTTGGTGCCGAGGAGGACGTCCACGAGACCGCCATTAATGCTGGTATGCAAGACTTCTCCAGCCCATACCGCCGCGCCGCCAGTCGGTTGCGCGAAAAGTTTGAATTGCACCAATCGAATGCCATTGATCAGTTCGCCACCTTGCGCGTCGGTTAATCGTCCCCGGTAAGGCAACAAGCTTGGCGCATCCGCAACGATGGTTTGCCAAAAGGCCAACCCAATCATCAAAAGAAGTCGTTTCATGGATAGGAGTACCTATGGAGAATGAGTATCTCCGATTCCGAGTTAGTACTTGATGATGTAAACCACGGCGGCATTGATTGGGCGGGTTTCCGCCCCGCCAGTCGGCAGAACCTGAATGTTCAAAGTCTGCAAATTACCCCAATACGATCCCGGTTTATCCCAGCCGGGGTTGACGGAACCCGGAACGAATACTCCAAGGACTGCTCCATTTCCATTATTGACGTTCAACGGATGAGTGTGAGAGGCAATTTGATGTTGCTGATAGCTGCCAACGTTGTCTCCAACATTTCCACCAATGTATAGGCTCGTGCGGGCGTAAGCATCCGGGTCTCGCCCAGTGCCTGCGGAGGCTCCGCGAAGGAATTGGCCACGAAGGTCGGGAACCTGAAAACCATTGCTGGAGAATCCATCCGATCCCCAGGCGGTACCAATGGCCTGGAACAAGGCCGAATATTGTGTTCGATCGTAGGCGCCGCCATCGCAAACGAGCCATCCTGGAGGTACGTTCAAATAGGTTCCGAAGAACGATGTGATAGCTCCTCCATACGCGATAATCGTTCCCGGAGGCACCAGTTGGTTGATCAATTCCTGTTTCAAGGCGGCAAGCCCAACGGAAGCGGGTGCCAGGTTGGTGTCGACAACCGCGTTCGGCGCCAGATTGGTGGTGTTGATCGATCCAGCCGCAAATTGCGCTCCAGTCAGGCTGCCCGGTTGTAATTTACCTGCATTGATGAAGGATGCCGGGTCTCGGGGATCGGTTCCAGTCGCCAGGATGGCTGTCCAATCGGCCCCGTTAAGTGTTGAGCTATTCCGCGCTACAGCCGCTTCCTTGGTAAAGAGAGCTGGAAGGATGATTTGACGCGGAAGAAGGGGTGGATCATCCGAGGTGATTTGGCTGTCTCCGTTGGCATCGACGGTAATTTCCAAATAGACTTGTTGGTTGAAGTCGACACCCGCGAGTGGTGTCTTGGTTCCGAGGATGACATTGACCAATCCACCATTGACGGTGGTGCGGTGTATTTCTCCCGCCCAAACGGGTGTACCCCCGGTTGCATTAGTATAGAGGAGAAACTGCACCAGTTTGACGCCATTGGTCACCGGAACTCCTTGCGCGTCCGTGAGCCGACCCTGGAACGGTAGCAGTTTGGGGATTTCCTGTGCCTGGATCGACGCAATGCCGAGACTGAGGAAGAGAGCGAAGACAAGGGATTTCATGATATCGTGTTAGTTAAAAAAGGTGGGAGGAATGCTGCTGCGGCTCTTAAGCGTTAGTTGTATATCTTCAATGTTTTGGAGGTTGATTGGCGGATTCGCCCCCTTCTCCACCAGCAAAACGTAGCGGTCGCAGAAAGGAGTCGGCTCCGCTGTGGCAACGAATGGATTCAAGACGCCTGGTTGCCCATTGATGCCAGCGCTCAATGAGAACTTGAACGTGCTGGTCGATTCCGTTGCTGGGTCAGAGTAGTAAAGAGGCAGGTCAAACGTCAGGAAGTTGGGATAGACGGAAGTCTGCCGAGGAAAATAGGTGGGGATTTCCAATTTTCCGTATTGGATCAAATCCAAACGAATGGTGTTAAAGGCGCTCTGCGCTACATTTTGGCCAGTCACCACCGCCGACATCTCCTGGACGCGAACATTCCAGTCGGCACGTGAAACAAGGATTAGGTTCGGTTGCTGGACGGCTTGGCCGGCGACCAATCTGGACACTTGGCCGTAGGTGATCGGGAATTCTAATCTTAGGAGATACGGTGAACTTGGGTCAGGTCGGTTTCGTAGAAGAAGCGAGCGAAACCGTTGGAGATTGAGGGCGCGGGCCGCCGGGTCAGGGTTGGTGACGAATTGCAACTTGTTGGTGTCGTACAAAACGTCCGAGAAGCCATAGATGTCCTGTCTGAGGGATATCTTGGACTGAATATCCGCCTGGCCGCCGAGACGCTGTGACCGCAGTTGGAGGTCCCAGTCCCGCAAAGCATCCAGAAAGGAGTCCGCTTGGCTGGCTTTGGCTACCGAGAAAATACTTTCTGGCTGAGTGAATCCGTCAAAATCGGCGCTCCCCAGCGTCGTGGGTGTTCCATCAGATGCGAGATACGGATTCTGATAGGCTTCGCTCCAACGCACCGACAGCTTTTGCGCCAGGATGAACAATTCCTGGACGTATTGCTGTAGTGCGGTTTGATAATCAATTTCCTCCTGCTCTTGCTCAAAGATAATGGCGGGGTCAGAATACCATTTGGCGAGGTTTGATTGGCGGAAGGAAATCTGATTCTGAATGATTCGATTCACCTTGGCCAGGAGGGCATGGACGGCACCGGATGCCGATTGGGCCTGTATCGCGGCGGTTTCCAAGTCAATGTTCAATTGATTCTCCTGTAGCAAGAGATTAAGAATCGCAGCCTTTGAATTGGCGTTGTTAACGGACGCGGTCTGAAGGGCCTGTGCACGTGAGATATCATTTTGCAATGCGGCCGCGCCGATTGCCCCGGGATTGAAGGTGCTGCTGACTCCAGTGCTTGACTCAACTCCTGGCGGGGAACTCTTGACCGTCACATTTTCACTGACGGTGACATTCACCGAATTCACGATCGCTATGGAAAGATTGTAAGCACCAATCTTTTCCTGGGTGGCCAAGGTGATCTCGTTAATTTCGCTGTTCTTGGCGTCCTCAATTGCGATTTGCTGCGGAATTGCGTCCCGCTTGTTCTTGGCGCTTTCGACCTCGTTAAAGCTCCTCAGCAGCCCCAGCACGGTTTGACCCAATTCTGTCCCGTCGGTGAGAATTGCCGAGTCTGGACCGGCCTTGAGCATTTGGTTGATCCGAGTCGAGAGATCCCGAAGGTAATTGCCCCGGCCCTGTGCGGTGCTTAGCCCGAAGTACGGGGCATCCGTCTCGGCTCCCGGGTCCAGCCCGACCGCGCTAATCAATTGGTCATTGTAGCTGGAACGAATTTGCTGTGCCTGGGAGATGAGGTTGTTTTCGGCGTCCTTGACCCGCCATATCGCCGTTTCGGCCAGACTGTACTTGGTGGCAGCACTGCTTTTCAACTGAGCCACTTGTCCAATTTCCTGCTTGATGTCATCCGTTGATGCATTCAGCGAGAATGAGGTCAGCTTGGGCACTTCGCCCCGGCGAATCTTATCAATCAAGTTTGCCGCCGTGGCCGCGGTAACCCGTGCCTGGTCCAGTCGACATTGGACGAAGCCCTGATCCCCTTCATCCAGCGTGGCAGCGAGAGGCAGAACCGCAAGGAACTGCGCGTGGGCTCCCTTTTGAAGCTCTTTCTGCGCCTGGTCGAGCATCCGCGCACGATCGGATGCGTTTGGACCTCCCGGAGCTCGGAGGCGGTCAAAGTAGGCCCCTTTCCAAAGCTTATCGCTGGTGCCGAGAATGGCCTCACCATAGGCATTTAGGATGTTGCCCAATAAGTATCCGGTCGTCTCGATGCTCTGAACACCTGAGAAGTTCGGATCGGGCAATAGATCGGTGTTGAATTCCGTGTATTCGGTCAGAGGGGCATTGGCCGCCTCGAAATAGCGGATGGTTCCATCGGGATCGCTTGATATGAAATCCAAGGTGTCGCGAAGGCCGTCGAAGAAGTAATCCCGTGCGTAAGTAAGAGCTCGCAGGTCCACCCCGCTGTACTGCCCTCCATTCGAA
>CAILNN010000066.1 GCA_903835555.1 uncultured Verrucomicrobiota bacterium
CCCGACAAGGAATTTCGCTACCTTAGGACCGTTATAGTTACGGCCGCCGTTTACTGGGGCTTCAATTCAGTGCTTGCACACCTCCTCTTAACCTTCCAGCACCGGGCAGGCGTCAGACCCTATACGTCGTCTCTCGACTTCGCAGAGCCCTGTGTTTTTACTAAACAGTCGCTACCCCCTGGTTTGTGCCACCCATCACCGGTTGCCCGGCGGTGGGTCTTGCTTATCCCGAAGTTACGCAAGTAATTTGCCTAGTTCCTTCAGCATCGTTCTCTCAAGCGCCTTGGTATTCTCTACCAGTCCACCTGTGTCGGTTTCGGGTACGGTCTATACGCCAGAGCTATTTCCTGGAACCATCCAGCAGCATGCACAATCCGATAAGCACACACTACACTTCAAGTTCGTCACTTCTGGCAGGCTGGGGAGTGTTAACCCCATTCCCATCGACTACGGCTTTCGCCCTCGCCTTAGGGGCCGGCTCACCCTGCTCGGATTAACCTTGAGCAGGAACCCTTGGACTTTCGGCGACAGAGTTTCTCACTCTGTTTGTCGCTACTCATGTCAGCATTCGCACTTCCGATACCTCCAGGAGGGGTCACCCCACTCCCTTCGCAGGCCTACGGAACGCTCCGCTACCGCGCAGATTGCTCTGCACCCACAGCTTCGGTACGTGGCTTGAGCCCCGTTACATTTTCGGCGCAGGGTTTCTATTAGACCAGTGAGCTATTACGCTTTCTTTAAAGGATGGCTGCTTCTAAGCCAACCTCCTGGTTGTTTTGGAATCCCCACATCCTTTCCCACTTAGCCACGATTTTGGGACCTTAGCTGGTGGTCTGGGCTGTTTCCCTCTCGACGACGGACCTTAGCACCCGCCGTCTGTCTGCCACGCTATACTTCCGGGTATTCGGAGTTTGGTTAGGTTTGGTAAGTCTTTGGGACCCCCTAGCCCATCCAGTGCTCTACCCCCCGGGGTAAACACATGACGATCTACCTCAATAGATTTCGCGGAGAACCAGCTATCTCCGAGTTTGATTGGCCTTTCACCCCTAGCCACAGCTCATCCCCGACTTTTTCAACAGGCGTGGGTTCGGCCCTCCAGTGCGTGTTACCGCACCTTCAGCCTGGCCATGGCTAGATCACTCGGTTTCGGGTCTTCTGCCGGCAACTAAGCGCCCTATTCAGACTCGCTTTCGCTGCGCCTACACCTAACGGCTTAAGCTTGCTGCCAACAGAAACTCGCTGACCCATTATACAAAAGGTACGCCGTCACCCAAGATTGGGCTCCGACTGCTTGTAGGCATTCGGTTTCAGGTCTATTTCACTCCCCTCGTCGGGGTGCTTTTCACCTTTCCCTCACGGTACTAGTTCACTATCGGTCGCTAAGGAGTACTTAGGCTTGGAGGGTGGTCCCCCCACGTTCAGACAGGATTACACGTGTCCCGCCCTACTCATGTCTTCTTCATCTCAACACCCATACGGGGCTATCACCCTCTAAGGCCTGCCTTTCCTGACAGTTCTGGTTAGATTTGAAGAAGCACTGGCCTGGTCCGCGTTCGCTCGCCACTACTAACGGAGTCTCGTTGATGTCCTTTCCTCCGGGTACTTAGATGTTTCAGTTCCCCGGGTTTGCTTTTAACCCCTATGTATTCAAGGTTAAATACCTTCATTTGATCATCATCAATCTGATAGCAACCACTGTTTCCAGCAGATGATATCAAAATGATAATGATCGAAGGTGGGTTTCCCCATTCGGAAATGTCCGGATCAAAGCTTGTTCGCAGCTCCCCGAACCTTATCGCAGCGTACCACGTCCTTCATCGCCTCTTAGCGCCAAGGCATCCACCAAATGCTCTTATTTCACTTAATCGTTCTCATTATCAATGTCCGCCCCTCGGCGGGGACCACCAGTGAAAGTGGTATCAGACATTGGAAAACCAGTTATTTCTTGCTTGCGAATACATATGACAACCCACGCGGTCAGGCCTGGGCGCTTTGCAGCTCGCTAAAACAGATGGGTATCCGTCGTAGCGATCATATATATTCCCTCTTCACAATGACAAACATCACGCCGATGCACCTAAGTGCAGGACGGAACTTTTTTTCTTTAAACGGATGAACCAGACACCAATTTGGTGGAGCCAGACGGGATCGAACCGACGACCTCATGCTTGCAAAGCACGCGCTCTCCCAGCTGAGCTATGGCCCCATTTAACGAGCGAATGGCGAGTTGGGAGTAGCGAGTTGAGGCACAGCGGCCCTATTCGCTATTCGCCACTCTCTATTCGCTTTTGAGATGGTGGGCCTGGGAAGACTTGAACTTCCGACCTCACGCTTATCAAGCGCGCGCTCTAACCAACTGAGCTACAAGCCCGAGGAAGTACAAGTACCAGCGCTATCACAGCCGCTCTAACCTCAACGGTTAGGGCAGCCGGGCAACAAGCACGGGCTAGACCTCTAATAACGGTTCATCCGGAAAGAAAGAGAAACGAAGACGGCGGCGTCCCGCATGATGGACCCATATGACTTCGGGTCCTAATGTTCCAAGTTTTTCGATAGTTGCTTCTTGCGAAACAATCTGAAGAAAAATCCTTAGAAAGGAGGTGATCCAGCCGCAGGTTCCCCTACGGCTACCTTGTTACGACTTCACCCCAGTCGCTGACCCTACCGTGGTCGTCTGCCTCCTTGCGGTTAGCGAAACGCCTTCGGGTAAAACCAACTCCCATGGTGTGACGGGCGGTGAGATCGGAAGAGCACACG
>CAILNN010000067.1 GCA_903835555.1 uncultured Verrucomicrobiota bacterium
GACCGAGAGTGGGCGACGTTTCCGCCTCAAATGGAAGCAGTGGAATCATTCATCGGGCCTGAAACGATTCGCCTGTTCCTGCGTGCCCGCGTGAAGGGTACCGAGATGGATTTGAGCTGGACTGCTGAGATTGAAGCCCAACCCAGCGGGCGGGTCACCTACCGCTGGCGGGGAAAAGCGATGAGCGACTTCGTCACAAATCGTACCGGACTTTGCGTGCTGCATCCTGCCGAGGTCTCCGGATGCCCCTGCATGGTTGAACACACTGACGGACGTCAAATGGCAGGATGGTTTCCGCAGGACATTGCGCCACATCAGCCTTTCCGGGATATCCGCACGATCACTCACGTTGTTGGACGTGGGGAAGTCTTCGTACGAATGGAGGGTGATGTTTTTGAAATGGAGGACCATCGCAACTGGACCGACGCCTCATTCAAGACTTACTGCCGTCCACTCGACTGGCCGCGACCTTATCGCTTGCCCATTGGCGTGGATATCGAGCATGCCGTCACCGTCGAGGTGCGTGGGCTATGGGCGTCCGCATCGGTGGTCCCGAGGGGCACCGATGGCGCCAATCCGCGCTTGCCCGGCATCGGTTTCACGCTGCCCGGATCAATTCCCGAATCGCTTATTGACCGCGTCCGCGCGTTGCGTCCGGCACACGTGCGGGTGGAGGCAACGCCCGCCTCGCTCCTGGCCACCCTGGACTGGGCCCGAATCGAAGCAGAACGGCTCGATTGTGATCTGGTCGTCGGCCTGCTGGGTGCCGACAGCCATCCGCCGAATCGCGCGTGGTTCCCTGCCCGGTGTTCTGTGCACCTCTTCGACGAAGAGCGGAACCATGCACCGACCGAAGTGCTCGCCGCGTGGCGGGACGTCGGGTTCGAACGAATTGCCACGGGAACGCTGGGTGATTTTGCAGCGCTAAATCGGGTCCGTCCGCCGGTTTCTGCTAACCATTCCCACACGGTCTTCGGGATCAATGCCCAGGTTCACGCCGCCGATGACTATTCCATCCTGGAAACCATCACTCAACACGGGGTCGTCGCCCATTCCGCCCACCGCATCGGCGGCGGACGTCCCGTGGTGGTCGCGCCGATTTCGCTTGGGCGAAGGTCGGATTGCGTGGACGTGCGCCTTGGCTCCGCATTGGCTGCGCACTGGCTGCTCGGCAGCCTGAGGCGGCTGGCCGAAGCGGGCTGTGTTGAGAGCGCCACCTATTTCCAAACCCACGGACCGTTGGGGTTCTTGCGTGAGGAGGTTGTAACGCCCGTTGAACGACTGCTCCTGGCCTTGGCGGGACGCGAAACGCTGCCGCCCGATTTTCAGCCACCCGCATGAAACCGTTGCGCTTTGCCATCTTTGGGACCGGATTTTGGTCACGCTATCAGCTATCCGCGTGGCGCGAGCTGAAGGGTGCCGAATGCGTCGCGCTCTACAATCGTACCCGATCAAAAGCCGAGACGCTCGGGCGCGAGTTTGGCATTACGGCCATTTACGATGACCCAGAGGAATTGCTCCGTCGCGAGCGTCCCGATTTCGTGGATATTATCACGGATGTGGCCTCGCACGCCCCACTGACTCGGTTGGCCGCGAAGCACGGTGCAGCGGTCATCTGCCAGAAGCCGATGGCCACAAGCCTGCGTGAGGCCGGAGCGATGGTCCGCGACTGCGATAGGCGTGGAGTGCAGTTTCTGGTCCACGAGAATTTCCGATGGCAGACACCCATCCGTGCGCTTGCTAAGGAGTTGAAACGTGGGGCGATCGGTCGGCCCTTTCGCGCTCGGATTGACTTTATTTCAGGCTTTCCCGTGTTCGATAACCAACCGTTCCTCGCCGAACTGGAGCAGTTCATTCTGACCGACGTGGGCAGTCACGCGCTCGATGTCGCCCGTTTTCTCTTTGGCGAAGCCCGGGAACTGTATTGCAAGACCCAGAGGATTCATCAACACATCAAGGGGGAGGACGTCGCCACTGTGCTGCTGGAGATGCACAACGGAATGACCGTCACGGTCAATCTGGCTTACGCCGGCAATGCGCTGGAGCGGGAGGCATTTCCGGAGACTCTTGTCTTTGTTGAAGGCGACGCCGGCAGTGCGGAGCTTGCGCCCGGCTGTGAATTGCGGGTGACGACTCGGGCTGGTACCCAGCAGACGACGGCGACACCGCCGGCCTATCCGTGGGCTGACTCACGTTATGCGGTTGTTCATTCCAGCATCGTGCCGTGCCACGCCAATCTACTGGACGCTTTACAAGGGCGGGCGAAGGCGGAAACCACGGGTGCCGACAATCTTCGAACCGTGCGGCTCGTATTCGCGGCCTATAGGTCCGCCGCGAAGAGCAGAGCCGTTGCAATCTCTGAGTAATCCATTATGAGCAAAACCAATACAATCATCGCGCTGGTTGGCGCTGGCGGGAAAATGGGCTGTCGCCTGACCGATAACTTCCTCAAGCGAGACGATTACACCGTCCATTACCTCGAAGTCGGTCCACGCGGGCTTGATAATTTACGCGCCCGGGGTGTGAGTGTAGCGGACCCGGCGACCGCGATCCCAGCAGCCGATGTTGTTATTTTGGCCGTGCCGGATGTCGCCATTGGCGGTATTTCTCACGATTTGGTTCCGAAAATGAGGCCGGGGGCGTTGTTGATGACACTCGACCCCGCTGCGCCGCTCGATGGACAAATCGCCGGACGCCCCGATATCGGCTGCGTCATCGCGCACCCGTGCCACCCGTCCGTTTTTAATTGGGAACCGACTGAACAAGGATTTCGCGATTTCTACGGGGGCATTTCGGCCAAACAAGCCATCGTTTGCGCACTGATGAGCGGTGTGGAAGCCGACTACGAATTGGGGGCACGCGTCGCCGCAGACATGTACGCGCCTGTCAGTCGTGTGCATCGCATAACCCTCGAACAGATGGCCACTCTCGAACCGGCCTTGGTCGAGACGCTGGCGCAAACCTGCATGGAAGTGGTCAAGGAGGGGTACGACACCATCGTCGCCAAAGGCGTGCCCGCCGACGCGGCGCGCGATTTCGTGCTCGGCCATTTGCGCATCCAGATCGCGGTGTTGTTCAAGGAGGTCAACGGTACGTTTTCCGATGCTGCTTACAAAATCAGCAAACGCGCCAAGCCGGTTCTCTTCCGCGACGACTGGAAGAAGATTTTTGAATTGGACGACATCCGCGAACAGGTCCGCGACATCACGACCCGTTGATGAAACTGGGCATCAGCTCCTACGCTTTTGGCTGGGCCGTGAGTACGGGCGTGTTTACGCCGGAAACGCTGGTCGACTTTGCCATCGCACACCGGGTCCCGGTCATTCAATTCGGCGACCATGTGCCGTTGCATCGGCTGGAACCGATGGCTCTCGAACAGTTAGCCGCCCGGTCGCGGGAGGCGGGAATCGCGATCGAAACAGGGGCCCGGGGTCTAAGACCAGCGCATTTGGAAACCTATGTTGCCATCTCCAAATGCTTGGGAGCGGGTTTCCTGCGCTTCGTGATCGATGAACAAGGTCATGAGCCAACCTTGGACCAAATCGCAGGGATGATTCACGATTCACTCCCCCTCTTGAGCGATGCCGCTGTGACCCTCGGTATCGAGAATCACGACCGTTTCTCCTGCTCCATCCTGCGTCGATTGGTGGACGACATCGACAGTCCCCGGGTCGGCATCTGCCTCGACACCGCGAATTCTCTTGGCGCGGGTGAGGGCATCCGGGAGGTCCTTGCCGGGCTTGCTCCGGTTTGTGTGAATCTCCATCTCAAAGATTTCGCCATTGCCCGTCTACCGCATCTGATGGGTTTCACCGTGACCGGGCGGGCATTGGGGGAGGGGATGCTTCCGCTGGATGCCGTACTGGAAACAGTCGCACGTTATGGTCGCTGCGAAACCGCCGTGGTCGAAACCTGGCCTTCGCCGGAATCTGAACTGTCGGCCACGCTAGCCAAGGAACAGGACTGGGCCATTCGAAGTGTGCAGGCCCTAAGGTCAGCCCTCGACAAAATAGATCGCACCAATCTCACTTAATTTATGAAATCGACACTCCTCACACTTACTCTCGCCTGCGTTGCCCTGCTTGTCGGCTGTGACAAATCCGACACACCGGCACCCGCCGCAACCAACGGTCACCTCACCATTGGAGTGGCTTTTGAAACATTGCAAACCGAATATTGGGTCGCCGGTTTCGAGGCCATTCGTGCTGACTTGAAACAGCGCGGTGATACCATGCTCGAAGCGGTATCCGACAGTGATGCCAACCGGCAGCTCGAACAGGTAAAAAACCTCATCACCCGCAAGGTGGACGGCATCATCCTGGTGCCCAAGGACGCGAAAACCTGCCTGCCGATGATCAAAGCGGCCAACGCGGCGAATATTCCCGTGGTTCTATTCAATCGTCCGGCGGACAAGAGCGACGCACGTTCGGTGGCGATTGTCGCCGATAATCTGGCGCTTACGCGTGAAACCGTTGGGTACCTGGTCGCCGAAGCGCGGAAAGCTGGTAAGAAAGTCAAGGCCGCTGTGCTCTTGGGCGACCTCGGTGACATCAATGCCGTTGGACGCCGCGACGGATTCGATGCCGCCGTGAAGGGCCAGGAGGACATCATTGATGTCGTCGCACGCATCCCCACCGAATGGAATCAGGAAAAAGCGCAGGCAGGCGTGGTCAATGCCCTCCAAGCCAATCCGGATATCGGATTGATCTTTTCCAGCTCAGATTTTCTTTTCCCGAGTATTGTCAGTGCGCTCAAGAGTGTCGGCAAGTACCACAAAACAGGCGAGCCAGGTCACGTTCTCCTCGGTGGATTCGACGGTGATGCGACGGCCTATCAGATGCTCAAGGACGGCTATCTTGATGCGACCGGGGTACAGGATGTCTATTTCGAGGCGGCCCAGTCGATGCAGGCAATACTCGACTTGCGCGCGGGGAAGACAGTGCCGGAGGTCATCCGGGATCCTGGTTTTGTCATCCATCGCGGTAATTTGGCCGAAAAATCAGCGCAGATGTGGGGTGCGCGGGTGGCGGCCAAAAAGTGAGCTGACCCGACGTCGCATGACTGCTCTCGTCCGCCGCGCGTTGCTTTCCGATTACTTCGTGCTCGGACTGTGCGTGCTTTACGCGGCGGTCGTTGTGCCGTTCACCCCAAGCTTCCTCAGTGTGGGCAATGGTACGAATATTCTGAGCACATTATTTCCCTTGCTGATCGTGGCACTCGGTCAGATGGCTGTTTTGATCACGGGTGGTATTGACCTATCGGCTACGGCGGTCATCGGTCTGACCAGCATTGTCGGTGCCATGGCGATCAATGATGAGACCGGTTGGTTGGCGGGGAGTCCGCTGGCCACACCATCCGGAGTCGTCATCATGTTGGCCATCGGCGCAGCGGTTGGGATGTTTAACGGACTCGCGGTTGCCCGCAGTGGAATGCCACCTTTCATGGTTACCTTTGCGTCGATGACCGGCTTTAGCGGTCTGGCGGTTTGGCTCACCCACTCGAAAGCCATCAATGCTCTTCCATCCGCGTTCGTGGTTTTGGGTGGGCGGACCGGGGTGGCCTTCGGAATTGCGCTGGCGGTGGCTGGATTCGCGCACCTGATGCTCAGCCGCTCGCTGTTGGGCCGCTGGCTTTATGCAGTCGGCCACAATCCCAGGGCAGCGCTTATTTCAGGAGTGCCGGTGAGTGGCGTGGTTGTCTCGGCTTATGTGGTGTCCGGTTTTCTGGCCGCGTTGGCAGCAGTGCTTTACACAGGTCAGGCCGAGACCGGGTCGCCCGTACTCGGCCAGCGCATCTTCCTCGATATCATCGGTGCGACGGTAATCGGGGGCACCAGCTTGTCCGGCGGCAAGGGCAAAGTACTTTGGACGGTTTTTGGTGTCCTGTTCCTCAAACTCGTCGACAACAGTATGAATCTTCTAAACCTCTCCATTTTTACCATCACAATGGCAAAAGGGGCCGTCATCCTCCTGGCGGCCTGTCTCGATTCCGCCCGCGCTCGCTTGGGCACCCCATGATCCCAGCCCTCCAATTCGACGGCATCGAGAAACGCTTCGGCAATGTCCCGGTTCTGCGGAGTGTCAGCTTTCAGTTGGGAGCCGGGCGCACGCTTGGACTCGTGGGCGAAAACGGGGCAGGAAAATCAACCTTGATGAACATCCTGGGAGGAAACCTCGCTCCTGACGCTGGCCAGATTTTCCTCCACGGCGCACCACACGCGCCCGCGCATCCGACCGACGCTGCCCGGGCTGGCGTGGCATTTATTCATCAGGAACTGAATCTCTTTACCAATTTGTCCATCGCAGAAAATCTTTTTCTGACGGCATTCCCGCGTATGGGCGGGGTTCTGATTCGTCGTCGAGAAATGCTGGACCGGGCCGCCGCCCTGCTCGAACTCGTGGGCTTGGCTGCCGATCCCGGTGCACCGGTCGAACGGCTCACCCCGGGTGAGCGACAGTTGGTGGAAATTGCACGCGCGCTAGGCTCTGATGCCCGCCTTATCATTTTCGACGAGCCGACCACCTCTCTTAGCGCCCGCGAGATGAACGCGCTTTTTTCGCTCATGGCGAAGCTGCGCGCGCGGGGCCTGGCGATGATTTACATTTCGCACATTCTCGAACATGTTCATCAACTTTGTGATGATCTCGTCGTTCTGCGCGACGGTGTCGTGGCTGGCCAGGGTGGAGTGAACGACTTTACCGCCTCACGCCTGGTCTCCTTGATGGTTGGACGGGAAGTGGACCAGCTTTATCCCCGACGAACGAGTCCGCCAACCGATGAACCGATACTTGAGGTTCATGGAGTATGCGAACCCGGTATCGTCCGCGACATTTCGTTCACACTTCATCGCGGCGAAGTGCTTGGCATTTCTGGTCTCATGGGTGCCGGACGTTCGGAACTTGCCCGCATTCTGTTCGGCCTCGACCCGCATGCTGAAGGCGAAGTCCGGCTAAACGGTGGCTCGCTTCTGGGGGCGTCGCCCCGCTGCCACATCAAGCGTGGTCTGGCGTTTCTGACCGAGGACCGCCGACACGAAGGGCTGTGTCTCAATGCCTCGATTGCGGATAACCTCGCGCTGGTATCCCTGCCACACTACGCCCGCCCGCCTTTGGGTTTGCTCGATCTCCGTCGATGGCGCGAGGCCATCAGAGGTATCCGCGAGGCAGTCCGGCTATCACCCCAGGCTCGCGATACCCAGCCTGTGAAAACATTAAGTGGCGGCAATCAGCAAAAGGTGGTGCTAGCCAAGTGGCTCCTCGCCCGGCCCGCCGTTCTCATCCTTGATGAACCCACCCGGGGCGTGGATGTGGGAGCAAAACAGGAGTTGTATCGCATCATCCTCGACCTTGCCGATCAGGGCACAGGTATTCTGGTGATATCTTCGGAGATCGAGGAATTGATCGGTATCTGCGACCGGATTATCGTCATGAACCGTGGGACGTTGTGCGCTGAGTTCCTTCGGCCAGAGTTCGATAGGGAAAAATTGCTGGCGGCAGCACTGTTGAAAGACCCGTCCGCATGAAGATTTCGGGCCTCCAGTTCGTGCTTCGTCACGCTCCTCTCCTGTTGCTCGCGACCTTGGTCGCGGTTTTGGGTTGTTTTTCACCGAAGTTTCTGACGGCGTCAAATCTGCTCAACATCGCGGTTCAATCCGCGCCGGTCGGCGTTGTTGGAGTGGGAATGACCTTTGTACTGCTGACCTCCGGAGTGGACCTATCCGCCGGCGCGATCATGTTTGTCGGAGGCGCGATCGCTGGCAAAATGGTCCTCGCTGGCCAGCCCATCGGGTTTGCCCTCGCTGTCATGGTGACGTGCGGCCTTTCTTTTGGTGCGCTCAACGCTTTCTTCATCACCCGCGCTCGTCTTGCGCCGTTCATCGTCACCCTGGCGCTGCTTTTCATCGGGCGGGGCTTTGCCCTTTGGTTTACCCAGACCCGGGCAATGAACCTGCCGGACGGGTTCCTCCACTTGGGCTCGGCTCGTTTGCTCGGCTTGCCGATGCCGTTGGTGGTGTTGGCTTCGATTGTGGGCATCGCGCACATGAGCCTGACCCGGACCCCGTTTGGCCGCCATCTGTATGCTCTCGGAAACCATCCCGAAAACGCACGCAAGGCCGGACTCCGCGTGCGCCGGTTGTTGTTTGCGGTCTATTTGATCAGCGGTGCGTGTGCATCCGTGGGTGGGATCCTGGCACTCGCGCAACTCGGTGCCATCTCACCCAAGTTTGGTGAGAACTACGAATTCAAGGCCATTGCCGCTGCCGTCCTGGGAGGCACGAGCCTCTATGGCGGACGCGGGGCTGTCTGGCCCGGCACGGTGCTCGGAGCGTTATTGATCCAGATGCTTGAAAGCGGACTCGTGATGCTCAATGCCGATCCGTATCTTTACCCGCTGGTGACCGCCACCGTGATCTTCCTCGCCGTTTTGCTCGATACCACTCGCCAATCCCTCCTTTCCAAGCTGCACCGCCGACAAGTCTACATGGTCAATTCCGAGGCCGGGCCAAC
>CAILNN010000068.1 GCA_903835555.1 uncultured Verrucomicrobiota bacterium
CCGTGAAGCCTAAATGATTCGCTGTTCCAACCATCCTTTGGGACATGGCTCTTTCCACCGCTGACCAGAACCTGGAGATCACCCGGGGAAACGCGCAGTCGCCACGGCGGGGCGCGATGAAGTCGGAGTGCTCGGGAGAAGCTCATTGGCTAACCACCGAAGCCGGTGGGTTGGGTACCTTGGGTGATCGACCGGCGATCGCCGCTGCCGTGGTGGCGGCTTGAGTGGCGTCCGGCATGATCCCGGCCAAATCAAGCGGGGTGTAGAGATTCAGGATGTAGCAGGCTTCCCACGCGGAATTACCTTTGTCGACCGGCAACCCCGCCGCCTGGCGCATCTCATTGATCGTGATACCCCCGCGATCAAATAATGGCGCGAGGTCCGTCATCACTTGGCCTACACTGACCAATCCCTTGACGTTGTAGACCAGTTGCGCCCGTGGATCGAATCCGACGACGAGGTCATTCTGGATGGAATCTTCAAGGCGCTTTATCCAAGGTAACACGGTGTATTCCTTGAAACGGCGATCATCTACTTCTGCTGTGGCGAGATTTGCCGCGGCCCGGATTCCCGCCACCGAGAGGGGGACACCTTGATTGAGGAATATATATTCGATGTTGAGCTGTGATCGTTCCAGTTCCTGTAGGTCTCGGTTAGTGAAAGCCATTTGTTCATAACGCCAATCACCGGATAACCAGCCGAGTTTTCCCGTGTTATTCTTGCCCCCGTATTCCTTTTGCCACCGTGCCTTGACCCGTTTGAATTCGTCCTCTTGATCCGTGTAACCGTCCTTCGTGATCAAGATACCGTTCGGGTGACTCCCGTTCTTGAAGAATGCCTCATCACGCGCTCCACGGTTCATCGCATCCTCATACAAGGATGCCCCGGCCTCGATATCCCCTAGACCGAAATAATCGTGGTTCGGGTTCGGTCGCCTGAACATGATCATTTCCTCGATATCGATTGGTATCTGGGAGCCGTTGACCGTGTAAATGTAGCCCGCGACCCCAAGACGTGTGTCTGGGATGATCCGGATCCGCCGAGGATTCAGGCAGTAGAGTTCCCTCGGTTTATCCCCTTTGAGAGTGGCCTCGGATTTGTACCAAAAGCCCATCCCGGTCAATGAGAGGTGCATGGAGGTCCGGTAAATCATGTCACGCCACGTCTCGCTCTGATTAGGCCATTTCATCAGCTCTTCGAGGACCGGAACCTTAATCGGATCCGTTGTCCCGATTCGATTGAGGGTCCATGGCGTGCTAGCGATTGCTTCGGCGACAATCGAGGCTGCTTTATGGGCCGCCCATA
Source organism: uncultured Verrucomicrobiota bacterium (assembly GCA_903835555.1). GTDB lineage: Bacteria > Verrucomicrobiota > Verrucomicrobiia > Limisphaerales > UBA9464 > CAILNN01. The sequence goes on from CAILNN010000068.1 coordinate 1,306, forward strand.
CCTTGCCGGTCCCGGCCTCCAGGTAGTGTGCCCAAAGGGCCATCTTCTGAATCGGCGTACCATTGAACAGACTCTCGATCGGTATCGCGTGCCCGGTGATCGCCGACACAGGAGAATTCCCGACGACTTCATCAAACCACGATTTGGTGGCGCGTCGGAGTCTGTTAAACATGCGCTTCAACGTGTGGTGTTGAGAAACCGTTCAAGCAAGCATTATCGACCGACGTTGTGCCAACGCATTTAACCCTCCTGATAATCCGTCTACCTGATCATCATGGCCACCAGTCGGGAAGTTTTCCAACTCAGCGAGGAACGCGTCATTCCAAGGTCCCCGGACGATCCGCACGTTACCGGCCTCGGCTTGACTGGAGGCAGGCCCGGCCCGTGTCACCTTATCGCCAGATGGAGTAAATAATCGCGGCCTGAATTCTGCCAGGCTACGAACCAAGTCATCTGCTTCCGCAACCCCCGCGGAACCTGGGTCACGTTCAATCCCCACCATGCAAGCCTGCCCGTCCTGACTCGCCACCGCATGTATTCGTTGCTTCACCTTGTTTGGTGTCCAACGACCTCGGCAGACATCCTCCACGTAATACACCCCTTGACCGTCCCTCGATATCTTGACCCCCGCCGTCCAGTCTGGGTCGGGGTTCTGCGGGGATACCTCGGTGGCGGCTCGGTCCCAATATCGAATCTTCCTCGCATCTGCCGGGGCAACGTCGATAAAGGGAAACCATTCCCGTCGAAAGACCGTCCCGGCATTAGCACGAATCTTCCAGTTACCTTTTAGGAGGCGTTCACGCTCAACCTTTGGCAGCGCCATCAGGCTTGCCCGGTATGACGGGTCCCCTACCATTAATGCACGATTATCTTCAAGGGTCGACAGAATAAAAGTCAGGCTCTTGGGCTCACACGCCGGGAATAAATCCGTCAATTGTCTTTTGGTTGCACCCCAAATTAATTCGTCATTCGCCGGGTTCCGAATAAAAAACCGGACCACGCCCGACCGTCGGGAAATCGCGAATCCTGTCTCCTGATCAATCCACCACGATACCAGTTTCGCTACGAATGAATCGGGGTCAGGGTTGCACGTAGCCCGCAGGATGGGTTCATGCCCCGCATCAGCGCCACGCAACCGCGAAACCAGTTTCCAGAACTGGCCTTCCGTGAAGTGCGTCAATTCATCAAAGGCGATAAAGCTGTACTGAAGTCCCTGATGGGCATCGGCAGATTTCTCGTGCTCAAGGTGTCGGAAGGTGACACTCGCTCCGGAGGGGAACACCCATTTCTTGGCGGACTGCATGGGACGCCCGCCCAGGTGCGGGAATAGCTTGTGCGATTCATCCCATAACCCGCCGCCCCCGGTGATGTTAGCTCCGATTCGCCGGAAAATAACCCCCTTGAAATTCGGGTACCGGCATAAATCAAGGAGGTGAAGGAGTGTGCCGAAAGTCTTACCGCCGCCTGCTGCTCCGCCGTAAATCACGATGTCGGCAGGGCTGCACAGGTATTCCGTCTGTGGCCCTGCCTGAGGTCCGATTCGCTGGGGAGCATCCAAGCTCGTTAATGCTGGCCGTCATTCGGGACGATGATTTCC
>CAILNN010000069.1 GCA_903835555.1 uncultured Verrucomicrobiota bacterium
GTCGGAAATATACATTTCATCGGTCATAGTCTCGGGACGTTGGTCAATGCGTCTGCTGCGACCTATTTGCAAGGCAAGTCAATAGGCGGCGCAAAAGGTGCCGTGCCCGCTTGGCCAACCAATCAGATGCAGATGACGCTTTTTGATGAGGCAGAAATCGCAACATTTGCTGGGAAAAGAGCAATTTTTGCCGGAGGAATCACTATTCTGGAAACAGGTTCTATTCTGGCTGGTGTTGCGGAGGATGCTGCGGTTGGTCTGGCGAACTACAAAAGCCCTCTCCCACCGTCCTTTCTTTGGGCTGAAAACTATATGTCGCTTGTTGGCCTTTCCCACTCAAAAGCTGTAAATGTGGCACTGCAACGAGGCTTCTCCTTTTCCAGAAAAGACTTGGATGCCGTGCTGAATGCCTCTCACGATTTGAATACCGTGCTGATAGCCACACTGATTACCGCAAATGAATTCGATGCCGCGCTTGATGTAGCACTAGAAACCTCGCCCGCGCTTTATACTGCGCTAAAAGACGCTATTTTGGCGGCACATGGTTATCCAATGGATTGGTATGGGCCGACCATTGGCTCCCCTACGCTGAGCTCTTTGGGTTTCACAAATTCCTTTGAAGCGTCGGTTTTATTGGGTAGCGAGTTCCCACGACCGGGCGAGGATTTTGCGCCTGGCGCAATCTGGCACCAAGTCGCGAGCCCGGCTGGGGAACACCAATTGGAACGGGCAACCGGCCTGTCAGAACTCCCGTACATATTGCATCTGCCTCAGGTTTTAAGTGACGTAGTCGAAGGGGCTGGGGCAGCCATTGGCCAGGGAGTGGCGATTGGTGAACATGTCGTCGTATCCACGGTGGGCGGTCTCGAAAAAGCGGGAAATGTGGCAGTAAATGTAATTGAAACCGGAGCAGTCACCGTGGCAAGCGGCGTAAATGCAGTCGTGAATAACGCTGAAAATAGCATCGAAAATGCCTTTGACGGAGTCGTAGACATATCCAGCCACGCGATGTTGAGTCTTATATTAAGCTCAAGCTCGTCCTCAACTCCTAGGAACCGCATTGCCAAGGATACGGGCTCGGGTGGAGGCTCAAATACGCCGCCTTATGTGTGGTTCCCTGTATTTATTCCATCCGACGCAGCGGGCATGACCTTTGACTACACACTCGCTGGTGATCCGGCCAACGATCAATTGGCTGTCGGCCTGAATGGCACGAATGTTTTCAGCCTTGCGCTCCAGTTTGAGCAGACCAATGTGATGTCAGTTAGCCGGTTGATTGATGTCTCGGCGAACGCGGGGACGACCAACGAATTTTTCTTCGGGATCACCGGAAGTAGTTCGACAAACTGCACGGTTAATATCCGCAATATTCGATTCTATACGCTGCAACCGCCAGCACTCGCCGTGGACAATTCATCCGGCGTATCGGTCATCTCGTGGCCAAGCTCCGCCAATGGCTATGCTCTCGAAAGCACGACCAACCTTATCGCCTCGAATTGGACGACCATCACCAATCCGCCGGTTCTTTTTGCCGGACGTTTCAGCCTGACCAACGCAACAACTGACGTGACTCGATTCTTTAGGCTGGGCAACCGATGAGGGCA
>CAILNN010000070.1 GCA_903835555.1 uncultured Verrucomicrobiota bacterium
AGGTAAGCGCCTCGCTCGCGAAGGTATCCGAGCCATCATCCACTTGAGTGAAGGAGAGGAGGGGAACCTGACCGATGCCATGGCCAAGTATCGCCTTTGGGTCTTTGGAGAAGGGATGGTCGAAGGGGTTCAAGGACCGGATGGACCGACAATTCGGCCCGGCATTGATCCTGAAAAGGTACGGGAAGTATTCGCCAAAAAAAGCAAGCTATCTTGGGGTGACTATGTCCGTTGTCGGGTTCGCTACTTTACTGATGGAGCTGTGATTGGCAGTCGGGCTTGGGTGGATCAAGTATTCGACCAGCATCGCCAGAGGTTTGGACCCAAGCGGAAGGATGGGGCACGAAAGTTTCGCTTTCTGGCGGGCGGGGCTGTCTTCGGAATGAGGGACCTACGGCTTGAACCGATAACCATAGCCAAATAATTCAGGCGATCTCTTCAAACCGCCCTAGCCAGAGTCCAGATACAAACTCGGGCCGCTCCTAATTGTTTAAGCACCCGAGCGACAGCATTGGTCGTTGCGCCCGTGGTGAAAATATCGTCTAAGATGATCACCGACTCCCCAGATGCAGAAGCACTTGGCTTTGCAATGAAAGCGTCACGCATATTATTTGCACGCTCGACTCGATTGAGTCGAGTCTGGCTCGGCGTTGGAATGACTCGGATAACCCATCCGTCTCGCACAGGAATGCCAAGTGCCTTTCCTAAGTGCCGTGCTAAACGCGTTGCTTGATTGAACTCCCGCTCTCGCTCCCGAACGGGATGCAGCGGAACGGGTACGATACACGTCCACCCTTGACCTATCAGGGGTGCCAAGGCTGCGTCGAGAAGCCATCGCGAAAGGCACGGTTCCAGCCATAAGGCGCGATGGTATTTGTATCGATGAAGTGCGTTGAGGACCATTTCGCCACCGATAACCGATGCTCGTGCGAACTCGAAGTCAAAGGGTGCCTCCTGACAGTGGGTGCAGGTGAAGGCATTGGTCATCGTACCCTCAAATGGAAGCCCACAGCATTGGCAAAATGGAGGGACAATCTGTTTAACCTGTCCCCGGCATCGATCACCTACATAGCCATGTGCTCTGATTGCACGCTCGGAGTCGCAAAGATGGCACCAATTGGGGTAGAACCAGCCCCATGCGGCTTCCCGCCAGGACTGCCAGTTCTCGGAGGGATTGACGATGGTCATGGAATGAAAGGTTTTAAATTTTCTGCTTCAACACCATTTGTAGGCGCACGAAAAAAAGAGTGGCTGCCAAGACGACGAAAGCGATCCAACCATCAATCATCTTCGTGGTACCCCAGAACCCCGTCGTCGAATCTTGCGCCGAAATCGTGAGAAAAGCGTAGAGTTTAAGCCAAAAAATCCAGGCACTGTGCATTCCCACCGAGGCGGTCAGTCCCCCGGTCCGCTCGCGAGCCACAGCCAAAATCCAACCGACGAGAAAGAGGCTGAAAAAGCCTGGCACCAGAGCCGATAAATCCCAAAATCCGGCCAGCATCTGGCCAAGAATGACCCAGCCGGACCAGAAGGTTACCTCCAGCGGCTCTGGAGTCCGCCGAAAGAAATGAACCAACGCGTAGATCGCGCTGCTCCAACCAGCAGCCATCAGCCAGCCGTGACGATGCCGAAGAGACGTAAACAAAGCGCCTCGAAATAGAAGTTCTTCAACCAACCCAACCCCGATCGCAGTGGCAAGAGCCTTTAGGGGCTCGGTCAACCAAGTGAGCGCTGAATCCGGGACATGGAGGTGTCGCTGACCGACTAAAATGGAAGCGATTGCGACGATGCCTAGAGAAGCAAAACCCATTAGCCAGCCGAACCGAAAGCATTGGACCGGGAAGCGCCCCCATTCCATTCCGAAGCCCTTCGAAAAGCCGGCAATTTTCCCCAATGGCCACAACCCCATAATTGCGAGCACAAGCAAACTCCGATGGACATACCGGTGAAACGGTTGAGCTGCGATCAGAGAGTCGGGCCACAACTGATGGACCCCATGCCAGAGCCCTGGTGCCACTGTGGCTCCACCGGCAAGCACCAATACCAAATAAGCCAGCCATGCCCGAACCGGATTCATTCTCGCGACAGCCTAATTCCGGGCAACCTATTGGCCTAGTCTCTATCAACTTTTCCGATCATCTTTTCCGCGACAATTCGACGGCGGCACTGTAGGTGTCTGGTCGTACAGTATGTCGCATCCTGGAGCCAAACTAGGTCAATACACCCTTCATGAACGGATTAATTCCGGCGGAATGTCCGAAATCTGGCTTGCGACCCGCGACGACGGCTCGCAAGTGGCCGTTCGGTTGATGCTGAATAATTCGCCTTTCGCCTTTGCCGATCGGAAACGTTTCGTCACTGGCTGTGAAACACTCAAAGCTTGCCAGGACAACCTGTACATCATCAGCTACATCGAACACGGCAAAATCGGTGGAGAACTGGCATTGGTGATGGAGTATGTGGAGGGGGAAAACCTTAAGCTGTTGATGGGTGCCGCCGATCCGGTGTTAACAGAAAACCTGGCACAGGTTCTAATCGATTTCGCGACCGCCTTGGAGGTAATCCACGACCGCGGGTTCATGCATCTGGATGTCAAACCGGAAAACGTCCTTCTGACCCGAAACAGCCGTCTGAGACTCATCGATTTCGATCTGGCACAACCTATCCCCAATCCTCCCCGTAAGTTGGATCGGCATTCTGGAACGCCCGCGTACATGGCCCCCGAGCAACTCCAGCGTCAACCTGTTGATCAACATGCGGATATTTGGGCCTGGGGAGTCAGTGCCTATGAACTACTGACCCTCCGCAAACCGTTCCCGGGGGAGACCCCCGATCAGGTCCTAAATCACCAGGTTAATCGACGGGAATTCCTGCGTCCCCGCGATATCAATGGTGACATTCCCGCCGACCTGGAACGTATCATTCTCCGCTGCTTGACCGTCGATATCGGACAGCGCCACCATCTTATGAGTGTGGTTGTACACGAACTACGACAGGCGCTCTACATATAACCAGGCGATGGGGTTCCGGCCCGAAGTCGGCCGGGTTCGTAACCGTTGACCTTGGCCATCTCCTCGGCGTAGAATGCCGGAAAGCCATGTTTTATCGCACGCACTCCCTGTTGGCCGCAGCTTGCCTCGTTGGTACGTCATTGACTGTTTCCACTTCCGCTGGTCCGCATGCACTAGAACCGATCGGTGTCACCAAACGTGGACGCGACATTTACCCCGCTTTTGGCACCATCGAACGGTTGTCACCCTCCCTCGACAAGCTCCTAAGCCCCAAGGCAAAGCTGGAAAAGTTGGCCGAGGGGTTCGTTTGGAGTGAAGGCCCCGTCTGGGTTCGACGCCAAAATTCCCTGGTATTTTCAGATGTCCCAGCCAACAAGGCCTATCGATGGTCCAATAGTCAGGGATTATCAGTTTACCTCGATCCAAGCGGCTATACGGGAAATCTATACCACTTTCGCGAACCTGGCAGCAACGGGCTAACCACTGATTCTCACGGCAATTTGGTCCTTTGCCAGCACGGTAACCGGCAAATTGCCCGCCTAACATCCCGTTCTGGAACAACCGGGACCTTTGAACCACTCGTCCCGTACTTCAACGGGCGGAAGTTTAATTCCCCCAACGACCTCTGCTTTGCCCGAAACGGCAACTTGTACTTCACCGACCCTCCCTACGGGTTGGAGGGGCTCAACCAAAGCCCCCTCAAGGAGTTGATTCAAAACGGTGTCTATCTGGCTCATCCGGACGGAAAAGTCCAATTGGTGACTGGTTCCATGACCTTCCCCAACGGAATCGCTCTGTCACCCGACCAAAAGACATTGTACGTAAACCAATCCGATCCCGCCGCACCGGTGATCAAGGCATTCTCGTTAAATTCCACCGGGTTGGCCGATGAGGGGAAGGTTTTCTTCGACGCGAGCAAGCTGGCTCAATTAGGACGCCCCGGGCTGCCCGACGGTCTGAAGGTCGACGCCTTTGGGAACCTTTGGAGCACCGGACCCGGAGGTGTGCTCATCATTTCTCCATCCGGTGAGCACCTGGGTACCTTGCTGACTGGCGAACCAACCGCCAATTGTAACTGGGGCGAAGATGGAACGGTCTTGTACATTACCTCCAATCACTCCCTCCTGCGCATCCAAACCCTCGTCCGAGGCGCAGGTATTTAATTCTGCATTGCCACGCGCTTATTTGGTGAGTCGAGTGGTTCTGTCCATCAACCAGAGGCAGTCTGGGTTCTTGGGTGACGAAACGTTTAGGCTCAAGGGGACACCTCGTTTTAGAACCGGTGTGGTTCGCGCGTCCACCCATCGCTTGATTTCTGCGTGCCCATCGGCGAATGACATCCCGGCTGCACGGTTATGGTAACTGGCCGGATAATCCACGATTTTCCATTGGGACGGGCCATCGGGATAACCGTACATGCCCACAATCAACTCGCCATCGTTGATGCTGTCTTCGCGCTCATCGACGAATAGCCACGTCTGGCTCGGACCTGGATCAATTAAATCCGAGCCTCGCTCGTATATGCGATAGTGGCTTCCAGAAGGCGCGTCACTAAATCCCCCGACATCGGAGCTCTTAAACCAGCCACTCATCGAAATGCTGCGAACTCGCGGATAAATCGTTCCTTGATTCTTGACCGTGCTCAGGTCTGCCGGGCATTTCCAGATGCCGGCGCTGTTGCCACAGTATTTCCATAGCGGGCTCTTGACGATGTCTTGGTTGATATCCCAATTGCTGCGATTGCCGCCGTTGAAATCCAGGCTGCCATCGATCCAACTGTTTGGATAGCCAAACGACGGAATGACCCGGTCTAGATTATCGTCCACGTAAAGTCGCCAGGCTGTCATCATCTGCCGCCCATTACTCATGCATTGGATGCCCTGGGCTTTCGTCTTTGCCTTTCCCAGCGCGGGCAGCAGCATACCGGCCAAAATGGCAATAATTGCGATGACTACGAGCAATTCTATGAGGGTAAATCCCCATCGCTGCCGAAGAGGAATGGCGTGGGCGGGCAGTGACGGGGAGTTTGAAGGCATGAACATTTGAAGGGGCGGTATTCAGCACGGAGTTCAATCAATCCAATACCACTTTTAATGAAAGTTCCCTCCACCCCAAGTCACAATACGGTATCAAATGGACGATGGCATTGCCATAACCACCATCGTCCCGTCCGACACGACTTTCGATTCCGGTTTTTCTTCCAGCACCGTCTCCTGGAACGGTATTGTAAACCAGAATTCCGAACCCCTTCCCGGTTCGCTCTTGACTCCAATCTTACCGCCCATTTTTTCTACCAACTGTCGACAGATTGCCAAGCCCAAGCCCGTGCCGCCGAATCTCCGAGTCGTGGATTGTTCTGCTTGGACATAGGGTCGGAATAGCTTTTCAATGGCCTCCTGAGAAAGGCCAATCCCAGTATCGATCACCGAAAACCCAATGATAACGCCTGCCCCGGATTGACCCACCAATTTGACCGATAACGACACCTTTCCCTGAGCGGTGAATTTGACCGCGTTGCCGAGTAGGTTGAGCAAGACTTGGCGAATCCGAAGCTCATCTCCAATCACCGAAGCGGGAACTCCCGGTTCAATTTTGGTTTCCAAAGCCAATCCCTTTTTCGACGCCGTTTCCGACAACAACTGAACGGCCGACATGATCACATCCCCTAGCCTAAACTCTTCCGATTCAAACCGCATCTGGCCAGCCTCAATTTTTGACAAGTCCAATAGCTCGTTGATGAGTTTCAATAGCGAATCGCCACTCGTTGCAATCATTTCCGCAAACTCCCGTTGCTCTCCATCCAAGGGAGTGTCCAACAGGAGTTGCGTCAGCCCGATTATGCCATTCATGGGCGTCCGAATCTCGTGGCTCATTTGGGCGATGAATTCGCTTTTGGCCCGATTGGCAGCTTCCGCAGCAGCCTCCGCCCGTCGACGTTCCGCTACCTCGGTTTGCAGCGACCGGGTCCGCTCGGCAACCCGGGCATCTAATTCCTCGTTTGTCTGGCTCAAGGCGACGTGAGCCGTTTGTAGCGCTACATGCCTTCGCCTCAGCGAGACGGCGAACACGCCAACCAGAAAGAACGATATTGCCAGCGCCACGACCAAGATTCCAAGCCGAGTCGCGTTCCACCACGGTGGTCTGCGGACCAGTTGAATGTCATTGAAATCGGCGATGAGCAACCGAAAGCCGGTGACGTCGTGTTGAAGGTCCAGAAGTGGCTGGTAAACCCCTGTCAATCGTACCAAAGAGTCGGGTTCGTATTCCCTACCCTTTTGCGGCACGTTTCGATACCCAGGCGCTACCGCCTCAAACCGCCCCAATTCACTCGTGAAAACCATGGTGAATCCATCAACCCGGATTCCCTTATCCTCGAGCGTCCCTTCCAATGTGACTCGGCGCCCTTCCAAGGAAAGGGAATTGGCATTGGTCGACGTCAAGGGCTCTGCTACTGGCATTACCGCCGCTGGCCCCGGCCTCACCAACGCGTCCACTACCTGCGGATTCGCCGTTCCCGCCGCCGCGAAACCAACCACATCAACATCTTGTCCAACAACGGCATTAATCGGTTCCTGACTCGAAATCCAAATTCCCCTAGCCCCCGCTTGAAGATAAAATCCGCTTCCCGGGCGAATCAGGACGATCGTCCCCCGAAGATGCACGCGGTGGTTGGGTGTGTCGGCTTGCCGAAACCGCATCAATGATTCTGGAGCCGATACGACGGTGGAAAATGGATCGGTCGGTGCCGGTTTTTCGGTCTGTATCCAGGGAAGCCCCTGAACCAACAACTTCATCCCGACGATTTGACGATGTTCGTTGGAATCAGAGGAAAGAACTCCCTGCAGTCGCACTTCCGAATCCACCCAGGCGCTGGCTGCTGAGACCAATTCGGGTTTGGCCGGTATATGGGCCACCAAGGTGCTTCGGCCCAAATCGAGGTTGAGCAACACCCGGTCGTCTAAGGCCCCGTTGGTAAACCAAGTCACCGAACGTACCACGCCCCGAGCTTCCACCCATCGATTCTCCAGTCGAACCATAGCGGTCATGTCACCGGATAGGGAAACGGCCGTTGGCAAATTGGTTTTCCCAAGGATAATAATCTCGGGTGGCACAACGTCGTTGGTGCCACTCAAGATGGGTGCGAACCCTCCCCCTGAAGTTCGACCTTTGACCTCGACCCAACTGCCGGGATACAACTGAAGCCTTTCAAGCTCATCCGGAGTGCCGGTATCGACGTAAATTCCCTCAGCCCCGTCCTGAATAAACAATAGGTACCGCCCGAGGTGGACGTAGGTCACCACTCCACGCACCCGGTATGGACGACCAGCGTCCGCATCCTCGGACGTCAACCCCCGAACTTCGCTGATGCTGTTCAGGAGCCTGGGCGGAGCGTCCGCACGGACACCCATCGGAACAAAGGCATTTCGCCCCGGAACCAAACTCAACGCAAATACTGCGAAAATGATTCGGACAATAACCACAGTTACAATCAGTCGTTCAGCGCACTCATTCGATGCCCTAATCAAGTGGCTCTGTCAGTATTTTTCCTAATTGAAATAGACCAAAAGCTGATTCGATGGCCACAGGCATAATTAACGTGAAGTCCGTTGGATCGTCCCCCAATGGCGGGTAGATTCATTCCTTCGGTCAGGAAAACAAAGGCTCGCCTATCGATTCTTGCCAGAATGGTTCATGAATCACGTCTCCATCACTGCTCGCCACCGATACGCCTTCTCCTTGACTGAGTTGCTGGTAGTCGTCGCGATTATCGCTCTCCTGGCGGCCTTGCTCCTGCCTGGCCTTTCAAAGGCGAAGTCTCAGGCACAAAGTGCCCGATGCCAATCCAATCTCCGCCAACTAAACCTCGCCCTCCTTGGGTATGCCCACGATAACCGCGACTACGATCCGCCGCGCCATTCAATCCCCTACTGGACTCAACCTCTCTTTCCCTACTACGGCGCTACCGAGGCCGTCCTGAAGTGTCCCGCCGATTCCCGCGCCCCAACCCAAATCCCCTGGCCGCCGAATGTACCCAAGCCCTCTTCGGGCCAACTCCCCTATGACGCCGACGGCTCTCACCGCAGTTATCTCGCCAACGGGTGGAATGATTACTTCAAGGAGACTCTTTCGCCTGAAGCAATGGCTCGCTTCCAGATCATACTGAATATCACACCGACCCAGTTCACTTGGGAATATTCCGTGCGTCTGGGTGCCATTCCGAATCCACCAGACACCATCACCTTTGGCGAAAAGAAGTCGACCTCCGCCCAAGCGTACATGGATTTCCTCCAAGGCCAGGCGGGCGGTGACGACATCAACGAGGTCGAACACGGACGCCACGGACGCGGAGGACCACGCACCGGTCGGTCTAACTTCGGCTTTGTCGACGGCAGTGTCCGCTCGCTGCGGTACGGTCAGTCCATAACCCCGATCAACCTTTGGACCACCACGGCCGAGTTCCGCAACCTGCCTCCACTCCCACCCGATCGAATCAAGTAGTCGACTACCCCTGGTCCGATGGAGTCGCCTAGTCCAGTCTCAAATAATAATGAAAACGCTGTTCATTCCCATGTTGTTGATTGCCATCCTAGTGGGTTGCGGCAGACCCACGCCTCCCAATATCGGCCTCGCCGATGCCGCCAGATCGGGGAATCTTGAGGCCATCCGACAGCACATCAAGGCCGCCTCAAATCTGAATGAGCTAGAGCCGGTCGGTGGCTCCAGTGCGCTGAGCACCGCCGCAGCGTTTGGCCAGACGGAGGCGGTCGGCGCATTGATTCAGGCCGGGGCGGACGTGAATGTTCGAAACAAAGATGGAGCCACGCCCCTCATCACAGCCGCCTTCCTCTGTCGGACCGATATCGTCCGGACCTTGTTGGACCATGGCGCGGACAAGAACGCCAAAAACAACGCCGGAGTCACTGCGCTCGATTCCGTTACCGCTTCATTTGATGAGGCCAAAGGCGTCTATGACCTACTACAAGCTGTCCTCGGCCCACTAGGCTTGAAACTGGACTATGAGCAGATCAGGGCGACTCGCCCCGAGGTCGCAAAAATGCTGCAATAACCTCCAGAGTAGAAGCGGCGTCCCGCCGCTTTTACGACTCTCAACCGTCGATAACGCCTTCGCGAATCGGTCAGTTCCAACGGAAGCCCGTTCCAATTCCTCTTCAGATTGTGACGAGCCTTTTCCTTTCGACCCATGGGGGAAAGACCCCATGGGTTGGAAAACCTGGGGACCTAGTATTACTTGGGAGCAGGTCCAGTGAGCCTGGTCGGAAGGCGGCGGATGCGGCAGTCGATCCATTTGAATCTGGGCCGTTGCTTCCCCACTACGCCTCACGTGGAAAAGGCTCCGAAGGAAATGTGACCTATGAAAACGCCCACCCAATTCGGATCAGAGACCCCAAGGCCTTGTAGCCTAATCCTCAAACGCAATGGTGACTCAACCAATCCCAAATCTCTTGGTCTGGTGATGATCGGTCTAACCTTAAGCCGGTCCATGCTCCTCGTCGCTGCTGGTCCAGACCCCGTTAATTTGGGTTCCACGGCCCATTTTGCGGTCTTGGCTGGCGCTGCCATTACGACTACTGGCGGCGGGGCCATCAATGGCGATGTCGGTGCCAGCCCGATTGCCGGCTCTGCCATCCACTTGACCCAAGCCCAGGTCCATGGAACGATTTATGCCGTCGACGCGAGCGGGCCAGCGGGTTCGGTGATCAATGCGGCCTTGCTGACGACCGCAAAGGGCGATCTGATGATTGCTCTCAAGGATGCTGCGGGACGCACCCCTGTCCCATCGGGACCCTTTCTCAATCCAGGCGCGGGGAACATCGGTGGCCTAAACCTGGTTCCGGGCCTCTACAAGTTCACCGGCACAGCAATGATTACCGGTTCAAACCTCACGCTCACGGGTGGGCCGGACGATGTTTGGATATTCCAAATCGCCTCAAATCTCGACGTTGGCAGTACCGTTCAAATAATCCTGGCCGGCGGTGCGCAGGGCCGAAACGTCTTCTGGCAGGTGGGGACTTCTGCGACTATTGGCACCTTTTCCGTGTTTGTCGGGACCATTCTTGCCAGCCAATCTGTCACCATGAACACCAGCAGTTCCCTCGATGGCCGGGCATTGGCGTTCTCCGCTGGCGTGACCTTCAATGGCAACTCTGGGGTACTTCCCGAGCCCAAAGCCCCGATTTTTACGCGCATCACCGAGGAGAAAAACCGCTCGATCGCCCTCGAGATTAGCACAACTCCTTACTTCCTAATCACGCTACAATCCTCGCCAACGCTTTATCCGGCCATTTGGAGCACCATTGCCAGCACCACCCCGTCAACAAGTCTCTGGCCGGTCACGGATACAAATGCAACAGCCATCGCGCCACGGCGTTTCTATCGTGCGGTGATCAATCAGTAATGGGAAATGGTTTGGTGTGATTAGCGCCGCCTCACAAGCAACTAGGGCACCTCGGACACGCGGGGAGCATCAGTGACGTGTTCCGGATGCAGGCTGACAGCATCTCCATCCTCTGGGTGTAATCCTAGAAACGCAATGGCGGAAGTCACGGTCATGGCCCCCAGAGTCAGGAATGCCAGATGAACCCCATGGATCATTTCGCCCGGCGTGGTGCGAAATCGGTCGGGTACAAAGATCGCTGTGACCAAAGATGCCGCAGCCACTCCAAAACTGATCGACAACTGCTGGGCCGTGCTGGCGATCGTGCTGGCGTCTCCCGCCTGCTGCTCGGCCACGTCGGCATAGACCAGGGTGTTCATACTCGTGTATTGGAGTGAGGTAAAGAACCCGAAGATGAAGGCCTGAACCACAACGAGCCATACCCGGGTGTCGATGCCGATGGTCGCAAAAAGGGCAACCAAGAGACCCAGGATCAGGGTGTTTGAAATCAAGACGGCCCGATAGCCGAAACGGCGTAAAATGCCGGGCATGGCCATCTTTAGGCTCATCGCGGCCAGGGCTTGGGGCATCATGAGTAGACCGGACTGGATGGGGGAGAATCCGAGGCCAACCTGGTAGAGCAGGGGGAAAAGGAATGGAATCCCACCGATTCCCAAGCGGCTTAGGAATCCGCCCATCACGGCGGCGCGGAAGGTCCGCACGCGAAACAAGGCCAACCGTAGCAGTGGAAATTGGGTACGGCTGGCGCGTATTCCGTAACCGGCCAAGAGCACGACCGAGAGCATCAACAGGCCCAGCATCGCACGGAGACTCAACGTGTGCTCCCCGAACACCTCAAGGACGTAGGACAGCAGGGCCACACCGGCACCAAAGAGGACGAGGCCAACGACATCCAGCGGACGCCGGTTCTCCCCCCGATAATCCGGCAAATGCCGATGGACCAGATACAATCCAAGGAGGCCCATGGGCAGGTTGACGAAGAAGATGACTCGCCAGTGAAAATACCCAACGATAAAGCCACCCGCGATCGGACCGAGCATCGGGCCGATGAGTCCGGGAATAGCGACAAAACTCATGGCCCCAATGAGTTCTGACTTGGCGAATGTACGTACCACAGTGAGTCGTCCAACGGGCACCATCATGGCACCGCCGCACCCTTGGAGGATTCGGCAGGCAACCAAGGCGTGAATACTGGTCGAGAGGCCACACAGCAACGATCCAAGGGTAAAAAGGCCGATGGCCGAGGCAAACACGCGACGCGTCCCAAACCGGTCAGCCATCCAGCCACTGATGGGAATGAACACCGCAAGGCTGAGGGTATAACTGGCTAGGACCGCCTTCATGCTCAGAGGTGCCACCTGAAGGGCGCTGGCGACCGCTGGAACCGCCGTATTCAGAATCGTCGTGTCGAGCGATTCCATGAAGAACGCGACCGCAACCAGCCATGGCAATATTCGCTTCGCCGTCCACGCGGTGGGGAAGGGGGGCAGGCCGTCCATTCTTGAATCTACCAAACTCATTTATCCTTCGGGTCCGGTTTGGGACATCTATTTAGGGCGTTTTTTCAAAATGGCTTTGTCTATATGCGCCAGCCAAAACGGGCGGGGGCGAGGCGCGACGCGGTCGAGTTTTTGGAAATACGCTACCGAGGAGCAACGAAGCCCCCGCCCGTTTTGGCCAGCAGATAGGCAAATGCATTTTGAAAACACAACCGAGGCAAAGTTTCCCCCCCTTCTCTCCACAAGACTACCAATCAATGGCTATTTGGGAAAGCGTCTTCATTATCAACCCAACGCAAATTCCGTCCAATCAGAAGTTCGGTCATCTCGGCGTGATGGGTGTTTTTCATGGATACTGGTCTTGTCTCGAAACCATGCTGCTCAGCTAGTTTGCGAACCTCCTCTGCATTGTCATAGGTCATCAGAAAATCACCACGCAAGGTCTTGCAAAGATCGAATAATCGTATGTGATCAATGTTCCAATGATTATATAGTCGTGAACCAGCGCTCTTGCCGCTGGCGGTATACGGGGGATCTATAAAAAACACGGCGCTTTTTTTATTCCGGAGCCGTTCCATTTCATCAAACGCATTGCCTTCAATAAACGTGATATTGCTTATAATGTAGGTTATATTGGTAATTCGCTTGGCGAGCGTTTGAGGATACCAGCGTGAAAGAATGCCCTTTCCATTCTCACCATGTTTTAAAATCCCAGCGCCCTCCGCAAGGATGCCCCCATGAGAGGTTCGATTTCGCAAAATTGTTTGGAATGCCATTTCGCGGAAGGAGTCGGGATATTTTGAAAGCTCCGCTTTCGCGGAATCCACAGTCAAGTCAAACGTCAGAATTCGTCTGGCTAGCCACTCGGCATCTCCACCTAGGATTGTTTTCCACACGGATGCAATATGCTCATCGAGCTCAACCATTACGACATGATCGGCCAATCGTTCGAAGGCGGCAGTCAAACTTATGATTCCCCCTCCGGCGAACGATTCGACCAACACGTCAGGTTTCTGTGGAAGGCTTGCCACCCGGATAACGAAATGGGCTCCGCTGTGGAACCGAAGCGACATTGACCGGCTTAACAACTTTTTGCTCCTTGAATTCGGGAAGTAAAGAAGGCTGCAACATGGATTAGCTCCCAAACGGGTTTTCCATCAGTCGATTCGACGGCGGTGTCTCAAGTTTTTCGTCAACCTTTGTCTGAATGTGACGCAGGAATTCTTCCACATTGCCCGGGCGCGATCTCGTGATTTGATGGGAATCCGAAAACCTCCGCGAGTGGATGTTTACTGTGTGCCGCGCTTGCCATCAATTGGTAATCTATCCAGTTGATGTGGGGGATTCGAGCAAATTGCCAGCATTTAGGTGTCAACGACTCGGATCGGTTATTAGCCGATTCCATTTCGACCGAGTCCAATTCCAGTCTTGCCTCCCTTGCCCCGAATACCGCCCACTTGACCCCAGTCTTCCAATCGTCATGCGTCGTTTTTCCCTATTCCACTGGTGGTTGCTCGGATGGCTTGCCCCCGGCACCTCGCTTTCCCTCTGGGCCGCCAAGATCGTCCTGATCGCCGGCCCAATTACCGGACATCCCAAGGAAGCCCACGAATACGAAAAATGCGTGGTCCTGCTCAAGGAACTCATCGAGACCTCGCCCAATCTCCCGGCCCATCCCCACGTCGAACTTCATTTCAATGGCTGGCCTGCCGATCCCAAAACCCTCGACAATGCCGATACCATCGTGATGGTCGGCGATGGCGGTGATCACCGCGAACAAGACCATCCGCTCTACGTCGGCGATCATCGCGAACAGTTCGCCCGCCAGATGGCCCGCGGCTGTGGCTGCGTTTTCCTTCACTGGAGCACCTTCCACCCGGCTCGATTCGATCGCGATACCACGGAATGGGCGGGTGGTTATTTTGATTACGAAACAGGGACAAACGCCAATCACTGGTTCTCCGCCATCCAAACATGGAACGCCATTGCCCATCCGCAGGCGGGACATCCGGTTTCTCGTGGCCTTCACCCGTACCAAGCTCAGGAGGAATTCTATTACCGCATCAAGTTTCGCGAGCCCGACCCCGCGCTGACCCCCATTCTCACCACCAAGCCGCCGGGTGAATCGAATGAATTCACCGTCGCATGGACGGTCGAACGCCCCAACGGAAGTCGAGGGTTCGGGACTACTGGCGGGCACTACTTCACCAATTATTGGCAACCTGATTTCCGCAAAATGGTCCTGAATGCTATCGCTTGGACCGCCCACCTCGACGTTCCCGAAGGCGGTGTCGACTCGCTTCCGCTCAAGCGCTTTCGAACCCTGATTGTCACCGGTGCCAATCATCCCGCCCACGATTGGCGATCCGTCACTGCCGCCCTTATTCCGGTCCTCGAACAAGACCCACGAGTTATCGTTACTGTCACCGAAAATCCCGAGGAATTGGCTCAACCCGGTTTCCTTGCTCCCTACGACCTGGTAGTTTGGAATTATGTCAATTGGCAGCGGAGCGGTTTGAGTGCAACAGCAAAGGATGAGTTGATCCGCTTTCTCCAACGGGGCAGGGGATTGTCGCTCATCCACTTTGCCGCCAGCGCTTTTCACCCGTCCATTGCCGGTACTCAACCTGCCGACGCCTGGCCAGAGTGGTACGAAAATATTGCCGCCCGAGTTTGGGAACACCGCCCCCCGACCCCCAGTGGCCACGACACCTTTGGCCATTTCGAGGTTCATCCGACCAGCGTTCAACATCCCATCACCCACGGACTCACTTCTTTTGCTACCGAAGATGAGCTTTATTTTCATCAGGCCGGAACCTTGCCCGTCGAACCCTTGGTTACCGCTCATTCCAAAATCACCGGCAACGACGAGCCGCTCGCCTGGGCCTATCCCTATGCTTCAGGCCGGGTCTTCGAAACTGTGCTTGGCCATAGCGATGTTTCCATCCGCGACGCCGCCGCCTTGATTCGCCGGGGGAGTCTCTGGGCTGCCCGACAATCTCAACTCGGCTTTGAACCACCTTCTCAGGGATTGACCAACTACTTATGGCGCGATGGCAGCCAATGGACCCCACAAAAGTCAATCGCCAAGGCCGCCGCCCAACCGGCCAAACCGCCAACTCCCGTCGCAGTCCCATCGCCTGTTCCAGCCCCTGTTCCAGCCAGTTCCCCAAAATCGGCTGTTCCCTCCGTTCCACCCGGTTCACCGGGCACTCCCAAGATTTCCGGGCGGGATGCATCAGCTCAAGGTGAAGGCGATTGGGTGGACAATCGCTGGCAACAAACCGACGTCGGTCCGTTCCTCGCCTCTAATCTCCAGTTGCCCAGCCGCACCCTGGCCAAAGGATTGACCATTCAAGTGGGCTCCAACCACGAGGGAGCGGTCGCTTACGATTTGGGCGACTGCAGTTGGCAGGCAGCGTGGTTGGGCCAGTTTCTGAGTTTTGATCCCGGACGCTTCGGCTTGATCGGTGCGCCCAAACCCGGCGGTTCGCTCCTCCCCATAGCCCCAGCTAAACCAACCTGGCCCGGTGCCAAGGTCGAATACGTCGGGTTGCATCGTGCCGAATCACGCGTGATCCTGGAAAGTCGGGTCGATGGCATCCATGTATTCGAGAGCCCGGGATTGAAGACGTCGGACCTAGGATCGGTGTTTTTTCGCCAATTCCGTTTGGAAGCGCACAGTCGTCCGATTCAACTGCGAGTCGCCGGGCCACTCATGGGAAAGGCGAATCCGGACGGGTTCCCCAGTAATCAGAGCCTGATCACAGGCGAACGTCGTGTCGATTGGGCAATTGCCAATACCCCGGACGAAGCGCGGTTCGTCTGTGTCACTCAATTCGCCAGCGCGGATGATAGAGCCCATCAGCGTGATTTGAATCGATGGCCTCATTTGGTCTCCGATGAAAGTGGTTGGAGCATCGATCTACCCGATCATCGGGACGCAGAATCGATCACCGTTCAGGTCTGGTCGGGACCTTCCACCTCTTGGGCTGGTGCCCTCGCTGCCTGCCAAAACTTCGTCCCTCCCGACGACTCATTCCCGTCGGAACCCCATCCTGAAATCGCGCCCGCATCAGCGCATTGGCCAGAGCTCACCACCCAGGGCCAATTGGGTGCCACCAATGACCTCCTGGCTGTTGATACCTTGACCCTTCCGTACGATAATCCTTTCCAAGCTCTCCTGTTCGCTTCTGGTGTGGACTTTGGACGGCCCGGCGAAGCCTTTATCTGCACCATGCACGGCGATGTTTGGCGGGTCACCGGAGTCGATGCCACGTTGAAGGACCTCAAGTGGCGACGCTATGCCACCGGCTTATTTCAGCCCCTGGGCCTTCGTGTCCGCGATGGAAAGGTCTTGGTCCTCGGACGGGACCGCATCACCCGCCTATACGACCTCAATGACGACGGTGAAGCGGATTATTACGAAAACTTCACCGATTCCATCGAAACCTCCACCGGTGGCCACGACTACGTCACCTGCCTGGAAGCTGACGCTGCCGGCAATCTTTATTACACCGACCCCAAGGGAGTCCATCGCGTCAGTCCAGACGGTCGAACCAATACGCTCCTCGCTACCGGATGGCGAAATCCGAATGGCCTCGGAGTTCGCACCGACGGCCTCCTGACCGTTGCTCCTCAGCAGGGCGAGTGGACTCCTTCGTCCCAAATCTCGGAAGTTCGGAACGGCGGGTATTACGGTTACCCGGGACCGAAGGTGACCGAGACCCGTCCATTGGGCTATGACCTCCCACTTTGCTGGATTCCTCATAGCGTGGACAATTCAAGCGGTTCCCAAGTCTGGTTGCCCGATGGAGTTTGGGGACCGCTGGGTGGTCATCTGCTTCACCTAAAGTGGGGGCGTTGCGGACTGATGGCGGTCCTGCGCGACACTGTTGGTGATGTCGCTCAAGGCGCTGCCTTTAACCTTCCCGCCCAATTTCTAAGTGGTCCAAACCGCGCGACCTTCAATCCGAATGATGGGGCCCTCTATGTGGCCGGCAGTACCGGCTGGCAAACCAGCGCGGTCCGCGACGGCTCCTTGCAGCGTGTCCGCTGGTTGGGACACAAGACGTTGATCCCGTCCGTCTGGCATGCGCGGACCAATGGCTTGGAGTTAACCTTCAACCAACCGCTCCAGCGCGATACCGCTCAGGACCCCGGCAGTTATGGCCTGAGGCAGTGGAATTACCGTTATGCTGCTAGTTATGGCTCCAAAGATTGGTCGGTCGCCAAACCCGATCAGGAAGGCCATGACGATGTCGCAATCAAATCCGCCCGACTCTCGGCAGATGGTCGCACGGTGTTCTTGGAAACCGATCTCCTGGCACCCGTCATGCAAATGGAATTGAAATGGAACCTTGATGGGACCAATGGCACCTCCTCCCATCAACAGATGTGGTTGACCCTAAATCGATTGGACACAGCCTCTTCGTTGGCCCAATAAGATGGCCGGAAATCCTCGGCAACGCGCGGCAGCGTCTTGAACTGCGGTCGTCAGCTACCGCTTTCGCACCGGAATTGTACGAGCCCGGTAGCAAAATTTGGCGACCTTCCGTTTCACGGCCATTTTCAAGGTGCCAGACTGAATTTGAAAAAACTTCCTAGTCATACGAAATTCCTTGCCTCGTCAAGTGCGGTCCAAATTGTGGTATGCGATCAAGGCTCTCCCCAACTCCGACGTCGGGACCACGTTGTCATTGAGGAACCGCTGGAAATTCGCGTCGATACCCATTCCATGGCGGTGACCATGCGGACCCCGGGCCACGATTCCGAACTCGCCGCAGGCTATCTCCTGTCCGAAGGCGTGATTCGCTCAGCCGCCGACATCGCCGACATTCGTCCGTATCCGCGCAACGATTTCGGCAACGTATTCGATGTCTTGCTCGCTCCCGGGCTCGATTGGGATGCTCAACGCTTGGTTCGTCCGGGAGTCGTTTCCTCCAGTTGCGGTCTCTGCGGAAAGACCACACTCGACGCCGTACGCCAACGGTTTGGGCAGGTCGCCCCCGGGCCCAATTTTCCGGGAGACTTATTGACCCAGTTACCCGATACGCTGCGGGTCGCTCAGGAAACCTTTTCCGCCACCGGTGGACTCCATGCTGCCGGACTTTTTGATCTTCAGGGAAACCTGCTCATCGCACGGGAGGACATCGGACGCCACAATGCCCTGGATAAAGTCCTGGGGCGGGCGCTGCTCGATGGTTTGCTTCCCCTAAGCCAACAGGTGCTGTTGCTCAGTGGTCGAGTTTCCTTTGAAATGATGCAAAAAGCGCTGTCGGCAGGTATTCCCATCGTGGCCGCCGTTTCAGCCCCCTCCAGCCTCGCCGTTGATTTCGCCCGAGCATCCCGTCAAACCCTGATCGGCTTCCTGCGCAACGGACGATTCAACATCTACACCCATCCCCGCCGCATTCGTTAGGCGGTCCGCCCCCGCCACCGCCAATGCAACAGCATCGCCCCTCCAACACCCAGCAGTGATGTCACTGCCCAAGCCGGAGCCGACGGATTTCCACTCAGCCAGGTTGCCGCCACGCTGATCGCCGGTCCTCCTCCTATGCCAATTCCCACCAGAGCTTCATGAATCCCGCCATGAACCCCGTGGGTCTCACTGCCATCCATTGAGTAAAAAAGTGACGAGTAGTAAAGCAACGCCGTCGCCCACCCAAAGGCAAATTGCGCGGCAATCAGCACCGGGACGGAACCGCTGACCATGAGGCAGGCAAAACTAGTCACCAGCAATACATAGCCCCAACCAAACCACGAGAACCGGTAATGCCACCCGCGCCAAAGCCAAAGCACGGCAAAGGCCCCAGTCCGGGTAAAATACCAGATGGACATCAGAGCTCCAATTTCCGCCGTGGCCATACCCAAACGGGTTGAAATACCGGGCACCATTACCAATAAGGTGTTGATGGCCATGTACGACAGCGGATTGGCCATCCACGCCAGTTTTTGAAAATACGCCGGACGAACGACTCGCGTATCCTCACGCTGCCCAACTAAGTCAGGAGTGGGAACCGGTGCCGTGGGATTGCCAGACCATTTCAAAGTGGCAACGGCTTGAATCGTATGGATGCCCAAGGGCAACCAGTAGAGGCTGGCCGAACCGAGTACCGTCACCAACCAACCACCCATGAAATACCCGAGGGCGGCTGTGCCCGCCCAAACGACATTGTAGATACCCACCCGACGTGCCAGTTGTCCCGACGTTTGTCCGGCGCTGGCCAAAGCCTCCAGGTTGGGCCAAGTAAAGCACATCGTGATCGTCCACCCGGCAAAGACAATCATTTGGACAACCAAGCCGGGCACCATCCATCCCAGCAAGAGACTCGCGGCCATCCCCGCGAATCCCAGGCGAACGGCCATTACATATCCCAGTCGCTGTCCCAGACGGCCCCCACACCAAGCCGATGCCATGAACAAAAGTCCATGGACGGCGCCCAGCGCCAGATTTTGGGCATCGCCAAATCCGTGCCTGTCCCGGAGCAGGAAAAGGAGGTAATTGAAGTAGTAAGCGGTGGCGAAGGAGTTGGAGCCTTCGAGCAGATAAATCGAAATCGGTTTCGGAAAAGGGCGCATGAATGGTTTTCCCCGCCGACACTTCACCCGAAGCGCCAGAACGGTGGGCCAGTCCAGACCGGACCGGCGCGCGGAGTGAACGAAGCCCCGGTCACCTCCGCAAGTGAAATCCTACCTTGCGTAGGAGTATCGGTGCCACGTCCGTCTTCCGGTAGCGTGCTTCGTAGCCTTCCAAAAACACCGTTTCTTCCTATCCCTACAAGTCATACATAGCCATACGCGAACCTATTGAAAAAACTATTTTCTCAAATCTAACGCCCGTCAAGTCAGCACGGCCCCAATCCGCTCCGACGCCGCCTCCAGCAGCGGCTCCCCGTGCGCCATGAGCGCCCGACCATACCGCGGGAATTGGCGCAGCGATTCCCGCAATTGCCCCCCATTTTGGCAATACTTGTCGGGCAACAACTCCAGCCCTCGGTCGGCCAGATTCACCACCGCATCCCCAAACACCACCAGATCCAGGTCCGCACAATGGTATGCCGTTTCTCCCGGCGCTCCGCCGGGTAGGAAAATGGCTTTCCACCCGACTAGGCAATTATCCACCTCCACTTCAGTGGGGGACGTCGGCCATCCGATGATCGTAGCGTCCGGGAATCGCATCCTCCAGCTATCCAACGCCCGTTCATGGTTCGAGTTGGTCACGACCAAAACCTCCGGTTTCGCCAATATGGGCCACGAATCCCAAAGATTGTCACTCAAGGGCAGGGGATCAAATACCACCGCCCGTACCCCATCCCAGACCAGATGGGACCCCAACTCCACCCGATGATAAGGAGAAAACGCCGACCATTGCCAGATGCCAGAAGCGATCTGTCGCGTCGATACAACCAAGGGTAGGGGATCGGCCATGGCGATTGGCTCCGGGACCATTCTCACGATTGACCCGGTACTTGGCGGGTCATCGTCAAATTCAACGGCAATGTTAATTGGCGACCCTCCAGCGGTGCCAGTCCGCTGACTCCCAAGCCGATCAATCGAAGGGGACGTCGCACCAATTGATCTCGTCCCAAAAGCCAGCATCCCAGCCGATAGATTTCGCGCGATTCAACCAAGGGGTCCTCGACGCTGAATTGGCGGGTGAGCGTCCGGAAATCAGCATAGCGCACCTTCACCTGCACCGTCCGAGCTCCAAGGCGATTGCGCAGCAGTTTCGTGGCTATTTCATCGGCCTGCTCCCGCAGGCAGGCCCGAAGCCGGGGACGATCGCTCGTGTCTTCCAAAAAGGTATTCTCACTGCTGATACTCTTGACCGTCGAATCTAGGTCCAGCGGGCGATCATCCTCGCCGATGGCAAATCGCTTGAGAACCGGACCAAAAGAACCCAGTAGCGCACGTAGGTCACCGGGATAATCTTGAATGTCACCGATCGTATTGAGCCCGGCCTTGACCAAAACTTCACCGGTTACTCTTCCGACACCATGAAGCGCCCGGCAGGGCAACGGACGAAGAAAGCCGACTTTGGTTGCTTCCGGAATCATGGTCAGCCCGTCCGGTTTCTGATGGTCGCTGGCGAGTTTAGCCAACAACTTATTACTGGCGATGCCTACACTGGCCGTTAGACCCCGACGGATACGAATCTCCCTTTTCAATCGCTCAGCCAACGGTTTGGCAGCAACGAGTTGTTCGGCTTCGGCGCTTGCCAATATCTCCGGTAGGTTGCTGGCATCCAGGTAGGCCTCGTCAACGGACACCTGCTCAATAACCACCCCGGCAGCCGCCACCAGTTGAAAGATTTCACGGGATTCTTCACGGTATCGGTCCATCCGCGGACTGAGAAAGATACCCTGTGGACAGAGCCGCCCGGCGGTCCTGCTCGGCATGGCCGACCGAACCCCATATTTTCGCGCCTCGTAGCTGGCGGCACAAACCACGCCACGGCGGTCCGGAGGCGAACCCACGATCACGGGCAAGCCACGCAATTCCGGACGGTCGCGCTGCTCGACTGAAGCGTAGAAAGCATCCATATCCAAATGGAGAATCACTCGCATGGACCTTGAGGCCATTTGTAATTGTCCATGCCAGTTTGCGCCAGCCCCAACCGCCAGCTCCGGAGCTCGCGGTAGCAGTCTTCGACTGCGGTAGTCCACTACCGCTTTTGCAACCTCACCCGCGCAAAAACTGCACCGGCCTAGTGGCCTGTCATCGCAAATCGAAAAAGAAACGCCGTCCATCTCACGACGAACGGCGTTTCCCCCCAAACAACCCTGACCAATATTCGGCCACCCGGCCGAATACCTTTGAGAGTAGCCAGTTTCATGCCAATCACACGCGTGGGAAGTAGAAGCGGCGTCTCGCCGCTTGTCCCCCAAAGTCGAGCCTCTTAACCCCAACGGGGGGAATGGCGCTTAGAAAACGATGGCAGTGGTTTTTGTCCGGACGGTGTTTTTTGTTTTGGCTACCACAATCCGAGGCGCTTCCCGTGTGATAGAGTAAGGAGAAGTCCGCCAGGTCTTGAACTGCGCCAGCCCTCTGGCGCTTTGGAAACGGCCGTGAATGGGAGAGGCGCAAAATCTGGACTACAACTTCACCATTTGAACCGAATGCACGCCGGGTATGACCGGAACCTGCGGTTGCACCCGCC
>CAILNN010000071.1 GCA_903835555.1 uncultured Verrucomicrobiota bacterium
AACGAGCGTTAAAACTCCATGCAAAAGAAGACGTGCGTTTCCATGGAAAAGGAGGACTCGCCTCGTGTTTCTGCCAACACCTAGGATCGCCCCGTCGCCTGTCATCATCCGGGTTAGGGCTGGAAAGGGGAACCAGGTGCGACAGTGGATTGCTGTCGATTCCGTCGACGATGAAAGACGACAAAGAAACCGACGCCCAGCATTCCAAACACCATCGCATGGAAAAATCCGCCCATAACCAAATCTCCGGGGCCGAGCATCGAATACGCAATTGCGGGAGCAGACAAGGCGATGGCACCGCAAAATGCCCTGAACCGACGCGGCGCAAAGGCTCCCGATAGGATGGCCCCAAGGAATGCCATGAAGAGCATCGCGCCACAGAGTACTTCTGAATACTCACAGGTCACTCCTTGGTAGACTGCGAATTCCGCAAATGCAGCAATACTAATGACCGCCACAACGGTTTTCATTCACATGGGTTTTATGTTTTACCGTACGTCTTGCGGAGACCTTCCATCAGCATCACGAGTTCGTGGGCCTCAAGGCCATAGGTGTCTGGCAGAGCGGCTGCGTAACCAGTAATCGATTTTGAAAATGCACTGCCATTGCGGGCTTCGAGGAAATCTTGCGTGAAATTCCGAGCCACCATGCGATGCAGACCAACATCGACGATCCCAAACTCGCTGACTGCGGACCATCGAACCGCACGAGCGCGAAACAAACTGCAATAGGTGAATCCATCCTTTTCAAGCCGTAGATCCGCTGATTTCGAATGGAACTGAAGTGCAAAAATCGGCAAATCCAGTGCAAAAAAACCGCCGCACGGATAACCCATTTTGTTACCGCGGGCGGCGCGTTTTAGCTCTTCATCAACCCACCGAACCTGTATCCAGTTGTTGCTGCGTGAAACAAACATGACCAAAGGAACGCTATGAAGTACCGAATACGGACGATGAAGTGTCTGGTAGTCCTGGCAGTTCTTGGCCTGTTGCCAGGGATCGCCGTCCGATTGAGCGCGAAGCCGTTGAAGGTGTTTATCCTGGCGGGGCAGTCGAACATGCAGGGGCATGTCAACGTATCGACGTTTGATTCCATGGCTGATGATCCCACCACGGCACCGATCTTGAAGGAAATGCGCGCTCCAGACGGGAAGCCGTTCGTCTGCCAAAAGGTCTGGATATCATCGATCGGGTGCGCCGGTGACGATACGACCGAACAGGTTGGGAAACTGACGGCAGGCTTCGGAGCGAGCAGCGAGGAGATAGGACCGGAATTCACGTTCGGTATTTACTTGGAGAAACTCCTGGGCGAGCCGTTCCTGATCATCAAGACCTCGTGGGGCGGCAAGGATTTGCACACCGATTTCCGCCCGCCCAGTGCCGGACCGTTCGTGTGGGGCGATTTCGAATTGACCGCTCGCAAGGGGAGGGGAGACGACCTGGAAAAGATCAAAGCGGAGAAGGTCACGGCCACGGGTGTGTATTACCGGTTGATGATGGATCACGTCCGGAAGGTACTGGCAGACATCAAACGGGTGGTGCCGGAGTATGATCCGAGCCAGGGGTACGAAGTCGCCGGTTTTGTCTGGTTCCAAGGGTTTAACGATCTGGTCAGCACCTGGACGTATGACAAATGCAACCAACCCGGCGGCTACGACGTATACGGTCAACTGCTGGCCCAGTTCATTCGTGATGTACGCAAGGATGTTGGGGTGCCCAAGCTACCTTTCGTGATAGGGGTCATGGGAATTGGCGGCGTGAAGGAAGACAAGAAGCCGGGCAGCCAGAAGTATTTTCGGCAGGCCCAGGTCGCAGCCGCATCACTTCCCGAATTTAAGGGCAATGTCGTGTCGGTCCAGACGGCACCCTATTGGGATGATGAGTTGGAAACGCTGCAAGAGCGGATGGACCGATGCTGGCCAAAGGTCGACGCGCGGGTGACGGCAGAAAACAACACCTCCTGGGAGAACAAGATGAAGGTCATGGCCGAGAACTTTACGCCAAACGAATGGAAACGGCTGAGGTCGGGTGCCTCCAATGGGGGGTATCATTATCTCGGGGCCGCGAAAATCATGGCACCTATCGGAAAGGCTTTTGCCAAAGCAATGGCTGATTTAGCCAAAACCCAAGAAAGGGCACGACCATGAGATGCCGTCATAGTCTTGTCTCAGACCGCTAGGTGGTGTCCGAGCCATCGTTCTTGGTAGCCGTCGCTCGTGAGACGACGCCATCTTTACGAGACCGTCACCCGATCCACCCGGCAAATTCCGCGGATAGGCCATGAATCCAAATTATGGGAGACGCGGGCGAAATGGTGGTTCGCGACCCTCCAGATTCAACTGGCATTAACCGAGAGACCTTGCTATCAAGCTTGGCAAATCCCGTGCGGCAGAAAAGCGATCACTCCCGTGCCCAGGCAAAATCCATGAACGACGCACTATCCCCGCCACTGCGGTCCGCCGTCTCCGCAGTCAAGCCCCCGCGTCGCAAGTTTAACTTTTGGCGCTGGTTCTGGCTCAGTACCATCCCGGTTTCCTTGGTGTGGGTCTGGCATGATTTCTACGTTCCCGCAAACCACATCACCTGGGCCAAGGACTACGCCTCGGCTCAGCATCAAGCCGTACAATCAGGCAAACCCGTCATCCTCTTTTTTACAGGTGCATGGTGTGTTCCCTGTCGGATTATGAAGCGCAACGTCTGGGCGGATGACCAGGTTGAAGCAGTGGTCAAATCCGGGTTCACTTCCGTGATGATCGATATCGATGATCCCAACGCGG
Source organism: uncultured Verrucomicrobiota bacterium (assembly GCA_903835555.1). Taxonomy (GTDB): domain Bacteria; phylum Verrucomicrobiota; class Verrucomicrobiia; order Limisphaerales; family UBA9464; genus CAILNN01. Next base: position 2,777 of record CAILNN010000071.1, read on the forward strand.
CCGAAACCATCAGTCTTTACCGTGTCGTCGCCACGCCGACGACGATCATCACCGATCCGCAAGGGAACGTACTAAAATGGAGACGAGGGGGACTGGCCAAGGCGGAATTCCTAGAATTTCTCTCGAAGCCGAATCCAGACCACTAGGGCTTGTCTCGGGGGAAACCCCGACAGTCCGGCGGGCCAACAACTCCGCCGATTCGTCTGGTCGATCTACAATCAACACCACGGCGTCAATCTCTGGCGGATGAAGGAGGAACTAAGCCCGCAGCAGAAAGGATGGGTCGTTGTCGTCATGACCACGTGGGCGGAAGGGTATGTGTCCGAAGACGCCGTCCGGTCGGCACTCA
>CAILNN010000072.1 GCA_903835555.1 uncultured Verrucomicrobiota bacterium
ATAACTACGGTTTGATTGAGATTTATGAGACGGTGCTCCGGCGCGGCAAGATTTTGAGTGTCGATGGCGGAATCAATTATGGCCCGGCCAACGACGCCCTGCTGCTCGCGGCTGGATATATCTCGGACCTATACAAGCTGGTAGGTGATGAAGCGTGGGCCGACGCCAACAATCCCACGATCAGTATTGGCTCGAAGGACGTGACCTACGGTCAGATAGCCACCTCCCTGTTTCCGTTCATGGGACAGGCCGCCACCCTGATGGAACAGCAGCAGGATATGCTGCGGGGGCGCGATGATTTTGCCGCTCCGGGCATCACGATCGCTCCTGTATATAACCGGCTCTATTGGAACTACACCCGGGGTATTAGTTCGGGGGAAGTGATCTATGCCCTGAACTATGACATCCAGCCCAACCCGGATGCACCATTGACGGGTAGCATCTCCGCCGCCGATGCGGCCCATCTGTATCCGCAGGGCCATGGCGACGCGTACGGACATTACTTGACCTCGATCACCGGATATTATTCCCTCTTGATGAATCCCAATTTCAGTTGGATTCCGCAGGCGGAAGCCGTCAATGTACTCGGAGTACCCGTCTTGGTGAATTACCAACACGAGCGGAAATTCGCTTCAGGTGCCTCGGCTCTGGGACAGGCTGGCCTGCTAACCCTCAAATTGACGACCAAGGCGGATTATGTCCCTGGCCATGACCAAGGCTGGACGGGTCTGATGGATACTCGCCAAAATTCACAAACGGGGCGTACGCGCTATTGGGGTGCTGATCATTGGGCAAACCGGACCGCCCAAGGGACCTTCTTGAATTGGGTAGTGGGAAATTCCCTACTTCCTTCTGTGGACCCCGATCCGGCTCATCAAGGCGTGCAAAAGGTGGACCGAACGACGGTCGTGGAACTTCAGCAATTGCCAACGACAGGAAGTGAAGTTCAAACGGTACTCGATAATGCCGAAGGAGGCCTGAATCCGCTAGGCCTGCCGGACAATGCCGTGGCCTTTGACATCAATCCGACACTGATCACTGCCGGAACCACTCATTTCGAACAGGTGTACGCCCGCGCCCTTGCCGCGCTTGGTAATGCTTCGGCTTCGTTCGATGACGCCACCGGGGTTACCCGCTTGATGCGTTCGCAAAAGGATTCACTGGCGGATTACCAGGCGTCCATTGATTCACAGGAGCGGACATACACCAACATGCTCATCGAAATCTACGGCACGCCGTACACGGATGACATTGGACCGGGCAAGACCTACGTACAGGGTTATACGGGCCCCGACCTGATGCACTATATGTACGTGGACAACACCGATTTGGTTCAGAACAATTACCCGACCACCGCTTATAATCCGGGCGATCCCCAGACCGCTCGTACCTTCAAAGTGGATCGGCAGATGCTGTCGGATTCCTGGTTTACAGACCCTCTTCAGACCTATGAAAGTTCACTGAATATCGTCAACTCGAGCAGTTCCAGTTACAATGTCGGCGATCAATACATCGCCTATAATCTGGGACCGCGCGGGTTTTCCGACAAACCATCCACGTGGTTGGGAAGACGTCAGTCCCCGGGGCAATTGCAGCAGGCCATTAGTTCGGTGAATGCCTCCTATGACGCCTTACGAGCATCTTTGACCGATGCTGAGGTCAACAAGAAAGTCCTCGATCGGGCTTTCCAACTCTATGAAGCCAAGGTCACCGCCATCAGCATTATCTATGGTGTCAAGGTGGCCTCGTTGGCCACCGACCGAATCACGGCCACCGCCAAGTATGCCAATGACGTCGCGAGCAAGATTGTCACCAAGGTCACGACGATTGCGGAGCAACAGGCGGCGGTCTTCGAAAAGGCCCTTCCGCAGAGTATTATTCTCGGTTTGGCGGATGGCGGCGACGAGACATCGTTCGCACGAGCGGCCATCGACGAGGCAAGCAACATCACTGAGGATGTGTCCAAGACGACCACAGATTCGCTGGCAATCGCCAACCTTTCTCTCACTTTGGCCAATGATTATATCGTTAAGTCCTCAGATGTTCTCGTTAGCGGAGCAACCCAGCTTGACCTGGACTTGAAGAACGCACTGGCGGATTTAGCC
>CAILNN010000073.1 GCA_903835555.1 uncultured Verrucomicrobiota bacterium
GGTGAAGGTTCATGCCCAATTAAGACCGCGGTCTTGTCATTGGTCAATCGGAGCCGTGTGGACTTTCCCAATAGCCTTGTGGAATCCAAGGCCGTTGCAAAATTCGTTTGAGCAATTTAGTATTCTTGACACCGATGCCATCCCCTTTGTTACCCCCGGCATCTCCCAACCGAAAAGGAGGGTACTCCAAATGGTTGGTGATGAGTATCGCTGCCAATCTGCTCCTGGCATCTTACTTGGTTTTCTCATCCGGGCACGGGCGCAACAACCAGGCATCGACGTCGACAATCCTGGCTGGTTCAGGCCCGATCTCTGACGCCCAAGCTCGCCCGACTTCGATTTCAAAGTCAGCGATTTCAACCAACTCGCCACCGCTTCTCTGGACTCAGATTGAAACTACCAACCTGACCCAGTACGCATCCAATCTGCGCCAAGTCGGTTGTCCAGACGAAACGGTCTGCGATATCCTGCGTCCCGCCGTTGACCGCTGGTTCGCTGCTTCCATTGAGCGACTCGACTGCGGCGGCGACTTCTGGGCGGTCGGAACCGCCCGACAGCAACAGCGGAAAGCTCTGGCAACCGCCCGGGCGGCGCTCCGAGAGGAAGAAGACCGATTTCTCGCCACGTTGCCGTGCACCCGCGATGCAGAATTCGATTTTCTGGAATCATTTATATTCGACGTGGCCTTGGGTTTCCCTCCATCGCCCAAGCGGGAACAAATCCTGGCGCTGTTCCAGGAAATTTCCCATCGATGCCTCTATTGGCGGGAACGGACGGGCAATATCTTTCTTCCAGAGGAAGTGGAAGCCATCCATCGGGAACGGAATGCCGCAGCGACCCGATTAGCCGGTCTTCTTTCCGCCCGCCAGCGTGAAGAGTTTGAATTGCGGTTGTACGCCATCATAAACTGGCTTTCCAATACCCCGAATGAGATAGGGCCATTGCATCTCAACGGGCCGGAATGCCGGGAGTTTTGTCGCGTGATTGTAGCGCACGATTCCGGTCATGCGCGCCCGGGATTCGGCTATGAAGACCTCTTGGATGAACCTCCGCCGACAACCTCCGACGTCCGGTTTCAAGACGAGTTAGGCAACATATTAGGACCGGAGCGGTTATTTAGTTGGCTGATTGCAAAAGAGCCTCTGGCCAGCCAATGGGAAAAAGTGACGAATCAATACGGTATTGAACCGACAGTCGCAAAGGACCTGCTGGAGGACCTGATTGGATGGAAGTCGCAAGTTGCGATTGGAGGAGAACACTGGGTTTCTCATCCCGATGAGATGGAGAATTTTCTCGGTTCTGTGGCCCGCGCATTACAAGCCCAATTAGAGTCCGCGTTGGACCAAGTGCCTCCAGAAGCGCGGATATCCCTCATCCGGGAGTGGACGCAACGCTTTGCCGAAGAAGCCTGGAGCAAGCCATGAAAAACCGTCTATTGCTGATTTCGCTGCTGCTCAATCTCCTGCTCGTGGCGATCGCGGGTGGACGCCTTCTCCGCCACACGGGACCTGTCGCTTCGTTACCAGAGGACGTTAGAGCGGGAATGGGGATCGCCACAGCAAAGACGGGGGTAATCGGAGCCGATTTGGCCCCGGCCCCGATATCGTCACTATCCGCCTTCTCCTGGGAGCAGTTGAACCGGTCCGATTGGTTTACCTATCGAGACGGACTCCTTCAGATTGGCTGTCCCAAGAGAACCGTCCGAGAGATTATTGAACCTCTGATTAATCGGCAAATGCTGGCCAAGATGCGGTCCATTCTGGAGGAGCTGGACCGGCAGTTCTGGGAAAAGATCGCCAATAATTCCCAGGACTCCATGAAACAAATACAAGAAAAAGCTGAAAAACTGGGAAAGGAATTCGATTCGCTCAAAGAAGACCTCTTTGCCGGATTTCCCAGTCTGAATGAACCGGTTACAACAGAACAGGGTGCCAATTCTCAGTTTGCATTTCTTCCACCCGAATTGGCTGATCGCGCCGCCAATGTCTGGAACGAATACGTGGAACAGAAGAAAACGATCTCCCGTGACCACGCCGATCGGCCCCAAGACTGGGCTCCTTTGCTTCAACTGGCTCGTGAACAGCGGGACGCTGCACTCCGATCGTTTCTTTCTGCCCCCGAATTTTCAGAGTTGATTCTGCGAATCGAGGCCGGAGCTGAATCGGGAAGCACTGAAGGCTTCTGGGACTCGCTGTCCCTTAGTCGCGGGGAATTGATCGCCTTGCAGGAAATCAAGGACCGTTATCGAGTCGAGCAGGGTTTTCCAGTTTTGGGCGAATCAGAAAAAAAGGAACAGGCGGAAATTCAAAAGCTGCTCGGACCCACCAAAGCTGCCGAATTGGAGCAGGCTGCCGACCCGACCTTTCAGTCCTGCGTCAAACTGGTCACCCGATTGGACCTCCCCATTGCCATCGCTGGTCAGCTTCAGAGCCTCCAGCTCGACGCTACTCGGACGGCGGAGGGCCTCCGCAAGTCATCGGATTTATCTCCGGCCGAGCGCCAAGTCCAACTGAACGACCTCAAGCAAACCACTTTTCAAAAGGCGACCGCTATATTGGGAAGCGACCGCGGACGCCAAACCTGGGAACGCTATGTGCGCGATTGGTTGGGGAACACCTTCCAGCCCACCATCCAAGAAATCATGGCCCCCATCCTGGCCGATGGACCTTAGGGCAAGTGTCATGTTGCCTAAATGAGGTGGGTGAATCGGTTGCGCGCAAACCATTTCAGTGACGAAAACCGGAGAAGAAACACGGGTTTTCTTTGTGCCAACCCCAAAGGAGTTGAGTATCAAAGTCCAGGGTTGGCCCGTCTGCGGGCCTACCCTGGGTCAAGGTTTACAGATTCATTCAACCCCAACGGGGTTGCGCCATTCACACGCCGACGCATGCCGCTTGACTGACTCACGCTTGATCTTCAATCAGGGTCTAGCCGCTGGTGGGCGGGCTTTTGTCGGGCCAGAGGCACGCCTTCATCTGAAGTTATCCCTCGACTGACCCCGAGCGCCCCGGTGGATGCCGCTGCTGTATCGTAGGTCTCCAGACCTCTGGCGGGTATGCTCCGTCCTCGCGCCTCGCCCTGGGGCATTTTAGACGCAACAAACTGCAAGCTATTTCCGAAACACGACACTAGGAAACGCCCGCTAATTCACCCGGGCGGTCTTTTTTACCTGACTCCGAACCTCATCCTTGGATTATCTGTGGATCGAAAAAGGCCATTCCAAATCAACGCCTCTCCCCATGAACCCTATCCAAGAACTCCGCCGACTCCAATCCCCAGTTCCAAAGCCCCAATCAATCGCTTGGGATGGCACCACCCTCTGGATGGGTTCCCGCCAGACCCGGTCCATTTACGCCATCGATCCGGTGGCATGGACCGTGAAGTCCGAAACACCCGCCCCCGGTACTCCCTGGGGCATGACCATCGTCCATGGGGAACCTCGCGTCTTGTGCGGCGAAACCGCCGATGATCTCCGCATCATTCGTCGACTAATCCCCGGACAGGGCTTTGATCCCGTTTTTGCTATCCCGTGTCCCGACGACACCGGCTCTCAACTCGGTTTCGACGGTCAACGACTCCACGTCAGCCAGTGGTATCGCCAGCGCGTTCTAGCGATCGATGCAGACGGAACCGTGCAACGCATTATCCCGGTGCCGCATCAAATCTGTGGCCAAGTCATTTCCGGCCATTGGCTTTATTTGGTTACCACCGACGATGAAGAGACCACTGACTACTGGTTGACCCGCCTGGACCTGCGCGAGGAAAACCCGAAGAGCGAAGACTTAGCCCGAATTCCCTTCGCCGCCCGCGCCTTGACCTTCGACGGCACCCACTTTTGGACCAATCACCGGGAGCAGAATGAGATCGTGTGCTTTAAGAATCCAATCTGACTGGGACTCTCCTTGAATCCTGCGGACAATTTGGCTGTCTTGAATAACGTGTGAAGTCGACTCCCTATCCATCATTCCCAAATACGACTAAAGGCGTTTCGGGTAGACGGGTAAGCCGAACCGTTGTCCTGTTTTCGGCCATCCTATTGTCGATTTTTCCTGCATTTGCAGCCCCCCACAATTCCACCAACCAACTCTGGTCCCTCAAGCCGGTTGTCGCCCCAACCATACCGACCGGCCTGACCATCTCCACCAACCCCATTGACGCCTTTATCGCCGCTCAATGGACAGTAAGAGGCCTGCATCCAGTCGGCAAAGCGGACCGTCCGACACTTCTCCGCCGGGTCACCCTCGACCTGACCGGTCTGCCGCCAACCCCCGAGGAACAAACCAACTTTCTCGCCGATACCTCATCTGCAGCCTACGAACGGGTGGTCGACCGCCTGCTGGCCAGCGAGCAGCATGCCGTCTGCTATGCCCGTCATTGGCTGGATATCTTGCGCTATGCCGATGAGGACGAACACCTCAACGCCTCCCGAGGACTTTATCATTGGCGCGATTGGGTGATCCAGTCGCTGAACGACGACGTCCCCTACGACCAATTCGTTCGAGCTCAATTGACCGGGTATCGCTCCACCGCCCGGACAGAGATGGTGGCCACCGGTCAACGCCATCGGATCGAACCCCGTCCCGACGACCTCTTTGCCTTGGGATTCCTGGCTCGTGGTGCCGTCCCCGGCAATGGTCCCGAGTCTCAGCAGTTGGCCATCGCCGCCGTCGAGACCGTATCCACCGCCTTCATGGGAATGACCGTCGGTTGTGCCAAGTGCCACGACCACATGTACGACCCCATCACCAAGCGGGACTTCTACGCCATGAAGGCACTTTTTGATCCCCTGGTTTTGCGCCGGATCACGCTCGCAACTGCCGAGGAATTGACGGCGCGCGGACGGCGTGAAGCCGCCGCTACTCAAGGGCGCAAACTAGTGGAATCGGAAATCGAGGCCTTGATTGGACCCACCCGCCGACAATTATACGATGACCGCGTGGCCATGTTGCCACCCGATATTCAGCAACTCATTCGCAAACCTGAAAAAAGCCGCACCGCAGCCGAACAAAAGATTGCCGACGACTATTACCCAATCCTGCGAATTGATTCGGATAAAATTTCCGATGCGCTGCCGGAAGACCAGCGAAAGCAGTACCGGGATTTGCAGCGCCGCTTGGAAGAGGAGAATCGCAAGCGAGGCGCACCGTTGCCGGTCTTTTGGATGGTTGAACGGGACCAAGCTCGTGAGGCGGAAAAATCCTATCTCCTCACCAGTGGTGAACCGGACCGTCCGGAAAAGAACCATGAGGTCCAACCGGGCTGGCCATTTGCTCCCGATTCCATCGAGTTTCGCGATGGTCGTGTCGAATCCTTTTCGGATTGGCTGACCGCTCCAGAAAATCCGTTGTTTGCCCGCGTGGCAGTAAACCGGCTTTGGCAATGGCATTTTGGTATCGGTCTCCAAAAAGTGCCCAGCGACTTCGGCGAATTGGGCGGTACCCCATCCCACCCGGAACTGCTCGACTGGCTGGCGTCCAAATTCGTTCAAACCGGCTTCAGCATGAAGGCCATGCACAAGCTGATGGTGATGTCCGAGACCTATCAGCTTGCCTCCGATGCCGACGCAGAAACCGAGAATCATGATGTGGCGGTCGATTCGGATGACACTTACCTTTGGCGGTTCCGGCTTCGCCGTTTGGACGCCGAAGCCATCTGGGATTCCATCCATCAGGCATCGGGACTGCTCGATCTAGCGGTCGGAGGGCCTTCCTTTACCCCCAGCGAAGGCAGGTCAACCCGGCGCGCGGCCTATATCATCCGTGGCTATTCTCCCAGCGGAGATATTTTACCCGCCTTTTTGCAGGCATTTGATGTCGATGACGGTCGGACACCGTGCCCCCTGAGAACACAAACCGTGACCGCGCCCCAAGCGCTGTTCCTGATGAACAGTCCGCAGATCGACCGAGCTTCTCAGGCACTCGCAAAACGCCTTCAGCCCGATCCCGGCACAGCGCTCGATTCCGGAGTAGATCAAGCCTTCCAAACCATAATCGGTCGCCAGCCAACAGCCCGTGAACGCGATCTGGCACTTCACTGGATTGGCCAGGATCAGACTCGGCTACCCAGCCTCGGTTGGCTCCTCTTCAATCTCGACGAATTCCTTTATGTCCGCTGAACCCAAAGACCGATCGACGGCGGCGTCTGCTTCTCTTCGCGACGTCGTGTCTCGTCGCCATTTCTTGCAAAGGTCCGGAGGCGGATTCCTGGGCGTCGCTTTGGGGGGCATTTGGGCCGAAGCCGGCGAGATTCCCAATGCCGTTCTTGGCCCTCATTTCCCGCCAAAGGCTAAATCGGTTATTTTCCTCTTCATGTGTGGCGGGGTGAGCCACATTGATACCTTCGACCCCAAGGACAACAAATGGGCCGGCATGCTGATCGATGCCGTCGGTTTTGGTGACAATCAGGCGGAAATGAAGCGCCCAGTCATTCCTTGCCGTCGCACCTTCACCCGCTATGGGAAATCCGGGATTCCCGTATCCGACTGGTTTCCCCATGTCGGCAGTGTCATCGATGACATCGCCGTTATCCGCTCGATGTGGTGCCATGAATCGAACCATTTTCCTGCTGTCATCGAAACCTGCACCGGCCACCAAGGTCGCCAGTTCGATCACCCGGCCCTTGGTGGCTGGGTTTCCTACGCTTTGGGCTCGGTCAATCGAAACCTCCCGGCGTTTGTGAATCTCGGTCGTCCCTCATCTCCGGTTCAATTAACCGGTGGTTACCTGGGCGCATCGGTAAGCGCTACCCCGTTCCAATTGGGTGATACTCCAATTCCCAATCTGCGTCCTCCCAAGGGCTCAAGTTCCGCTGATCGCGATCGTCAGATGTCGGTGCTGCACGATCTGAACGAGGAATTCCGCTGGCACTATCGGATGAACACCGATATCGCCGCCCGCACCCGGGCCTATGAACTGGCCGCTGGATTGCAGTTGGCTGCACCCCAACTCATCGATTTTTCCAACGAGGCGGCCCATATCACCGACCTCTATGGGATCGGTACCAAGGAAACCGACGAATTTGGCCGACAACTCCTGCTTGCTCGACGCTTGGCGGAGCAGGGGACCCGCTTCATCCAAGTCTGCCACGCTGGAGGCGGAAACGGTGGATGGGATGCCCACGGGAATATCGAAAGTCATGCTCCCCTCTGCCGTGCCACCGACAAACCGATCGCCGGATTGATTCGCGACCTCAAGCAACGAGGCATGTTGGATGAAACGCTCGTAGTCTGGACCAGCGAGTTCGGTCGGACTCCTTGGTCCCAAAACACCACTGGACGGGACCACAATCCCAAAGGCTACACCGCGTGGATGGCTGGCGGTGGAATCCGCGGAGGAACCATCCACGGAGCCACCGATGATGTCGGATTCAAAGCCGTGCAAGACCCGCACTATTACAGCGATCTCCACGCCACCATTCTCAGGCAGTTGGGACTCAACCA
>CAILNN010000074.1 GCA_903835555.1 uncultured Verrucomicrobiota bacterium
CTGCTGTTTTCGAACGAGTTTATCTATATTTACTGAACAGTCGTTCTGTTTCCCAGGGCGTGTTTTCAAAATGCATTCGCCTATCTGCTTGCAAAAACAGGCGAGGGCCCCGGCCGCCCACTATGGCGAACTGCAACAAATCGGTGCCGGACATTCAAACCTCCTATTGGTGTTGGTCGGCTTGGATGAGCTGCTGCCGTGGTTGAAAGCGTGGCACAACCAGTTGGACCTGGAATTTGGACTCAAAATGGGTGATTACTAAGAAGAATACGTCCGCGAAGAAGCAAAACGCTTCGGTAAATCCCTGACGGACCTGAAGCAGATCGCCATGGCCCCCTGAAGAGCCCACGAATTGCACTAATTTGCACGAATGAAAACAATTTTCAGGAATTGGAATTCAGAAACTCGGGAGATGACCGAATCAGGTCCCTTCTGTCTCTTTTTCCCGAATTCGTGTTCATTCGTGAAATTCAAGGGACAAAACAATCGTTTCCAGTGTGCTTGCGTGCGCAGACAGGTGTGGTAGCATTTCTACCACACTAAGCACTGCTACGAAACCATTTGGCTATGAATTTTGGAACCCTCATCAAGGACTTGCGGATCGGTAAGGAGCTCACTCTGAGGCAATGCAGTGCCGATCTCGATATCGACCCTAGCAATTGGAGCAAAATCGAACGAAATATCACGCCACCTCCGAAGGACTCTGCAGTTCTCGAACGATGGGTGTCGTTTTTCGGACTTACCGGGGATAAAAAATCGGAGTTTCTCGACCTTGCAGCATTAGCCCGCAACGAGATACCGGCCGACATGGCAAGCGACGAGACTGTGATCGGGGCGCTACCCGTGTTTTTCAGGGCGGTTCGCGGGCGGGAACTAAGCGGTACCCGACTCAGGGAATTCATGGAAGACTTGAAGAGAATCCACAGCCCAGACAGTGAATGAACGAAAAACAGACATCTGGGATTCCGTCGAACAATTTCGGCAAGTGCACTTTGTCGACCTCGGCAAGGTTCCCGTGGATGTATTGACTGTCATCGAAGTTCGACTTCGGCTTGACGTGATTCCCTTCGACCGCTTGTTCGAGAAATACTCGGTCGATGCAGCGGTTATGCCCGATTTTTCAGGCATTTACGTAGACAAACGTTCCTACCGTTTTCTGGAGGGCCAGCCACCCTGGCTTTTCAATCGGCTGCGCTTTTCTTTGGCTCATGAACTCGGCCACATCTTGCTCCATCGGGAAAAGGCAGGAGACGTTCGTTTCAAAACGCTGGAGGATTATAGGGTCTGGATGCGCCGCTATGAGGCATCGCGATACGGTCTTGAGTGGGAAGCGAACGAGTTCGCGGGAAGGCTGCAGATTCCGATCGATCGACTCAGAACCGATTTTGATAACTTCGTACAGGGAGTGTGCAAGTCATTCCCAGTCTGGTGGGCCAATGCCAACCTCCGCGAAGCGCTATGCAGCCAACTGGGGGAAAGTTACGGTGTCCACAAGGATGTCGTTTCATGTCGCCTCGATCGCGAGGAGCTTTGGCCAAATCCTTGATGAGGGAGATTTCCGTGCCAAACCCCGAGGAACAAAAAGTCGAACGTTGAGTCTAACCTTCGACATCCAGAAAATTACTGAGGAGCCCACGAATCGCACTAATTTACTCGAATGAAATCAATTACCAGAAATTGGAATTCAAGCAGATGGGAGATGACCCGATTAGGTCTCTTCTGTCTCTTTTTCCCAAATTCGCGCTGATTCGTGAAATTCGTGGGCTCACCCCAAGGCATTGTAACTTAGTAGAGTAGGCGGAGCCGACGGATTGAGAGGCCCAAGGGCCAATGACCGTCTGACTCCGCCCCTGCATCGAACCGTACGGGCGGTTTTCCCGCATACGGCTCTCCGAGTGCTCGTTATCGGATTTCAATCGGTTCGGCAGCGTTAGCCATGCGATATAGGTTTAAGCGGTCTGCCAGTGTATTCGCTTCAGCCCAGGTCAGCGTTGGCCTGTGCCTACGCCAAAGCCATCGCACGAGCTTTCCTCTGAGGTAGTACTGCATTTTGCCCAACACATGGTGGTAATTCCCGAAACGGAAGTATCCCGCCCACCCTTTGAGCAACCGGTTCAAGGCTCGTACCGTCTCCACCTCATCCTCAAACAAGGTCCAGTGATTTAGCCGTTCCTTCACCTTTTTTCGGAAGTCTCGCACCCCTTTGCGACCGGCATTCGGTCCATTGCGCCTCCGCGGTGCCGCTGGCAGTCACCGGATTTCCGTGTGGACAACCACAGCAACCGGCTTCCCGGTAAGTTGCGAAACATGGGCGATATCCCACCAAAATGCCAAAACGATCAAAAAGTATGCTGGAACGGCTGACAGCAAACCCACGAGAGCCAGCACGCCAATGCCGCGCTCCGACAGCGGCTTGTTCATCATCATCTGCTTGGGCTTTGGTTCGGTTTGCGTGTCCATGTGTCTGCTCAAGTTTCAGGGCTGCGCTCGTCATCGACCACTTGCAGCAGCACGGTCGTTCCGTCCGGTACGTCTTTGATTTTGTTCGCGATGTGGCCACGGAAGCGCATCGCTTCGACCGCCTCCGCTGCGTAAAGATTTTCCATCTGATAATTGCCGCCGAAGACCAAAAGCATTTTCAACCCCAGCCGTTTTCCAATCGGCAACGGCCCGTGTTGCTTTTGCCAATGGTGCGCCACGCGATAACCCGTGTGCAAATCGTAGTCGCCCAAGATCAGCCCGGCCCATTCCTCCAGACTGCTCGCCAGCCGGTCCACTGTGGCCGTCTCCGCATCAAAAATTCCGATCTCGCCGTCACGAATGCAAAATTGATTACCGAAAATGTCCTCGGCAAAAAACAGAAAACCTTCGGCCAGTTCCCCGTACTCGTATCGCCAAAGTCCGTGTGAATTCCAACGGCTCAGAGTCATCTCGCCATCAAAGTGGCTCGCTGGAAAAACGTGCAACGCTGACTCGAAAGCATAGAAGCCGTTTTTCTGACGCAACATCCTGAGAAGCCCCTGGCCTAACTCACCGAAGTGTTCAAAGCCCGACGGTTTCAGAGCTGGAACTGAAGTCTCAATCGGATTACTGGCAATCGACAGAAGTTTATCAAGCAGAGACATCGTGTGCGTCTATTTGATCTTGAAAATTCGAAAAACTTCAAGTGCTGGCCTTTTTAGATTTAGGCGCATCTCCGTACTTGGGCAAATCAGGATTGGTTTGGCACGCTTCGAGATACTTTTTTCGAGTCATTTTTGTCCTCTTATCCGATACCTGTCGGGAACAGGAATTCCATCCTCGTAGCAGGTCTTTTGCCGCCCGGTCGGCATGCCTTTCAACAAGGGCACTTCTGCTGCAGGAGAGCCGTCGTCATACCATTTTTCCGCAACGCCGGTGCCGTGATCCAAGGTGTATTCACCGAGCAAACGACCGTCAGTTGGTGCCGGCGGAAAAGGATGATACTCGCCTCGACAGATCTTGATGGAATCCAACCGCTCGAATGTGACGCGCCCCCAGCGCCCCTCATCAGTGGTGAAGTGAATCGCGGTCAATCCTCCGCCATACTGCACAACAGGCGAATCGACGAAGTCGGCTTTCAACGGAACGTCCAGGCCGTGGGCAAATTGTTGTGGCGTCGGCATCGAGGTTTGTATACAGGCAAACCAAAGAAGGCACCAGTTCCGACGTCCACAAACGCACGTCTCGCTCTCGTTTCCCGTGACTCAGCCTTGTCAAAGACTCTGGAGGAACGCCAATAATTGGTCGGTGGGACGGTAACGTCGCAGTTGTCCGCTAAACGGCTGTGTTTTGGCCAGTGCCTTCGCTTTCAGTTCGAGGTTCGCATGCAGATACACCTGCGTAGTTTCCATTGATTCATGCCCCAGCCACGGGGCGGTAACAGAACGGCCAACGCCATGTTCGAGCAACTGCATCGCCGTGCTGTGACGGAGAACGTGCGGCGACACGCGCTTGGACTTCATCGCAGGACAGCTCGCCCGAGCTGTGGCGACATGTTCGGAGAGCAGTTATTCGATTCCATCCCGGCTGAACGGTTTTCCCTGTGCATTCGGAAAGAGCGCGTTTTCGGGTTCGCCTTTCTGCTCCTCCATCCAATGACGCAGGGCCGCAACCGTCTACTTGCGCAGTGGAATGCAACGGGTCTTGCGTCCTTTTCCGGTGCAGCGGACGCGCGCTCCAGCGTCCAAGGTGACATCCTGGTTTCGCAAGCCACAGGTAATTCTTTCACTTTGGAGCAAGTTCTCCAAACCAATAAGCCGCCGTTACTCCGCCATCCATGAGGAAGTCGCTGCCGGTGATAAACGCACCGTCAGCGCCCATGAGGAGTGCGCCGATATTTCCCACTTCGTCGGGAGTCCCAGCGCGTCCTGCGGCAGATGCTTCGATCATGCGCCGGTAGCCCGCGCCACGCGGCCCCGTCAATTCATCCTTCGCAAGCGGCGTGATGATTATTCCGGGGCTAATGGTATTGATCCGAGCACCGCGCTTCCCCCAACGGACTGCCTCGGCCATCACCCGCAATGAGTTACCGCGCTTTGAAATCTGATAAGCGTGGAGAGAGTCCTTTACCTGGTGGGGTTGAAGCATCGGAAGGTTTAGCAATTCTTCAACTGGCGTCATCGCGAGTGCTGCATTTTGCTCGACCGAGAGCGGCGGCAGCCGATGTCCGGATTGTGATGCGATCACGATGCCAGCGCCTCCATCTACAATGACATTGCCAAACTCCTCCAGCACCAGCGCAGTTCCGTAAAGATCAACTTTCAGGATCGTTTCCGGTGATGCTTGGGAAGGGGAAACCCCGGCTGCATGGATGACACCAAAAACCTCGCCAAGGGACCTGGCTTTCGCAACGAGCGCTTGAACCGAAGCGCGCAATGACACATCGACTTTCGCAGTGGTCACGTCGAAGCCGGCTTCGCTCAATGTTTTTGCCGCTGCATCGGCATTTTCCTGGCGCAAATCGGCCAGCAAGACGTGCTTTCCTGCGCTCACCCGCCGTGCAATCGCCTGGCCGATCGATCCGGCCCCAATGACGACGATGACACTTGTTGGCTTCCGATTATTCATGGGGTTTTCTTGTCTTCAATTGATGCCGACTCACTAGTCCTCTAACCGGGCTAGGTACTCCTCATCTGTGACTTTCTCCATCCATTCGACCACCTTACCATCAAACGCCTCCGCAATGGCGATGTGCGTCATGGCCGTGGTCGGCGCTGCGCCGTGCCAGTGGTTCTCTCCCGGCGGAAACCAGACAATGTCACCGGGATGAATCTCTTCATTCGGGCCGCCCGCGCGTTGCACGCGTCCACAGCCTGCAGTCACAATCAGCGTCTGACCGAGCGGATGAGTGTGCCACGCGGTGCGAGCGCCGGGTTCAACTGTGCCCGTTGCGCCGCTGATACGCGCGGGTTCCCCACCCTTGAACT
Source organism: uncultured Verrucomicrobiota bacterium (assembly GCA_903835555.1). Lineage (GTDB taxonomy): Bacteria > Verrucomicrobiota > Verrucomicrobiia > Limisphaerales > UBA9464 > CAILNN01. The sequence continues at coordinate 5,448 of CAILNN010000074.1, forward strand.
GCGCGTCAATGCGCACCATGCCGGTGAACCAATCCGCCGGACCTTTGCCGGAAGGCTGTGAACCGCTTCGTTGGATTTCCATGTTTCGACCTTTCTCTTGCTCGCAAGAATCATGGTCGATGTTATGCCAAATTGCGAGGCGATTGATAATTCGAAGGCGAGCGATTAAAAAACGAGCATTTCCCCAATTAATTTGAAGAATCGTTCCTGAACGCGGCATAATTCGCTAGTCGGCCCAAAAGCCCAGCTCCCGAAGCGATGAGTAATCCCGTTGCCGTTCCACGGAACGGGTGCCGATGATCACATGGTCCAGAACCTCAATTCGGAGGAGTTGACCGGCCCGAATCAGGTCACGAGTGACCCGAATGTCGGCCTCACTTGGCGACGGGTCACCACTCGGATGGTTGTGGGCCAGGATAATTGCCGAGGCACGGCGAGCGATGGCTACTGAAAGGACCTCCCGAGGATGCATAATGACCTGGTCGAGGGTGCCTTGGGCCACATTTTCGATGGCAATCAGCCGTCGCCGCGTATTCAAACACACCACCTGAAGGTGTTCGACCGTATACAAACGGTTGATTTCCCGCAGGACATCGGCCACGCGGTCGGGACTGTCCAACGAGGGTGGATCGGAATACGTCTCCTTGCTCAACCGTTGCGCCAATAGGAAGGCTGACCGAATTGCCGCCGCCTTGGCCTTGCCAACCCCCTTGAGCTGCTGCAGCTCCTCGACCGAGGCTCGTGCCAAGGGTGCTAGCCCTCAAAAACGCTGCATTAACAACTGGGCCGGTCTTGGACCGGCAATGGACGACAAAAGCTCGACGTTGCTCGCCTGATCGATGGACTGCAGGTGAAACCTCCTGGCGGTCGGGAAATCCGACTGTGCACCAGGTTATGGCACTGAGTCCCATCGGTGTGACCCAATCTTTCGAGGGGATGGTTCACAAGGACCGGCAAATTGGAAAATGGCGGCGAAACCTCGCTTCATCGCCGGACCGCCCAGAAAAAGGAGCAGAGCCAGCAAACTGGATAGGAGTTGGCACATTCAGTTCATATCACGGTTATCTCGAAACCTTGGAAACTGAAGACTTCGCGAATGTTTTTAAGAATCCGGTCTCGCTCTGAATCCGTCACTCCCATGTTCTCGTGCGGTGCATCCCACTTTTCTATCGTGTCCTTGTAAACCGCCATTCCAGACGGTCCGGCCAACACTTCGGAATCCACGAACATCTGACGGCCTGCTTCGCGGTAGCGAAGGCCAGTGCGGCCAAGCACTTCCACCGAGAAGCCATTGGAGCTTTCGTATAAGTTGGGTCGTGGTGGGGTGAACATAAGTTTACGGCACAGGGACGACCGAACCGTTTGGCATTACGACGTTAAAGTTGATTCTGGCAACATTCGGATTCTGCATAAGGATTTGGAATTCGTTTCGCCAGATGCTATCCGTTGTTAAACCTCGCGCATTTTGCCAATACGGCCCGCCGAAGGCTCGGCTCTGTTCATCGAGACCGTTCTCTTGCCAGTTCAAACACTATGTCCGAATAAATGGCCTGTCCCATGAAGATTTTGAGGAACTACCCGCCAACCTTCTCCCATGGAAACGATGGGTTTAGAGTACCATGCAGGTAAAAGAAATGTGCTGCATCCTTGGCGACAGTCCGATCCCATGATTCTTGTCCAGCGAAGACTCCTGTCTGTCCGCCGGTCGTCAGCAAAATGGCGTTGGTCGACTTTGTCGTGTCTTTTAACGTGTAGATTTCCTGGTCACTAAACGCGATAGACACGACAAACCATTCCGGTCCGCCACCGATGGCAATCTCCCGTCCATCCTCAGCGGCAAATGTCATCGTAGTTGTCGTTTCTCCATTCAAGGCTTGAATAGCGAATTCAATCTGGGGCCAAGTAGGGTTGGGGACGGTCACCTCGTTTGCATGTACCCCAAACTAATTGTCGTATATGAGGTGAATCCAGTCCATATCAACTTGATGGGAATGCTATTCCTGCACTGCCAATGACACGAAGCAATTGGGGCACGCCAAGGCGCGAAGACGCAAAGGAAGAAGGAGCGGAAATCGTTGTATTGGCATTCTACTTGGATCGTTGGTAAAAGGATCACTGTCTTTCGGAGTATTGTCGTCAAATTGGATAAATGCCAGAATAGTCGCTGCCACTTCTTCTCTTTCAGGGTGCCACTCAATCATGGCAAGGTGAAATGCGTAGGGCATCCCGTTTACCCATATCAACACCTCCGAAATGGGCCGCCTTCAGGGCTTGAACTGCGTTGAAACTTTTCCTGGGCCGATGGCCCAGGCTGGAATTGGAGCGCCCCTTTGGGGCTTGGGGACTCGGATTCGGGCGTCCAAATCGGATGAATCGGCGGGTTCTTGGGTGATACGGCTCACCGTATACTGGGCCGGAAGCCGTTAAACAGCGGTTGGTTTTTCTGGAGTATTGCGCCTTGGCAGGGCAATTCACTTGAACCAACGCCCTGGCGGCAAGCGCCCGTTGAGGAGACCAAAAATCTGGGGCATGGCTGCATGCCACCCTGGGCGGTCAGGGTCACGCGAGGGATTATTTACGAGGGTGGCGTGGTTCGGACCACCTATGGCTCGACGGAGTCTCGCCCTACCGATGTTACTTTCCTGCAATGGTTTATGTTTGAATTGAGGGAGTTGGTGGAAACGCGGTTTTCCGGAAGGATTCCACTCGGGTTGCATTGGGCAAGGCGCGGGATGACTTGGTGTGGATTTCGTGAAGTAGCCGGGGCATTTGGGAAATGGTCCTCTGATTTGATCGGGGACTCGCAGGAGCTCGTCCCTCCCACCACGGCTTCGAGCGCAAGGTCGAAGAACCTGAGCCAGGAAGTCTCAGCTACTTGGGCTCGGTCGGGATCGTTCGATAGGTGAATAGCGCGTTGCCCAGGGCGGCACCGAAACCGACGCCGTAAAACAATCCCCAGAGCAGCTTGGCGATCAGTCCACGGGTTGCGGCATCCACACCGGGAAGCCATTCCCCGCCATGGGGACCCAACAGACGGTAGGCGAGCTGTCCGCCCAGCCAGTAGGTGGCAAAATGGACGAGGAACAAGAAGCTGCTTGCCGCGAGCAGTGGCCTCCATCCCTTTTCGAGACGGCCCAGCACTGCCACGAATGCCAGCGAGCCTGCCAAGGTACCAGCCACTTCCCCAAATCCGAAGCCCCAGATAAACCAAGCCGCACTCCAAACAACGGAATAGAGGGCAAAGGCTGGCACGAACCGGAGGTAAAAATTCAACAAGGATCGGGGACCGGAAATCAGCGGATGAAGGAGCAGACCGGAAAGTCCCAGGAAAGCGGAGGCAATGGCAGAGTATAGGAGTAACTCACCGCCCCCCTTCGGCAACCAAGCCGATTGAAAGGCCCAAAGCGAAAAGGCGATGACTCCGGTCAGACCGAATCCCCAGGCACCCCGGATGATGGCGGCGGACCGCGATTTCAGGGGACCCATCGAGGCACTATCTGGGTGAGGTTCGGACATGCATCAACGAATCCTTGGCGTCATGAGCCGACGCCGGGCTGCTTCGAGGACTTTTGCAACCGAGAGACGGCGCAGGCAAGCCATCGTTTCCTGAATGTGGCAGGTAGGGGTTTGGCAGGGGCTGCAGGGGATATCCAAGCGCAGAACGGCTTCGGGTTGACCGTAAGGACCGGTATGTGCCGGGTCGGTTGGCCCGAACAACGCCACGAGTGGTGTTCCTAAAGCGGCGGCGACATGCATGGGGCCGGTGTCGTTGGTGATCAGCAGAGAGCACCGCTTTAGCCATGCCACCATGGAGGGCAAGGTTAGGCGACCGGTGAGATCGAGGCAGCGTGGTCCGGCTTTTTGGCTGATGAGTTCGCCGAGCGGACGGTCCGAGGCTCCTCCTAGAACAGCGACGCGAAGGTTTGGATCAGAGGCTAGGAGGCCCTGAGCCACTTCGGCAAAGGACTCGGCTGGCCATCGCTTGTTCAGCCAGCGGGCACCGGGCTGCAAACCGACCCAGGCCCCACCATGATGGGGCCAGATGGCCTCGACCACGGTTAGGGCATCTGGCTGAACCGGAAGCCATTCAAACTGGAAATGGACCGGAACTTGAAGGGCCATGAGGACGGCGAGATACCAATCCACAGCATGGGCGTGCAAGGAAGGACGCGGGACGGCGTGGTCATAGAACGCCGGGGCTCCTTCCCGCCGGTCTTCGAGGCCGATGGTCATGGTCCCACTGGCAAACCATCCCACCAAGGCGCTGCGGGCAAGGCCTTGGAGATCGATCACCCAGTCATAATGCTGATGGCGCATCTGCTGGATGATATCGAAAGCCGTCGGCCACCCAGACGGTTTTCCCCAACGATGTCGATCGAAGGGAATGACTTTGGCTATATCTGGATCGCGCTCCAACAGCGGGACGAACTCGCGATTCGACCACCAGTGGATTTCGGCGTGGGTAAAATGCTGGCGGAGAAGTCGAGCGACAGGAATGGCTTGGACGACGTCGCCGAGGGAACTCGGCTTGAGAATCAAAATCTTCACCGGAAACCCGATTGGGGACCGCTCACATCAAGTCCAGATAGCTGCACCCAGCCTGAGGCGTTTGGTGTGAGGCGAGGGATAAATTGCGCGGTAGGCGTCGTTCGGACCGCCTCCGGCTCGACGGAGTATCGACCTACCGATGTCGCTTTGTTTAACTAGGTTACGCATCAATCGTGCGGGATTGTGGAAACGCTGTTATTTGGAAGAAACACGTCGCCCTCAGCGGCAGGCATCATGCGGGTGATTCAACGGGAATAACAGGAATCACTGGCCCAGAGACAAGCGTTCGGCCAAGCGATCCGGCAGTCCGGCAGCTCTGATTTTGCGCTGCTGGTTGGCGATGTCGTAGTCCAGGCGACGAAGCTCAATGGATTGCTGGGCGACATCGTATACTACGTAACCGGCTTTAGGGTTGCGGTCTCTTGGTTGTCCAACGCTCCCGACATTGATAAAATAGCGTCGACCGGGTTCCACCTTGAGTTTGGAATAGGTACCGCCTTTGACCCCCGTGGAATCCCGAATAAACGCCAATGGGTTGTGTGTGTGGCCAAAGAAGCAGACTGGCGTATTTTGGTAGGTGAAACTGGCGGCCGCTTCCAATTTATCGAAAACGTATCCCCAGCGCTGCGGGGCATCCAAAGTGGCATGGACGATTGAAAAATTGTGCACCAAGCGGAGATAACGAAGCTCCCGCAACCACTTTCGATCATCGTCGGTCAACTGGGACCGGGACCATGCAACAGCCTCAGCAGCGGCGTCATTGAAGCCTTCGGGGTCCTCATCCAAGCCGATATACTCGTCATGGTTGCCTTTGACGGTGGGGAAGTTCCGGGCGCGAACGATGTCGAGACAAGCCTTTGGGTCTGCCCCGTACCCTACGACGTCGCCCAAGCACACAATATGGGTGCACTTTTGCTGTTCGATGTCATCCAACACCACCTGGAACGCGTCCAAGTTGGCATGAATATCTGCAATCACCGCGTATCTCATCGTATCACTGAGCAATCTCGAATCCGCGGAACCCTCCGCTGCATTCGGACCACAATTCCGTTTCGTTTCGAATAAGCGATCCAACGCCGGACTCTCGAATCGCCTCCCTAAAGGCCGTCAGCTCTGCTTCGTCCCCTTCGGCCACCAGTTCCAACCGTCCATCGGACAGATTACGGACAAAACCCGTCAGCTCATAGCCCGTCGCCACTTGCTTTACTTGAAAGCGGAAGCCGACCCCCTGAACTTTTCCAGAGTAGAAGACCTGTAAACGACGACGTTTCATGAGACCTTTGCCGCAGCCTCGACTCTCGCAGGCCAATCTGCAACCGCAAGAGGTTGACTTAGCCATATTCTTGCCAAGTGAGGCAACGCTTTTGTGGAACGAGACGAAAGACAATGAGAAAGTCCGCCTGAAGAAGGATGCCGACTGATGGAACAATGGTCGTTGGGGCCGCAGCACCCTGAAATTACATTTGGTGGGTTTGGGGACAGCTTAAAGCAGAAGCGATAACGCTGTTTCACCGTTGCCGATACCCAATCGAGAATCGATAATCGCATCATGCGGAATCCGATCATTGTGGCACTTGATTTGGCGACGGCGGCTGAAGCCGTAGACTTGGCACAAGAGGTGGCTCCTTTCGTCGGGGCTTTCAAAGTAGGAAAGGAGCTTTTTGTCAGTGCCGGTCCCCGAATTATCGAACAGCTCCGCGGAACGGGGGCCAGTGTTTTCCTCGACCTCAAGTTTCACGATATTCCCAATACGGTGGCCAAAGCGGTGGCAGCGGCCGTACGACTCGATGTCCAAATGCTGACCATCCACTGTTCGGGAGGTCGTCAAATGATGGAAGCCGCCGAGGCATCGGCTCAAGAAACGGCCGATTCGCTGCGAATCAAGACGCCATTGGTATTAGGCGTCACGGTGCTCACCAGCATGGATACGGGCACCTTGAGCGAACTCGGTGGCGAGACCGATCCTGCGCGACAGGTGGAGCGGCTAGCCCAATTGGCGGTCAGCTCGGGATTGCGCGGACTTGTTTGCTCCCCGCGTGAACTGATTCGATTACGGTCGCTTTTGCCGCCGGAAATGAACTATGTCACCCCGGGTATTCGCACCGGCGCTGAACCAGCGGACGATCAAAAACGGACGCTGAACCCCATAGAGGCCATACAAGCCGGGGCGACTTGGCTGGTGATTGGCCGCCCAATCTATGCCGCCAAGAATCCCGCTGAAGCCGCTCAGCGGATTTGGGCGTCTTTAACGAACTAACATGGCGATTTCGACTGATAACACCTCGATTGAATCCCTGTATTGCTGGCATCCCGCAGGGATGTCGAACTTTTCGTATCGGTGATCCGGTGGCATCGCTACGCTCGACCACCGGCTATTGGCTTTCATGCCGCTGGCATGAACTTGGGCATATCGCTGGCGGATTTCAACGGGAACAGAAAGCCGTCCAAGAAAGACTAACAAAATAGAACTATGGTTGATCGGTGTTCAGGACTTTCATCGCCCGCTTGCAGTTGTTGGTTCGAAGGATGAGCACCCCGGTTTTTTGCTGCGGACCGGTCGCACAATAGGCGTATTCGATATTGATCTTGGCGTCTCCCAGTTTTTGGGCAATCGCAGCCAGTGAACCCGGTCGATTATCACCGGTTACCATCAGCACTTCATTCTCGAGGACCAAGGCTCCCCGCTCCTCGAAGACAGCCAAGGCCTTGCGATGATCGCTGACAACCATTCGAACCACGGTATGGTCCACGGTATCATTGGTTGAAAAAGCGATGATATTGACCTTGGCCTCCGCCAGGGCTTCACAGACACGCGCCAAGGTTCCAGGACGATTGTCGAGGAACAAGGCCAGTTGAGTGGTTAATTCCATAGAAGATGCCCTTCATTGTTTCGCCCTTTAATACTTGGTGCCAACTTCACCCACCGGGGTGCTTTCCGATTTTGATGTGGATTCGACGGCTGGTTTCTCCGGTTCATGGACGGGCTGACTGGAAAGGCGGGCTTCGGCTGGACGAGGCACAACCACCCAAAAATGGCCCCGGTTGGTACCCCAATGCTTGAGAATCTCACTGGCTCGCGGCGATTCGGTGGCTTCCAGGTGGTTGTAAATCAGTGCCTCCAATTTCTTGGCTTCCTGATCGTGAACCAACCGCTCCAACTCGACCATTCCGGAGTTGTACTGGCCGGGCAGTCGATTATGAGGGTCCCACACGTAGGCGCGTCCACCGCTCATGCCTGCGGCAAAGTTACGTCCAGTATCACCGAGCACCACCACCGTCCCGCCCGTCATGTATTCGCAACCATGGTCTCCGACCCCTTCGACGACAGCGATTCCGCCGGAGTTTCGGACTCCAAACCGTTCCCCTGCCCGTCCGGCGGCCAGTAGGCGTCCACCGGTGGCACCGTACAGGCAAACGTTGCCGATGAGACTGTTTTCACCCCAGTCGTACCGCATGCCATCCGGCGGGCGAACCACGATTTCACCGCCGTTCATCCCCTTGCCCACATAGTCGTTGGCTTCTCCGATCAGCACTAACCGAACGCCTTTGGCCAGGAAACAGCCCAGGCTCTGGCCGGCACTTCCGCGGAGGGTGATGTCGAGGCGGGAACCTTCCGGAAGCCCCTTGTCCCCAAATGAATAGCCGATGTGACCGGAAACCCGGGTTCCGATGTTCCGGTGGGTATTATTGATCTTATAGGACAAGGTTGCGACGCCTTTACCCTGAAGGGCCACGCGGGCGTCGGTCATGATCCGATCGTCCATCGAGCTGTCACCAAATCGTTCATTTCGTTCCCGGGTATGGATACGGGTGGAGGTACCGGTCGGATCGACCTGAGCCAATAAGCGATCCAGTCTAAGCGATTCAATTTTGGCGCGTTGATCCTCGTGGAAATCGGTCAGGGGCCGCCGCTCCAGAAGGTCGGTACGACCGACCACCTCATCCAGCTTGCGATAGCCGAGCTGGGCCAGAATCTCACGAACCTCCTGAGCTACGGCGTTGAAGAAGGCGACGAGATTCTCGGGTTTCCCCTTGAACTTCAATCGAAGCTCCTCTTTTTGAGTGGCGACACCGACAGGGCAGGTATTGAGATGACAGACCCGGAACATGGCGCAACCAGCTGCGACCAGGGCGGCCGTGCCGAAATTGTACTCCTCCGCCCCCAATAGCGCGGCGATCACGAGGTCCCGCCCGGTCTTCATGCCGCCGTCGGTTCGGATGACAATGCGCGACCGGAGGTCATTTAGCATCAAGGTCTGCTGGGCTTCAGCCACACCAAATTCCCATGGGCTCCCGGTGTTCTTGATCGAGCTCAGCGGGGAGGCCCCTGTGCCTCCATCGTGGCCAGAGATAAGCACCACGTCGGCGTAGGCTTTGGCGACTCCGGCGGCGATGGTTCCAACTCCCGCACAGGCCACCAATTTGACGCAGACCTTGGCTCTTGGATTGACCTGTTTCAGGTCGTAAATCAACTGCGACAGGTCTTCGATGGAATAAATATCATGATGCGGTGGCGGCGAAATCAATGGAACGCCCGGCACGCTGAACCGGAGGGTCGCAATCAATGGACTGACCTTGTGGCCGGGTAGCTGGCCTCCTTCTCCTGGCTTGGCGCCCTGGGCCATCTTGATTTCAATTTCCTGGGCGCTGGCCAGGTAGGCCGGGGTCACGCCAAAGCGACCGGAAGCAACTTGCTTGATGGCAGAATTCTTCTCGGTGCTGTAGCGTTGTGGGTCCTCACCGCCCTCACCGGAGTTGGACTTTCCACCGATACTGTTCATCGCGATGGCCAGGCATTCGTGTGCCTCCGGAGACAAGGCTCCGAGAGACATGCCGGCACTGGTGAACCGGCGGCGGATGTCCTCGATCGGCTCAACCTCGTCAATGGGTACGGGCGTGGTGTTGGACTTGAACTGCAACAGATCGCGCGGGCTTACGGGCTCCCTTTTGGCGATCGTGTCCATGTACTTGATAAATTCATCCCGTTTGCCCGACTTGATGAACCGATGGAGCGTTCCGACGACTTGAGCGTTGTAGGCGTGATATTCACCACGCCCACCCTTGGCCACCCGATAGCTGCCACCGACATCCAGCATGGCCGATTCGGGCGCTGAGTAACCGGCTTGGTGACGTCGCAGGGCATCCTTGGCGATCTCAGAGAAGCCGATTCCACCAATGTGGCTGACCGTTCCGTAAAAACAGCGATCAATGACCTCCTGTCCCAGGCCAATGGCTTCAAAAATTTGTCCCCCCCGATAGCTGGCGATGGTGGAAATTCCCATCTTGGCCATGACCTTGAGCAGACCGGCTTCAATGGCTTTGCGAAAGTTGGCGACCGCTTTGTCGAGGGGAATGTCTCCCAGTTTCCCGGCTTCCACCTCCGAGCGAATGGAATCGATAGCCAGGTACGGATTCACGGCGCTGGCCCCAAATCCCACCAAGGCGGCGAAATGATGGACATCCCGGCATTCGCCGCTTTCGCAAACCAGGGAGCAGCGCAACCGCTTTCCAACCCGGATCAAATGATGATGGACCCCACCGATGGCAAGCAGCATGGGAATTGGTGCGCGGCTGGCGTCCACACCTCGATCGGTCAGGATAAGAATAGAGTTTCCAGCATCAACCGCAGCTTCCGCCGCTTCGCAGAGCGACTGGATGGCTGGCTCCAAGCCGGAGACGCCTGCCGCAACGGGGAAATGGGCGGGGAGTTCGGCGGATTGAAAATACGAATCGGACAGGGTGCGAAGGGCGACGAGTTCATAATCGAATAAGAACGGCGACTCCAGCCGGA
>CAILNN010000075.1 GCA_903835555.1 uncultured Verrucomicrobiota bacterium
CAATCCGGGTTGGAGGAACTGGAGTCGATGGGGACTCGCGGGAGCTCATCCGCCACTCTTCCTTTTCGAGCGGGATGGATTAGGTTGACGCTTGATGCATGCATTGGCCCTTCATGAAGTTCACGCGGCTCTCGGGGCTGCGTTTCGTGAGGAACGCGGTTTCGAGGTCGTGGCCGACTACGGCGATAGCCCGGCGGAACATGCCGCCTTGTGGCAGACGGTTGGGGTCATCGACCTCAGTTTTCGCGGGCGACTTTGTCTGACCGGTGCCGACCGTATCCGCCTGCTCAATGGTCAGGTGACCAACGATATCAAGTCCCTGGCACCGCAAACCGGCTGCCAGGCTGCTTTTTGTGGTCCCAAGGGTCGCCTGGTGGCCGATGCCCATGTTTATCGGCTGAACGAGGAGCTTTTGGTTGAGTTTGAGCCCGGATTAACCACGACGCTTGTCCAGCGTCTGGAACACCACATTGTGGCCGAGGACGTTCAGGTTGTGGACGTGACTCCCTACTATGGTCTCTTGAGCGTTCAAGGACCCAAGGCAGCGGCGGTCATCGACCGACTGGACGTTTTTGGAGCCTTGCCGTCGGAGGAGAATCGATTTACCGCCTATTCAGACCCAGCTTTGGGAGACCTCTACGCCATGGATCGTCGGCGGACGGGGAGCATCGGGTTTGACCTGTTCATCCCGACCGATGCCGTCAGCATGGTGTTTGATAAACTGGTTACCGCCGCCCGGGCTGAAGGGGGACGCGCGGTTGGATTTAATGCATTGGAGTTGGCACGTTTTGAGGCGGGAATTCCGCGATTCGGGATCGAAATGACCGAGGCGCACCTGCCACCTGAAACAGGTCTTGAAAAGACGGCAATCAGCTATAGCAAGGGATGCTATACGGGACAGGAGACGATCGCCCGTCTACGGACCTACGGCCAGGTGACCAAGGCTCTTCGCGGACTCCGGTTGTCCACCTCGCCGGGGGAATTGCCGAAAGCGGGAGATGTCGTGCAATCAAATGGGAAGACGGTCGGCACGATTATGAGTGCGCGGTACTCCCCGATCCTGACGCAATCGCTGGCTCTGGCTTACGTGCGAAAAGAGTGCAATGCTGTTGGAACGGAACTCGTCGTGGCAACAGGCGGCGGCCCGGTAGCGGCGGTCATCGTTCCCCTGCCCTTCCTGACGGCTGGTGCCATGTTTCCTACACGAGTTTAGCTAACCGGTTCTCCAAGTCGGTCGGTCGAGTCTTTATGTTCGGTCGATCCCAATGGGGTTGAGGAACAAAGCCCAGGGTTGGACCTCATTGGGGGCCTACCCCGGGGACTGGTCGATATGTGATTTCAATCCCGCAGGGGGTGTGCGACAAGCGTCGGATCGGGAATCGCACAACCCCGTTGGGGTTGGAAGAATTTTCAAACCCCACCCCGGGGTAGGCCCGCAGACGGGCCGACCCCGGGCTTTGCTACTGAACCCCTTGGGGGTTCGCAGAAGCAAAATGGATATTACCTCCTCATATGGCGCATCATGAATGCCTTTTTAGCAAGAGGTTCGCTAACTTCATATAGGACACATGACACTAGGTGACCGATTCCGACGGGAGCTTAAACTTGGGACATTGGCTCAGGAATCGAATTGGGTTCTGATAGATCACCCGATCGATGGCCGACGGGCTCCAGCCGCGTCGACGCATTTCCAAAGCGGTTCTGGGTACCGCTAACGGGACACTTTCACCCCAATCGCAGGCGGAGTTTAGCCAGAGGCGGTCGCTACCGTACAGGTCGAGGATATCGATGGCCCGGGCTGGGGTGCATTTGCTGATCGGGTAGAGAGTCATACCGCCCCAGTGTCCACGCTCCAGCACCATGCGGGCGGTGTGCTCCTCGACATGGTCGATCAAGACCCGCTCGGGTCGAATCCGCCCATCGGCTTGGATTAAGTCGAGGATCAATCGTGTCCCTTTGAACTTGTCCTCCAGGTGGGGAGTGTGGACGAGAATCAACTGGTCGTGTCGTGCCGCCAGATCGATGTGCATCTCCAGGACGGTCACCTCGTTCCGAGAGTTCTTGTTCAGGCCTATCTCGCCGATGCCGAGGACATTGGGGCCGTCGATGAACTGCGGGATCAACGAAATGACGTCGCGGGCCAGCCCGACATCCTCGGACTCCTTGGGATTGATGCAGAGCCAGCAAAAATGGGGTAGTCCATAGCGGGCGGCCCGTTTGGGCTCGGAGTCGGTCAATTGGCGGAAGTAATCTTCAAATCCACTGGCTGTACGACGATCGTAGCCGGCCCAAAAAGCGGGTTCGCACACTGCCGCGCAACCGGCGGTGACCATGTCCTGGTAGTCGTCGGTCACCCGACTGACCATGTGACCATGAGGTTCGATGTAACGCATGGGAATGTTCTTGGGGGAACCGTGCGTTAGGAATGGCGGATGCGCAATGGTGAAGGGGGGGCTTTTGGGCTATTGGGATTAC
>CAILNN010000076.1 GCA_903835555.1 uncultured Verrucomicrobiota bacterium
CGATTCGATTTTGGTACTCGGCTAAATTTGGCGGAAGCGGAAGTACGGTGGTGGACTCCCAACCAACCGGAAAAATAAAAGATGCAACTGCCAGTTTTTTATTGGCCTTTTTGTCCCACAGGCCACACCGATGACTAAACACCGCGAATTCCTGACCGCACCAGTCACTTTGCAGGTAGTGGGGAGAGACCAAACACAGTAATGCTTCAGACTTACATGCGGCTTCCGCCAATTCATTCCGCCATTCTCCTCCGAAGCGAATTGATTCGGCATCGAAAAATATCTTGCATGCCGTAAATGGTCTACCTGATTTGGACTGAACCCTATCCGTCAGAGCGGTGCAAAAACGATGGAGCTTTGTTCGCAAGCGCTCGTTCCCTCCAGTGGAATAGCTGGCAAAAATGGCAAAGGGCATAGGGCTTTTAAGAACCATTCTGATTTAGCGGGCCTTGGGGTCAAGAAGCGAACTCAAGACGTCGAGATTTAGGTGAAGGTAACATTTCGACGGCGAATTCACCACGTTGTTTTTTATTCTTAGAATCTACGGTTCGAATGGTTGTTCGCTTTAATTCAAACCATAGGGTACCGAACGCGGTTCGGACCGCCCGGCACGTCGAGAGACCTGCGGTAAGGCAGCATCTCACCCGTGGCGCTCGGGGTCAGGCGCAGGATAACTTGCGGGACGGGCGCGGTTCGGACCGCCTCCGGCTCGACGGAGTCTCGCCTTACCGATATTGCTTTATGTCAATTGGGTACGTATAAATTGTAGGGGTAGGAAGAAACGCTGTTATTTGGAAGACTAGAAAGTCTGCGCTACGTCGTGTGGCATCCCCTTTTTTGCCTGCCCACTATTACTCAAAGCGCGAGGTTAGGAGTCCTGAGGTTCATGTCAACGACATGACATTGGCTACCTCTATCGAATGCGGGAATTGTCAACCTATCTGTCCACGATTCTTTCCTTGAATAATCGCGGTCGATCTATCTCACTCATTTCCTGATTATGACCGCCAACCGCCCCTCGCTTAGCGCGAGCTTCAGGATTCTGGTTGTGGCCCTGTTTTTGTCGTTGGGTTTTTCCCCGTTTGCGTATGCCACGTTCGTCGATAGCCCAATTCTGACCGACTATCGAGGCATCTTGGTACTCGACAATGGCAATGTGGACCCGCTTTCAGCCCAAGCCCATTACGTCATCAATAACTTTTTGCGCAGGGGGACGACGGCCACGTATCAAGTGGGCATTCAGATGATTGATGCGGGGGGACAAACGGTGGCGCCCGAAGTTTTGGGGGCGAGTTTTACTGTTACGTTGCCGCCGTTTGGACGCACCGACGGCACCACAACCGCGAGCGTCATATCCGGGGCGTTGATCGATGGTGCCCCGTACCGCCTTTCAGCGCAGCTCTACTACAATGACCCCGCGAATGGTTGGACGGCGCTGGGACCTCCCGCGATCAGCGTGGAATACCGCTTTCACATCGCAAACCAGGGGGAGGATGCTGGTGTTGTTCCGTGGTTTACGTCGGAGGCACTCAACCAAGCTTACCTGTTGGCAACCAGCCCCGATGCGGCATCATTTCAGCTAGAGATGCAGGGGGTAGTCGGGCGGTTGCAACAACCGGGCCAACCACCATCGATAGACACGTACCATTTGTATTATGACGTCTCCCTTACTGGAGCCGTTTCTGGGCCTGTAGCTTTGGCCTCGCCGCGCACGACCTTGGATATTCAGTTGGCAAGCCAAGCGAACGATGGCGGGGCTGCGTCGGTGGCCTTCGACCAAATTCTAAACGTTACTCCTACCGGGCCATTGGACTCGACTGACTCCTATACGTTCACCATCGCCTTGAGCTATGGGGCACCAGACGGGACGGTCAACCTGGGTCCGACCGTTTCCCTACCCGGCCAACAACTGTTGTATTTCAACGGCGTGCTGAGTTTCGGCCCTGTGATCTCGGTGATCACTGATTTCGCTGATGCTCCAATACCAGGATTGCTGGCGACGGGGGGCATCCTCGCCACGGTGGACATCAATTCCGGGGGAACATTGCAAGGTCTTCCAGGATTCACTCTTCCCGCCGCAGTCGGTCTGCCTGTGAAGCTGCTGGCGGACGGCACGGCCCAAGTCCAGGACGGATTTAGCCTTTCGCCAAATCCGCCTTCGTCCCCGGATGTTGGCGTGGTCAATGGCGTGTCATTCGTTCGGCAGCAATTGACCATCGACAGTGCGGGAGGCCATGCCTACTGCACCGTCCGACTTCCAACGGGTTTCGGCGTGGCCGCAGCACCGAATCTTCGCCGTCTCGTCTCCAATTTTTCTGCAGGTGCTTTGAATCTGGATGGTTTTCTGAATCCGATTGGCCCCGTGGTGCTGCCTCCGGGCAATGTCGATGCCGTTCATCTTTACGCTGTGCATGAGGATTTGCCGGAGAAATTTCAGTGCGATGGGATTACTTGGGATGTTGCGGCGGGAACTTTTACGCTGCAGCCAACCGACACCCAATACGTCCGGCAACCGGAGATGGACGCACTGGATGCCCTGCCGCAAACCCAGTACACACTGGTTGCCAAGATTCGCCCATCCAACGATGGCCTTTATCGATATCCGGGAAGCGGAATTGGAACGACATTGGTCGTCAAAGCTGATCCGATGGGAAGGGCCATCTTATCGTCAGCACACATTGATTTGCCTCCGGCGACCTATTCGACCCATTTCCCACTCCTTTTGACGGTCTCCTGGACTCAACCTGGTGCCATCGTGATCACGGATGGGCTCGTCGACCAGGCCCAGAGCACCCTGGGTGGCGCGGCGGACTTGGAGGTTAACGTCGGTTTGGCGAGCACTACCAGTACTTCACGACCGAGCCCCGATGCCTACACCTTTACTCCGTCGCAAGGAATCTGGACGTTTACGCCGGACGGAGGCTTGAGAGCAGAGGGCACGGTTGCTCCCGCCACGCTCCGTTGGGGGTCCGTCGATGGGGTTCATTTCGCCCAGACGGTCAGCGGCTTCACCACTGCTGATGCGCACATTCCCGGAACCGTCTTGCGGGGAAGCTTTGCCACCACCACAGATGATCAACGACCGGGTGAGCTGTTATTCACTGGAATTGGACAACCTGGTCAGCCCGATTATGTCGAGCGGACCGGCTCCCCTTTGTACGCATCTGGATTCGCGGACTATGCGGGGTTAAATTTTCGGGTAACGCCGGACGGAGGGGAGACAGCGATCAGTGCCATTGGGGACGTGACCCTTGGTCCATATCCACTGCGCCCGATCAGTAAATATTATGCACGACTCGCGGGCGTCAGCGGTATCCATGCGGCGGACAACGCAGCGTTCAAGGCCCTGGTCAATGGCCTCGTGGTTGACGGCTTTGCGCTGCAACTCAATGACTATCAATTAGCGTATCTGGACAATACCCCTTCCGATTCGCTGGTGAGCGGCCAAGTCCAGGTGCCCGGCGTCAAGGGAACACCGGGTTTTGGCCAACCGTTTGCCAAGATGATGTTCGACTTCATCGGAAATCCCACTGCGTTGACCTTACCTGATCCAAATCCAGTCCAAGCTTTATTGAGCTATTGGGGTGTCAACATCCATCCGCTGGCGGCTGAATTTCAAACCAAGCCCACCGATTCGGGAAGCCATGCTCTGATTTTTGGCGGTGAAGTGATCATTCCCGGGGTGGTTCCCGACCCAATCCGAGGGTCGCTGGGATTCTTCAACGACGGACATCTGGTTGCGTCGGCAGACGGATTTCCCGGGGTGAACTCCCGTCTCAAGCCGCCCAAATTGATCACCCTGCATGGAACGCGTTCCGGCGTTGATCCGACGGCTCCGGGTTTTTCGGTACACCCAGTGTCCGACCTGTACTTCAATGACCCCTATTCCGACGGAGCGCCCCCGCAAGGATTCGTGGCGTTGGCGGGTACCATCAAAGTGCCCTTCTTCCAGGACTTAAAGGTCCACATTCTGGCTCGGGGCAATGGCGGTGCCACCGCCGTGCGATCGGGTTGGACCGACATTAGTGGCAATAACTTCTTCAATCAGGCGGGCTTTGACTCGGCAAATCGGGGCTATCCACCTGGAATTACGGAGTCCGACTACGAAAACAGCGGCGGGCCATACAACCCCGTGGCGCAACAGAGCTGGCTCGGTTTTGTAGACTTTGCCATGCCAGTGATTTGGGACCCTGCCCTGCGACGCTTCCTCTCGTCGGCACCCGAGGATCGTGACTTCCTGGTGCTCAATTCCGAGCGCGTTATCCAACAACTAACGCCCTCGGGTGCCGAAATTCGCTTTGGCCTTCAGTTTAAAGGCCTGCCCAGACTGAATCTGGCCGGTCTGGTGATTGACGAAAAGGAGGCCACCGACCAACTGTTGAAATTCATCCCGGATGGACCGCAACTGGTGGCCGGGCTCAATGCGTTCGACAAGTTGTTAAACAACCAAAGCGATGAACTGATCTCCCAAGGTTTGGATTCGGTGATTGATTTGTTCTTGGATGACCTGTTCGCAGCAGGCGGACCGTTGGACGGGGCTAAGTCAGCGGCGGATGCGGTCGCCGCCTTCGGAATAGTTGGATCGGATCCCTTCATTCAGATCGAGAATGATCTTCACGGTAAACTGAAAGGCGTGGTCGGCACCATATCGGACGCAAACTCGGTGATGCGCGATATCAACGATGCACTGATTGACATTGATACGGGCCTCGGAGCAGCCGACAAGCTTTTGGCAAAGGATGCGAATGGCAACCGCGGTGCCTTCATCACCCAGACCATCAACCTCGCAACTTCGGTTGGGCTCCCGGCGGACGATGTATCGCAGGTAGCCGACGAAGCCACGTCGCTTCTTAATGGGGAACTGGCCCCAACACTCGACGATATCCAATCGGCGATTAATGACGTCCACTCGCTATCGCAATCTGCGCAATCGCTGGTGGGCGGCGTGCAGGGCATCACGCAAGCGGCTTTGGACGCGGTTAATATCGCCGGGGGGCTACCGGACGCCATAATCGGGGCGATAAAGCAGGATTTCGTTGCCGCGCATGATCCGACCGGGCTCTTGCTGGTTGAGACAGACCGCACCGTCCTGCGGAGTCATCTCAAGAAGATTATTCACGACACGGTTTCGCAGTCTGGATTTGTGACCGATCTTCAAAGTTCCGTCCGTGATGTAGTGGAACCGCTCCAGCAGCAGTACGGGGCAGCTTTCAATCAAATCTTCGGCGTGATGAACAACGTGGTGAGCTCGGCACTGGAGAATCTGAGCGACCAGGTTATCGATCAACTCAACGGTCCGGCTGGACAAGTCAACCGAGCCATTGGCGGATTTAAGGATACCTTTGGCATGACCAAGGTGGAAGGGAGCGCTTCAATCGTGGGTGACGTGCTTGACCAAGCGCACATCAACGCGACTCTGGCGTTGCATGTGCCGGACACGGTCACCTTGCAAGGTTCGGTGGATTTCCAGCGATTCCGCGCCGATCAACCGGTGCCGGGCTGCGCCATCGGCAATCCCGACGGAAAGATGCAGATTACGGTTACGGGCTCCGGTGATGCGGCCATTTCTGGAGCTCCTCCGGTTCACGCCCGGGCTCAAGGGCAGTACACCATGCAAAGCAACGGCTCGCCGATTGGGCTCGCAGGCAGCTTCTCCATCGATACGGATACGCATTTTGACATTATCTCCCTGAAACATGCGGAGTTTGATTTCGCTTTTGGGCTGATGGATAACTACCTGTATGCCGAAGGTGCGGGAAGCATCTTGATCTTTGATGTGAATGTTCGCGCTTTTCTGGGACGAACCTGCGATGTGGCACTCCTCAATCGCATCGATCCGAATATAAACGATGTCTTTACGGCACTGAAGTTGACCAAGGTGCCGCCCGCATTTGCCGTGACTGGCTATTACTATCGGGGGGATGGTGACGTGTCGCTCAACCGCCTGTTGGGAATTCCGGATGATGTGGTGACGCTTCAAGCGTCGGGCGGACAGGGGAGCTTCGTGTTTGTAGACGATACCTTCACTCAAATTATTCCGGGAGTCCATTGGGCGTTTGGCCTAAAGGTGAGCGTAGGCCCGATTTCGGCAGACGCACAACTTTCAGCTCTTGGTGGATTGAATCCCATGGCACTGCTTAAAAGTTCGAATATTGGAGAGGATGTGGCTGAGATTGCGACCAGTATGTTCACCCAACCGGCTCTCATTCAGGGGGCCGTGTCAGGCGATTTCACCGCCACCGCGTCTGTCGGACCTTTCTCGGCGAGCAAAGACTTCCATTTTGTCGCCACCGGACTATTCACACCGCCACCGCTAGCGCCGCCGCCCGGTTTCTTCTTTGTCAATCAAATCCATTTTTGAGCTGTGACAACCTTGTTTCGCAAATTTCTCGTCGGCTTGGTCTTGGTGTCATTGCAATGGGGATTGCGGGCGACCAGCGCCCTCCCGCCGCTATTAACCACTACTGCGACCACCACTGTCGATTCGGGCGGCCGCCCGTGGGCCTATATTGCCCTGGGTGAGAACCAGCGTGGCCTTATTGGCAGCCGGAGCCTCAAAATTTACTCTAAGATCGGGCTTGCCAATTCCACCAATCTATTCACGCCATTGGGACCGGTAGTCGGTTCGTCGGACCCTGGTGTGATCCAAGTGCAATTGGGGCGAGGGGCCAGCATTGGCGAAAACCTCGTAACTTTGGAGGCGCAGTTGATTGCCCTCCACCGCTGGCTACTTAACAGTTACAGCAGCGTCAACGTCAGCAGCAATGAGCCGCCGACTCTTCCCCTGAACCAACGTCTGGCGGCGATTCTAGCCCGGGCTGCGGGAGATGAGCCGCTCAGTCAAACGCTGGATTTATATGGCCTTGCGCATCCAGCCCTCCGACTGGTCCGAGGCACCGCATGGGCCGGGCCTCTGGCAGTCCCCGTCGGCAGTCCGGTGACCTTCGAAATTCGTGAGCAGAACGCCTCCGGCCAGGATGTTTCCGTCATCGGACGGATCACAATTCTGGCGGGACAACCTGAAATCCTGCCAATACCGGGACCTTTGGTTGTGGTTCCCGATTTGACCTCGTCGGGCGACTTGAACATCAAACTGAGATGGGCGACACCCGACCCACTACGATCCGCCGGAGGACGCCATGGGGGTGACATCGTTTGGCGTGTCAGCCGCACCTATGCGGAGGCTCAAGGCTTTGATCAATCGCCCCCGACCGGAAGTACTCTCGACCAGCTATCAGTATCCGTTCCAGCGGAGGTAGCGCGGGCCGGAGGGCCAGTTTTCCCGGCAAAACTCTTTGAACCTGGGGATGTTGCTGATTTTGTCGGGGACCCAAAGACAACTTATCTGGCTGATTATCATGGGCGATATTCGGCGAACGGGACACCGTTTATCGAAGGGTCTCAATACTATTATTTTGTCGCCGCCGCAGACCCGCTGGGCAGACCCGGTCAGGCATCGTCCCCGGTTCTAGCTACGGTCTGTCGCCGGGTACCGCCTCCGGTTCCATCGCGCGTGGGAGTAACGCACCAATGGGACCCGGCAGGGGGGCAGTCGTTGGATGTTCATTGGCAGGTGAATTCACCGAGCAACCCGACCACCACCACGCGGTATGAGGTTTTTAGGGGGACTAACCTAGTTCAATTGGCGGCGGCACAGCGGGGTGAACTTGACTTGAGTGCGGTCCCGATTGTCACTGGGCAACAGCAGGCCATTCAGCGAGTTGGGGTAGTAGCCGACAACGGTTCGCCCGATGGTACCGTCCTGCATTTCATGGATGATGGCGGTGGGGTCATGGGAAGGACTTGGTGGTACGCTATCCGGGCATTTCATCCCGGTCCGCCGGGATGCAGCGATTTATATTCTCCGCTCAGCCCCCCGATTTTCGGTGCCCTCCAGGACCGCACGGCACCGCCCGCGCCTTCGAACGGGGACCTGATGCCGCCGGATGTCGGATGCCTACGATTTGGCTGTGTGAACGACCTTCCATCGATGGATGAGTTGGTAAGCAACGACTACGACCCGGCTGGATTTAATTTCGTGGTGCGTTGCAACCGTCGTCCAGGGGTATCTGCTGTGAGCTTCCAAGTCATCGATACAGCGGACGGATCGGTCGTTGTTTCCCAGGTCAGCGTGGTTTATCCGGAAGGTGAAGATTCGGTTGAGTTTAGCTGGCTGGCACCCTTTTCAACGTGGGGTGATATCTTTGACGTCCAGTGTGCGGCGGAGGCCATCGACGGGTCGATCAGTCTTTGGGCGCATGCCCCGACTCAGCCTATGAGTTTGGACGCCGGGCATCGAACCGCAGTCCACTTCCTGGCGGGTGCCATTGAAAAGTCAGACTTGCCGACGGCGGCGGCATCCGGGGACGTTTTGTGGACTGCACTCCTCAACGGCCCCGCCCCTCCCTGCAATTCGGACGTGCATCTGACGGTTTCGCCGGGCAATGGACGGGTAGTCCACCCGAGGTTTTGCATTCCGCTGGCCCCCGGTTCGGAACAATATCATGTCTACCGGCGCATTGACGATGGACCATTGACGTTGATGGCCCAAGGGTTGCAATCCTACACTGGACCAGGGTGCGCAGTGACGGTGGAAGATGGTGCCCCGCCCCAGTCAAACGGGTCGGTCTGCTATTTCCTGCAACTGTTGGATGCGCAGGGACGAGGCAGTGCCATGCGTCGTCTGGCCTGTTTGCAATTCACCGGGGACACCCCACCGACACCAACGCTCTTCGCTCCCCAACCTTCGGACTTTGGCGGAACCGTCGCCGGGCCCACCGTCAATTTGACCTGGGTCTGTCCTCCTGAACAGGTCGAGCGTTTCGAGATTTATGTTACCAGCACCAAGCCGCCGAGCGCACCCGATCAGGGGATCACGGTGCCACCGGGCAGCCAGTTTCGGCTTACTACCAGCCTCCTGGGTATACCGCGACTGTTTAAGACAACATCCCTCGCCGGTCCATTGCTCAGACCGCCTCAAATCCAGCGGATCGAACGGAGTTTCCTAACGGGTAGGGTGGGTGGTGATTTTGCTCCAGGACCTCGATTCCTCCTACCCCTCCAACTGGATCCGACGTTGAAATACTCGGTCTGGCTTTGCGCACTGGGCCCGAACGGAGAACGGAGCGCACCAAGCCGAAGCGCCGAGTTTCAATGGAAGGCCCCGCCTCCACCCATCCCGGATATTGCCTGGCCTCAGCGTCCGCCGCCGCCGGTCGCGGAATTCAATGCGGGTATCCAAGCGGTCGATTTTTCGACCTTCACCGCGCAGCGCCTGGTTTGGCCAACCATCGGAATCGTTTCACCACCCAGCGTCAATCCAGACGAAACACCGGTCGGCATTCGGGTCGGCTCACTGTCCTTTTCGCCGACGGATCCGCCTCAATTCGGTTGGAATGGGCAAGGTAATCCAATGGGTCCGATACTCGGTGCCAACGATTTGCAGTCTGTTTACGGGACTCTCGATCCAAATCAGCAAGTTTATACCAAGTCTGGAGATCGTCAGCAGTCTCTTTTGCCATTTGTTCTCTACCGCCAGCAAGTTGCGAATGCCGCTTTTCCGCAGGTTAGCGGCGACGTGATCCAATGTTCGCCCTATGTTAACAGCATTGCTTCCGCGCGTTCGGGCTTGGCCAGGCGTTTTGTGGAAGTCCAACTCATTGATCCCTTCTTCCGCTGGATCGCCCCCGATTCTTCTTCACCCAACCCTTCTGTCGACCTCTACCTGGTCGATACCCAGCCCGTCATTACTGGTGCCGCTTACCGGTACTGGCTCGTTCGATTCAATCTGGGTGAACCGATCCAAACCGTCCCTTGCGGCGTTGTGACCATCCAATAGCCATGAAATTCCCCGCCGCCTTTTTTTTGATTTGGTTGGCCGCCACATTTGGATCGACGTCGATTGCTGGTTCACTCACCTATGATTCGGGAGTGGAATTAGCCGCCAGCCTGGACGCAAACGGCGACGGACTGTCGGACTGGATCATCGTCGATAAGGCAACTGGCGTCCGCCAGCTCGGCATCCAACAAACCGACGGTTCATTGGTTTGGGCTGAACCGGACTCGGTGGGACTTCAACAAGTGACCGCGCTCACAATCGGACAATTTGCGGGGGGAGCGGGTGCCGAAGGGTTTGCCGTTGCCTCGCCGACGTGGAATGCCATCGATTTGTTCGCCAACACCTCCTGGACTGGCCTGACTGTTCCAAACGTTGGCATCGGACCCAATGTCGTGGCCGCTTTTGACTTTTCGGGCGACGGATGGGACGACTTGGCCGTGGCAACGGAATGGGATAGCCCGCCAACCCCTTCAAACCTATCCGGTCTTCAAGTCAATGCACAGAGCGTTGGCCAAACTTATGGGCCGATGGCAGACACGGGCTTATTGTCGCAAGGAAACCGAGTCCGGTTCAGTTCGGACAGGCCGTGGATGATGAGTGCACTGCGCCAGGGAACCGACGGAGTCGACTTTGTTTCCCGTCCGCTTTTCAATTTTCCGGGAGGTCAAAACGGACCTGACTTAACCGGATTAGCCACCAATACAGTCTGGACTTGGGGCGAATTCGCCACCAATGCTCCCGACACATTCCTTTTTTATATTCCCAGCCAATCCTTTATTGCGGTGGATTGGGTCGACGAGCCCTCGCCGTTTCAATTTGTCTGGAACCCGGGAGCCAACTTCGATTTAGGCCAACCGATTTCACAAGTGACCGTGGTGCCTGGGGGGGCGTCGTCCGAACTTCTTGTTGTTTTCGGGGACGGTTCCACAGCGGCGGTATACGATTTTGACGGGGTTAATGCCCCGATGCTTCGCCAGAGTTTGACCGCACCGGCGGGAACAAAATATTCATTGGGGGTCTCGCTGGGCGGGGGTGACTTCGGATTGCTTCATGGCCCTGCGGGTGCTTTGGGCAATTCAGCCGGATGGCAGCATTGGCAATTCGATGGCCAACAATACAATCTTCTGGCTAGCGGAGCCCTTCCCCGATTCACCCTAGCCCAATCGCGTGCCAATGTCCTGGTGTACTCAGCCGACCCCACTCTTTGGACGGACGCACCGCTGCTTCAGAGTTTTCGAGTGGGAGAATGGAGTGATTTGGCAGTTTTGACAAGCGGTGCGCTATCCGTGACCCATGAGCAGACGCTGAGCCCGACGCTTGGCTTGGGTAACCCAACTGTGTCACCCGTTTTTGGCGTGGTGGGCTTGTTCCCCGCCGTGAATCAACGCAGTGTGTCCGAAAGCTCGGTCGTCCTGGCTCCTCCAGGAACTCAGCCACGTCCGCCGATCTCATTCAACCCTCCGCCCGGAGCCTATCCCCTGGCATCGAACGCCACTCTGGTCATCCGGATGACGACCACGACCACGGATCCGATCTTCTACCGAACGAGTCTGAGTGATCCCTGGAGCACTTATGACCCCGGTCAACCGCTGACGTTGAGCGGCAGTACCATAGTCTATGCGTTCGTGAATGGTGCTCCCGCAAGTCCCATTTGCACGTCCGTTTACACCATTGGGGATGCCCCTCCCCTTGCGCCTCCCATTCCGTCGGATCCTTGGAGCGCGTGGGCTCAAGCCTTTGGACTCACTGACCCGAACGGAGATGCGGATGGCGACGGGTTTACCAATTTGCAGGAGTGCCAGGCGGGAACGGACCCTCTGGATCCCCGTTCGAACCCGGGGAATACCGGTACAACGGACCCGGGAACGATCACGCTGGTCATTCGACCGCCAGGGCCAAGCGCGCCCGTCGATACGCTCTTTGAGATTGCCTGGCCGGCAACTGCCGTTGGACTGACACTGCAAACGGCAATCGATTTGTCGGGTGGTTCACCTTGGTCAACCGCAGCGGGCGGCATCGTCAAAGTCGGTCTTGAATCGATCTATTATCTACCCACATCGGCAGCGCAGGAGCAGTCCTTTTTCCGTCTGCACCGCTGATTCGTTTCTGGCAATCGATAAGCTATCGGTGAGATGTTGCGATCAGCGAAACCAGTTTTGCCCGGACAGCGATGAGCTCCCGATGTCGTCGTTGAAATCCCCAGAGTCCGAGAGCGACGACAGCCATGGCGGCTA
>CAILNN010000077.1 GCA_903835555.1 uncultured Verrucomicrobiota bacterium
GGTCGATAGCTCCAATCTGTTTCATACCCTGACCGAGAAGGTTGTTCCGACCTTCTTTGATCGCGGTACCGATGGTATTCCCCGCCGATGGCTTCAGATCGTCCGACACTCCATGGCCACGCTGGCCCCCGCCTACAGCACCTGGCGTATGGTACAGGAATATACGCACAAATACTACCTGCCTGGAACGTCGAAGCCTTAATGGATTTCGATTTCCCAGCCTGCAAGAGCTGCTAAACAAAGTCCAGGGGTGGCCCGCATTGGGGCCTACCCTGTCCGGCAGGTCATGGACTGCGCCAACCCTCTGGCGCTTTTTACACGGCCGCTAAATCGTTGGAGGCGGGAGTTTACCGGTCTGCTTTCCAAATCCCGAGGCAAAAAGGGTAGGGAACACCCCAATCAAGCCGGAGTAGATCCCGCTGTCGGCAACCGCAATGCATACTCCAATCCATCCACCAGCGCATCCAGGCTGGCGGTGATGATATTTTCACTCACACCCACCGTACCCCAATCCCGATGCCCGTTGCTGCACGTGATGAGGACGCGTGTCTTCGCGGCTGTACCGACGACTCCATCCAGAATCCGAACCTTGTAATCGATGAGCCGGACCTCGGTGAGCTGCGGATAAGATTTGGCCAGGGCGCTCCGCAATGCTCCGTCGAGCGCGTTTACCGGACCATCCCCGTCAGCGACAGTGTGATGGACCACATCGGCCACCCGGACTTTGATGGTGGCTTCGCAGACGGATTCAGCGGAGTTTCCCCGCATGGAAACATGGTAGGCCTCCACCGTGAATTGCGTTTGAGTGTCCGGTTGCAAGACTTTTTGGATGAGGAGGGCCAGGGATGCCTCGGCGGCTTCATATTCGTAACCAAGGTTCTCCCGCTCCTTGACGCTCTCAGTGATACGCCGTGTCTCGGGTTGATTGGCTGCCAGCTCAAATCCCAATTCGCGGGCTTTGAGCAGGATGTTAGAACGCCCTGACATATCACTCACCAGGACCCGGCGATGATTGCCCACCGATTCCGGGGTGATGTGTTCGTAGCTGCGCGCCACCCGTTCGATCGCATGAACATGGATGCCGCCTTTGTGGGCAAAAGCGGTTTGGCCCACCCACGGTTGGCGAGGGTCATGCCGTAGATTGGCGATCTCATCCACAAACTCCGACAGCTCCTTGAGCTTGGGCAGCGATCCCGGTGGAACACTGGCGCGACCGACTTTGAATTGAAGCAACGGGATGATGCTGGTCAGATTGCAATTTCCGGTGCGTTCCCCATAGCCGTTGATCGTCCCCTGTATTTGTGTAGCGCCCCCAGCCAGTCCCGCCAGGGCATTGGCGACTCCCAATCCGCAATCGTTGTGCGTGTGAATACCGACGGCAGCTCCCAATTGGGAGGTCGCCCGGGTGATGCGCTCGATTTCGCTAGGCAATGCGCCGCCGTTGGTGTCGCAAAGAACAATGCACGCGGCCCCGGCTTCGGCAGCCGCCCGCCAGGTGGCCAGGGCGTAATCGGGTTCATCCTTGAACCCATCGAAAGAGTGCTCCGCATCATACATAACGATCTTTCCGTGATCGCGGAGAAATCGGACTGTCTCCGAGATCATGGCCAGATTCTCATCGGGCGTGACCCGAAGCACTTCCTTGACGTGCAGGAGCCAACTCTTGCCGACGATGGTGATCACCGGGGAGCCTGAATCGAGCAGCATTCGGAGTTGTTCGTCCTTCTCGACCGCGATGTCCTTTCGGCGCGTAAACCCGAAAGACGCAATCTTCGCATTTTTCCACGAACGCCGACGCGCCTCCTGGAAAAACTCGAGGTCTTTGGGGTTCGATCCCGGCCATCCACCTTCAATGTAGTGGACACCGAAGGAGTCGAGGCGGTCCGCGATTCGAAGTTTGTCCGCCAATGAAAAGTTGATGCCTTCACCCTGCGAACCGTCGCGGAGGGTGGTGTCGTAAATTTCAACGGGAGTGGTCATGGTGGTGTGTGGTTGAGTGAGCAGGGGAGGCCCAAACAAAAACCCCGTTCCGGGAAGCGGAACGGGGTTTTCGAGGACGAAAATGCGTTCAGCTCCGGATTGGGTCGGAAATAATTCGAGCGAAAATGGAGCTAATTGAAGGGGCAGGTGATGCGGCCATCAACGGACTACCGGTTAGCGAGGCAGAAGTCACCAAAGTCACCAACGACCCACCGATATTCGGTGGTGTCTTCCAATGGTAACTTGTCTGGACTCGATTCACTTCAACCCCAGAGATTCCAGTAGTGGCCTCGTTTGACAAGGGAAATCTTGGATTTCGAGACAAGTCCCAATGGGTTGCCCCACGATCACTTGATTCTCGGTCCAATCGGGAGGCTCACCGTTCTTGCACGCCGCCTGGCGATATGGCACGTTATCGCCAAGCAACAAATCCTGACCGAATCTTTATGTGGTTTTACGTCGAAAGCCAGCAACAACGTGGCCCGGTGTCAGATGAAGATATCCAGCGGATGCATTCTCAAGGCGTGATTCAGCCCGACACCTTGATTTGGCGAGAAGGCCAAGCAAACTGGCTCCCGTTTCGATCGGTTTTTGCCGCCGGGACTCCCCCGATTTCACCCACAGTACTCAACCCGGGGCAGGTGGCCTGTTCCCAATGCGGTCGAGCTTTCCCCGAAAGCGATGTCATTCGCTACGGGAATGTCGCCGTTTGCGCCGAATGCAAGCCGCTCTTTGTCCAGAAGCTAAAGGAAGGAGTTGCCCTGGATGCGAGCGTACTTCAATACGCCAGTTTTGGCCGACGATTTGGTGCCAAGTTTCTGGATGGCATCATTCAACAGGTGGTTCAACTAGCCATTCGAGCTATTTTCTTCCCGACATCTTTCACGGATCAATCGGTTCCCACACTCCTGGTCACATCCGTCGCGGGGCTGGTCTTTACCATTCTTTACGAAGGCTCGTTCCTCGGGCGGTTTGCCGCCACCCCTGGGAAGATGGCCGTGGGGATTCGCGTGGTGCGCCCGGATGGCAGCCGGATTAGCTACCTGACCGCCTTCCTGCGCCCGTTGGCGGAAATCGTTAGCGGACTAACATTGGGCGTTGGTTACCTCATGGCTGCATGGGACCCTCAGGGCCGTTCGTTGCATGACCGGATTTGCAACACCCGGGTGGTCCGGAAGTTATGAATTCCTCGGGCATGGAGGAAAAGGCATCCATCCGATGCGACCGCTGCCAGACAGAATTTGGGCCGGACTTATTAAACCGACCGGAATTGGCCCCGTGCCCAGGATGCTCTTCGCTGGTCCAGATCATGGTTTTCCCGGTCCTCTTGCGCGGGAATGCCTCTGTCAATAGTGACGCCCCGGTGGATTTGGGTGAAGCGGGCTGCTTTTTCCATCCGGAAAAGAAAGCTTCGGTCGTCTGCGACGGTTGCGGGCGATTCCTCTGTTCCCTCTGTGATATGGAATTTGACGGGAAGCGATTGTGCCCCAGTTGCTTGTTCTCCAGTACGACCAAAGGCAAAATTCAAAGCTTGGAGGTGCAACGAACCCGCCACGATCGGATTGCCTTGACGATGGCTCTTGCGCCCTTAATACCGCTATTGACCATATTCGGTGTCGTTAGTGCGCCGGTCACCCTCTATTACACCATTCGGCACTGGAATTCACCCGGTGGACTGGTTTCCCGAAACCCTCGAATTGGTCTATCCATCGCCATGGCAATCGCCATCTTGGAGTTGATCGTGTTTGGAGCAATGATCATTCTAATAATCATCCGTCCCCGTTAAATTGCCAAA
>CAILNN010000078.1 GCA_903835555.1 uncultured Verrucomicrobiota bacterium
CGAGCCATCATCCACTTGAGTGAAGGAGAGGAGGGGAACCTGACCGATGCCATGGCCAAGTATCGCCTTTGGGTCTTTGGGGAAGGGATGGTCGAAGGGGTTCAAGGACCGGATGGACCGACAATTCGGCCCGGCATTGATCCTGAAAAGGTTCGGGAAGTATTCGCCAAGAAGGGCCAGTTGTCTTGGGGCGATTATGTCCGCTGTCGGGTTCGCTACTTTACCGACGGAGCCGTTATTGGCAGTCGGGCTTGGGTCGACCACGTCTTTGAGCAACATCGTCAGCGCTTTGGGCCGAAACGACAGAATGGGGCGAGGAAGTTTAGGTTCCTGGCTGGGGAAGCCGTGTTTGGGATGCGGGACTTGCGACTCAATACGGTGTCCACGCAATCCTGACCAACACTTGGCGACAGACGCGGGGCCCCTGCTTTCTTGGACCTTGCCCACCAAAGCTCATATCGAGGTAACAAGTGGATTCGGTATCCGTTCGTTTGTGAATTGAGCATCCCGTTTGCCCAATTCAGAGTTGCATAACGTCTTGCACGACCGAGCGTCGCTCTATGGAGCAAGCCTCCATCAGTTTTCGTCCGCGGACCGGCAGACCACCCGTTCCTCCATCGCCCCCATTACTTGCGTCGCCACAGCAGGCCCTACCGCCTCTACCTACCCAATCGGAAAAGACGGTCGAATTGCTCGTCGACGGCATGACCTGCGGCAATTGCGTTCGTGAGGTGACTGACGCCTTAACCGCCATCTCTGGCGTTGCCTCCGCCTCTCCCGATATCAGCACCGGGAAAACCCAGGTTGTAATCAAAACCGGTTGTTCGGTGAATGCCTCCGAGCTCGTTAATGCGGTCATAGCGGCTGGATTCGGTGCAAAGTTCATTTCCCTCTGCGAACCAACTGCCGAAATCGCACCACAAACACCCTGGCGTTGGGCACTTCAACTGGGTGTACCGGTGACGGCGCTCCTCATGATCGCTGAATGGGGATTTGGGATGGGAATGAACACGGACTATCATTGGATAGCATTCCTTCTAGCCCTACCCGTCCAAGTGCTCGTAGGCGGTTCGTTTTATCGGGGTGCTTGGCGACAGGCTCGTCACGGTGATTCCAGCATGGACACCTTGGTTTCTCTCGGGTCTTCAGCCGCATTTGGCTTCAGTTGCTGGGGGTTACTCGCCGTTGGTCATGGTCACCTCTATTTTATGGAGTCGGCCTCCATCCTGACCTTGGTCGGGGTTGGACACTGGATTGAAGCACGCCTAAGCCGGAACGCCGCCACTACCTTGCGCGGACTTCTGGAATTGGCTCCCGGTCACGCCCGAAGGCGCACTCCCCACGGAGAAGAGCTCGTACCCATTCAATCGCTCCAAATTTCAGACTACATCGTTCTAAAACCAGGAGACCGTGTGCCAGTTGATGCCGTGGTGACCGAAGGTGACTCCTCAATCGACGAAAGCATGCTGACCGGTGAATCCCTGCCGGTGGAAAAATCGCCAGGCTCTCCCCTCTATACTGGTACGATCAATCAAAATGGTCGACTCGTTGCCCGAGTGACAGCCACCGGTTCGTCGACAGCGTTGGCCCGAATAATCGCGGCAGTCCAACGCGCCCAATCGAGCCGTGCCCAGGTCCAACGATTGGCAGACCGCATCAGCAGTGTTTTTGTGCCGATTGTCATCGCCCTGGCCGTGGTGACCGCCCTTGGTTGGTATTTTGCCTTCGGCTTTCTGTCCGGCATCCATTCCCATTTGTCTGAATGGCTCGGTGTCGGCCATTTGCCCTCCGATCCGCTGGCTGCCGCGTGGATGGGTTTAACCGCCGTCTTAATCGTGGCCTGCCCTTGCGCCATGGGTTTGGCCACACCAGTTGCCCTCATGGCCGGACTTAACGCCGCTGCACGCCAGGGAATCCTAATCCGCGATGCTCTGGCTCTGGAAAAATGCGGGCGAATCACCACGGTCATTTTTGATAAAACAGGAACACTGACCGAGGGAAAGCCGACCGTAGTGGCCCAATTGGACCTGCGCCCTGCTCATCAAACTCCATCGATATTGGCTATCGCTAATGCTTTGGCTCAAGCTTCCCAGCATCCGCTCAGCGAAGCAATTTCCCGCGCCCGCCAATTGGAGGCCCCTCAATCCCCAACTTCGGCCTCACGTCCAATTCCACCCAATGCAATCGCTCCTGACTTCAAGCCAACCGAGTGGCGCGAGCATCGGGGGCTTGGGATCGAAGCGCTCATTCCCGCCATCGGTACGGAACCGTGGTTTTTAGGTTCTCCAGCGTGGATGTCGGAGAAAAATATCGATATCACTGGATTGGGCACCCTTACCCAACGCAAAGAAGCTGCCGACGCCACTATCCTCGCTTTGGCCAACGGCCCAAGATTGGTGGGAGCTTTTGCCCTGCTTGATCCATTGAAAGCCGGTGCTCCCGAACTCATCCGCGAACTGCGCGCCAGCGGACTCCAGGTCCGCATGCTGACCGGTGACCAGCCGAATGCCGCAATTGCCATGGGAGCTCGCGTGGGCTTATTTGCCCAAGAAATCCAGGCCGGCGTTCGTCCCGAAGGTAAAGCCGATGCCATTCGTGATCGGCAACAGCTCGGCGAGCGCGTGGCTTTTGTCGGCGATGGATTGAATGACGGTCCGGCCCTGGCGCAGGCCGATCTTGGGCTCGCTGTCCTTAAAGCGACCGATGTGGCCAAAGAGGCGGCGGATATTATCCTCTTACGAGACGATCTCGCGGCCATCCCTCTGGCCTTGGATTTATCCCGCGCTACGCTCCGCGTGATTCACCAAAACCTATTCTGGGCATTTTTCTACAACGCGGCGGCGATCCCACTGGCAATGTTTGGTTTCCTAAGTCCCATAGTCTGTGCTCTTGCCATGGGCTTTAGCGACGTGATTGTCGTTGGCAATGCTCTGCGCTTGGCGCGACGGGGCCGAAACAAGTTCACCAACCAACCCGGAATCACCCCGCCCTAAAAAGCTAAGCCCTCAAACATCCGACGACTTACGGTTTTGTCGTCGTGAGAAAACGGACCCGGCCCGTATCCAAATCATAGATGCCACCAGCAATCAGAATCTTCCCGGCATTCTCCAAATCGCGAAGTGTCTTACTTTGAGAGCGAATCTGCTCCACCGCCAGCCGGACGTTGTCTTCACCCACCGCCTCAACGAACTCCGAGTTTTTGGATGTATGCTCACCTGGAACATTCCGCGCTGCTTTGACCGCTGGTGATATTTTATCTAAGAGTCCCGTCAGGTTCTCCAATTGGACCCCGTCGACCGCCCCTTTGACCGCTCCGCAGTGGGTGTGGCCCAGGACCAATACCAGCTTGCTGCCGACCGCAGCGCATGCGTATTCGAGGCTTCCCAGTAGGTCTGGGTTGACAATATTACCGGCCACTCGGGCACTAAAGATATCGCCCAATCCCGCATCAAAGACCAATTCCGCTGGAACTCGTGAGTCCATGCAACTGAGAACGATCGAATGGGGATATTGCCCAGCCGCCAGGATATGTTGATCATGGAGGACATCACGACGGGCCGGTTTTCCCGACACGAATCGTTCGTTTCCTGCCCGCAGAAGTTCAAGCGCCTCCGACGGCTTCACCGAGGCTTGATCCGCCTTAATGGCAGCCAAGTTTCGGCGGGGCAGGGTACCGCCCGAAGACTGTGTGGTGCAACCAGCGACGGTCAGCAGCAGCGGCACCGCCATCAGTAAAACCGGGCGAAAGAGGGGAACAGATTTCATTATTATATGGGTGACTGGTCCTGAATGGTCCTAAACGGGACGCAAAAATACACTCTCTTTTTGTGAATGGAAGTACAGGCTCGTACGAATAAGCCTGCGACAGGGCCGTTGAAGGTCCAAACCACACTCATCTCGCAGGAGCTAACCGAAATCGCTGTCCGCAGGACCGACCTACAACAAACCTTGGTATGACAGCCAAAGTCCCCGGAAATACCGCATGACCCGCACCGGATCAGCGCTTTCCGGTATCTCAGCCATCGTATATCCGCGGAAACCACTCGCCACCAGGCTGTTGAGCAATTGGCGGAAGGGGTATTCTTCCAGATAAAGATCGCGCATGTGGACCGAAAATATTTGCCCCTTCAGCAATCCAAAGTTGGCGTCAAAACCATTGTCTTCGAGATCGGTTTGATTTGAATTCCAGCACGCTCCCACGGACGGATGATTGGCGAAATCCAGGATGGTTCGAATGTATTTGACGCGGGACGTTCCCGGTCCGTGGACCTCCAGCCGAATCACCTGTCCGTGGTCGTGGGCAAACTGTCCCAATTCTCCAAGCGAACGACCAATTTGCTCCAGGGTCTTTTCTACCGGTACCTCTTTCGGCAACCCGTTGGGACGCACCTTGACCCCAGTAGCCCCAACATCCTGGGCCAGAATGATGTACGCTTTGGTTGCTTCAATGTCCGCCCTCAGTTTAGCCGGGTCGGGCGTGTGGTAATCAAAAGCACTTCCCAACCCCATCAATTCCACCGACGAATCGGCAAACTGTTTGCGCACGTCGGACCTCTCCGCTGCGCTCAGACTCACCTCCACCTTGTGGTTGTGCGTGGTGCGAAGCTCGACTCCATCAAATCGCGCTTCGGAGCAATTTTTCAAGATCGTCGCGATATCCCAATCCTTGGCCAAATTGTAGGTGACCAAACCAATCTTGAGTGGGCTTCTCTGCCGAGCCGGTATTGCCGAATCGGCAGCTTCACTCAATTCAGGAGATAACAGGCCCATCCCCAGACCAGCGGAAGCGCAGCTCAGGAAATGACGTCGCGAGGTGTTCATTGACAAGGGGATGCCCCCATCAACGCATTTCGGCAAGCTCGAACCTTGCCTGCCAAGCCATCTGCCAAGAATGATGCGCTGCTTGACAATTCGGTGACTATTCCCTTCATTACACCCGTTCGCGGCCAAAGTCGCTCCGCCTTCCTGCGGATCGACACGGGGGACCCAACGTTGCACGTCGTCGTGCGATTGGGGCGTAGATGGACCAGGAAACCGGTTCTTCGGGTCACTTCCAGGACCTAGCCCGTCAGCTAACCTCGTCGGCATTTGGAAGGGCGTTCCTTCAAGCTCCGCTTCGCCGAAGCGGCCTTCAGGGCACACCCTCATTGTTAGTTTGCACCTCGCTGTGTACCGAAATGACTCGGTGCTTGGAGGCGTGTCCAAAGCCAAAGGTGCTAAGGGCACGCGCGGAGGAGGGCAATCACGGTACTAATCATGAGTCAACGCGGGTTTGCTGGTCTGTTGAGACGCATTTTTATCGGTAAGTCGAAAGACTTGGGCGATCAGAAATTGTTCCACAATTTGTCGCTGATTGCTTTGTTTGCCTGGGTCGGATTGGGAGCCGACGGTTTGTCCTCCTCTTGTTATGGACCGGAGGAAATATTCAAAGCCCTCGGTGACCATACTACCCTGAGTCTGTATGTCGTCGTCGCTGCCGTTC
Organism: uncultured Verrucomicrobiota bacterium; assembly: GCA_903835555.1. GTDB lineage: Bacteria > Verrucomicrobiota > Verrucomicrobiia > Limisphaerales > UBA9464 > CAILNN01. Next base: position 5,483 of record CAILNN010000078.1, read on the forward strand.
TTACCATTATTGTGATCTGCGCCAGCTACGCCCAAATCATCGAATTGTTTCCCTCGGGCGGCGGCGGCTACCTCGTCGCCAGCAAACTGTTGTCGCCCAAGGCTGGAGTCGTTTCCGGTTGTGCCCTGTTGGTCGATTATATTCTGACCGTCACCACATCGGTAGCCAGTGGTGGAGACGCCCTATTTAGCATTCTGCCGCCGGAATGGATTGGTTGGAAGCTCCATGTAGTGGTCTTTGGTTTGGTCGTTTTAATCCTCCTAAACCTTCGCGGTGTCAAGGAGTCTGTGATGCTCTGGGCACCTGTTTTCTTTCTGTTTATCGTCACCCACGCGATCGCCATCCTCTACTCCTTCTGCTCTCATCCATCCGAATTGGCCGGGCTCGCTGCCCGTACTTGGAATGAGACCAGGGACGCCACCCATTCTAGCATCGGTATTTACGGCGTACTGGCCTTGATCATGCGCGCCTATAGCATGGGTGCCGGAACGTACACGGGTATCGAAGCAGTGAGCAACGGATTGCCGGTCCTGCGCGAGCCTCGTGTCCAGACCGGCAAGAAAACCATGGTCTACATGGGGGTATCCCTTGGAATCACCGTTGCCGGGCTTTTGGTGGCCTATCTTCTCTATGGGGTCAAGCCGGTTGAAGGAAGCACACTGAATGCAGAGTTGTTCAAGAAGATGACCTCACCGTGGCCAGCCCCCTACGGCTCAGCGTTTACCTGGATTTCTCTGGCCTCAGAGGCCGCCCTTTTGTTCATCGCTGCGCAAACTGGCTTCCTCGATGGCCCGCGGGTATTGGCCAATATGGCCCTCGACCGCTGGTTTCCTACTCGCTTTGCCAATCTTAGTGATCGCTTTGTTGCAGGCAACGGAGTGATCCTGATCGGCATTTCTGCCATCATTATGATGATGTTCACCAAAGGCTCCGTTGATCTCTTGGTCGTTCTTTACAGCATCAATGTGTTTATCACCTTTTCCATGTCCCAACTCGGTATGGTTCGCCATTGGTGGCTGGAGCGCCACACCGATCGCTCCTGGTTTCATAAGATGATCGTCAATGGGCTTGGCCTGGCAATGACCAGCTTTATTTTGGTCACCTTGTGTGTGATCAAGTTTGCCGAGGGTGGATGGGTGACCATCGTCGTGACTGCTGTTCTGGTTGCCGCAGCCTTTGCCATCAAGAGCCACTATCAGTCGGTTCTCGTCTGCCTCAAACGGCTCGACGTGATCGTGGAAGCCGCGAACGTGAGCGCATCCAACCAAAAACCTACTCGCGTCACTGAACCCGATCCAACCGCTCGAACAGCCGTTATACTGGTCAACGGCTATAATGGCCTCGGTTTGCATACCGTGGTCAACGCGCTGCGCCTCTTCAGTGGATCGTTTAAGAATCTTGTCTTTTTGCAAGTGGGAGCCGTCGATGCCGGAAATTTCAAGGGACTCTCTGAAATTGAATCGCTGCGCACCCACGTCCACGAAGAATGTGAGCATTACGCCGCCTTCGCTCGCTCGCGCGGATTCGGTACCGCCGTCTTTACCAAGTTGGGACCCGACCCAATTGAATCGATTCTGGAGCTGGCATCTGAAGTATCCTCTCAGTTCCCCAACTCGGTCTACTTCGGAGGTCAGTTGCTTTTCGAACGCGAAAATTGGCTCAACCGCTGGTTGCACAACCACACCATTGAAACCCTTCGTCGAAGGTTCCACATGGCTGCCCTGCCGTTCGTAAGCCTCCCCATTCGTGTCTCGGAGCGTACACCGGAAACTATCATTGCAGCCACGACGCCGTAGTTCTGCCAGGGTGTCGCACGACGATTCTTTTTGCGGACGTTTAATCGATACAAAACCCATTCGATTCAGACTTGTCGTTTTGATCCGATTTGGTTCTTCTCCTTCAACTTACTCCCAATTTGCAAATTGCGTTTTCACTCTTACTGACATTACCTCGCCACCATGAAATCCGCCCTAATCCTTCGCCTCCTGGCTGTCGCCGTCTCCACCACTGCCGTCTTGGCTGAAGACGCCAAGACCCGCCTGGAAAAATCCCCACGTCACTTGGAGTGGGTCACCGTCAAGCATGACAATCGCGAGGTCCGCTGCTTTATCGCCTACCCGGAGGTCAAGGAAAAGGCGACCGCCGTCGTGGTCATCCACGAGATTTTTGGTATGACCGATTGGGTTCGGGGTGTCACCGACCAACTGGCGGAAGCGGGCTATATCGCCATCGCACCAGACCTGCTTTCCGGCGCGGGACCCAACGGCGGCGGAACCGAATCGCTCGGTAGTGGCGACGGCGTCCGAAAGGCCATATTTGGACTTCCATCCGCTCAAGTCACAGCCGACCTGGATGCCGTGGCCGATTTCGTCGGCAAGCTCCCGGCAGCCAATGGCAAAGTAGCGGCCACCGGTTTCTGCTGGGGTGGCGGACAGGTCTTTAAGTACGCCACCCACAATCCCCATCTGGCTGCCGTCTTTCCCTTTTACGGGACCGGTCCCGAATCCGTCGATGACCTGAAAACAATTCAATCGCCGGTCTATGGATTTTATGCCGGCAATGACGCTCGGGTCACTGCAACTGTTCCCAAGACCATCGAAGCCATGAAACAAGCCGGAAAAGTCTACCAACCTGTGACCTACGAAGGTGCTGGACACGGTTTCATGCGCGCAGGCGAGGCCGCCGATGCCAGCCCCGACAACCGCAAGGCCCGTGATCAAGCCTGGGACCGGATGAAATCCTACCTCAATAAACTGTAATTATTAGCCCTAATGCGATATCGGTTCGCCCGAAAAAATCATGAGGGAAACGTTTCCTGTCAAGGTCGAAGACCATCTGCAAGCAGTTAAGGTTGCCTTGGCAAAAGAGCATGAAATTAAGCGCCTTAAAAAATGGCCTATGCCAAAAGTATCAATTTCGAATACTGAGGTGGGGCGGAAAATGGCAGATTCCGCCGAATTTGCCCGTTATGGCATGAAACTGTCTAAGCGCTATTTGGATTGCATACATCGTAAGGAAGTAATTATCTATGCTACGCCAATGACCTCGAAACCTCGCCGGAAATTGGTGACGGCGTGATCTAGATCGCCGCATCCACGCGACATAGCCTTATCGAAGGCTATCTGCCCCCGCCAACTAACTGGCGTGACCATCCGTGTGACAAGCCAGATCAATGACCACTGCGGAGGCCAATAGTAGCGGAACATCTTCCCCGTCCGCGATTTCAATCCCGTACGAATCCGTCCAGCTAAACCAACGCTTACTCACTTCCGCCACCACTCGCTCCTGTCGGGTGAAGGTGTATTCCATATCCAACAGGTCCCCAACCGCTTCGTAGTCATCCGGACCGGGGATATCTACCGTGAAACGACACCGCAGCAGGGTGAAAAGGTGTTTCCGAACTTCGGCATACACTTTTCCGTCTCGTTCCAGAAAAAAGGTCGGTCCCCAGGCCAAAAGCTTTTGGCGAATATAAATTAACTCTGTACCAGAAGGGTCCCGAAACGATAGCTGATGCCCCCAACAGAAGGCCTTGCCATCAACGGTAAAGGCGGTGCTGCCTGATTCGTCCTGGATGGTGTAGCCCTCGGTTAAGGTCCAAAACTTTTGTCGGAGAAGGTATTTCAATGGAGATGATCAATGACCATCGGCCCAGGAATATCAAGGATTCTTCGGGTGTCGCTACCACCGTCCAAGGCGCTTCCCGAGTAATGGAGCAAGGGGATGTCCGCCAGGTCTTGGACTGCGCCAGCCCTCTGGCGCTTTGGAGACGGTCGTGAAATCGACAGCGGCGGAAGTTCACGGGCGCGTACTTCAGGTTCTGGGGCAAAAAGCATAGGAGGAAAACCGCAATCCAAGACGCTGCCGCTGCTCCAACGATGCGCCTGCTACTTCCCCAAACAAAACTGGCTGAAAATACTGTCCAGCAAATCGTCCGTCGTAGTCTCCCCAACGATCTCCCCAACCGCGCCCAACGCTCCCCGCAATTCAAACGCCGCCAGCTCCAGCCCAATGCCTCCTTGTAGTGTGTCCAAAGTGCGGTCCGCCCCTTCCAACGTCCGCCTAAGGGCGTCTGCATGCCGGGCGCTGATGGCGACCGACGAAGGCGTCCAACGCCGTTCGCCCGACCAGACAAACTCGCGAATCGATTCCTTGAGCGTCTCCATTCCCTCGCCCGTCATCCCGGAAATGCGAATGAACTTCATGTCTGTCGGCACTTCCGCCAAAACGGGCAAATCGCACTTGTTTAGCAGAACCAAGTTCGGACGCTGACGATGGCGCTCCCATTGCTCCAAATCCGACGGTTCCAATGCCCGAGATCCGTCAATTACCAACAAAATCAGGTCCGCTTCACGCGCTGCCGCCTCGCTTCTTCGAACTCCTTCGGCCTCAACTGGGTCGTCCGTGGCCCTGAGTCCGGCGGTATCGATTAGGGTCACCGGAACACCTCCCAGATTTGCCGTTTCCTCCACGGTGTCCCGGGTAGTTCCTGGAATGGGCGAGACAATGGTTCGATCCTGTCCCAGCAGCCGATTCATCAGCGATGATTTTCCCGCATTCGGTCTCCCCAGAATAGCAGTGCGCAATCCCTGGCGCAGCACTTGCCCTTCTGGTGCCGTTCGTAGCAATTCTTCCAATGCCTGCCTGGCCTCGCTAATCCTGCCTACCATCTCGGCTTCAGAGTGGGGAGCGATGTCTTCATCGGGAAAATCCAGATGCGCTTCGATGTGCGCCAGCACATGAAGCAATTGATCGCGAACCGATTGAACCGCCTCCGATAGGCGTCCGGCCAACTGCCCATGCGCCGACTCCAAGGCTAACTCCGTCCGGGCATGGATGAGATCGACCACCGCTTCGGCCTGCGCCAAATCCAAACGTCCATGGAGAAAGGCCCGCTGGGTGAATTCCCCCGGTTCCGCGAGGCGAGCGCCAGCCGCCAGCAGTGTCTCTAATACCAACCGCGCGACCAACGGACCACCGTGCCCGGAAATTTCCACCGTATCCTCGGTGGTAAACGTCCTCGGCGACCGAAAGACAGTGAGCAACACTTCGTCGATGATCTTCCCCTCTCGGACCACATGACCGTAGTGAACGGTATGCGAGGGAACCTCGGATGGCTTACGACCGGACGGTGATTGGAACACCGAGTCAGCTATGCACAACGCCTGCTTTCCCGATAGGCGCAAGACCGCGAGCGCCCCCTCTCCGGGCGGTGTAGCGATGGCTGCAATAGTGTCGATTTGTGAACCGATCACACGTGGCCGCAGGTTCCTGTGATGTTCTCAGCTTCCCGTCCCTCGAGCCAAAGTCGGGCTTTTTGCCAGCTTTGTTTGTGGAGATAGTGCAGTAACGTCGGATCGGTGGCCGTAGGCAATTGGTCGGTCAGTTGCCGAAGCTGGTCAAAAAGCGGCAGTAGGCTGGGTCCGGTCTTGGTTACCGCCAAAGCTGCCACGCGTTCTTCCAATTCCAGCAAGGTATTGAGGACTTCCCGTTCGGTAGAGGTCACCAGCAAATCGTAGCAGCGAGTTGCGTTGTTACCAAGCGATCCCATTGCGTTCGGGGCAGACTCCCGAGTATCCTCCCCCAGCATGTTGAATCTCTTTCGTTTGTCACTTTCCCGGGGAGCCTGCATTGGGCTCGCTGCGTGGATGTTCGTTGGGCTCTCGGTAGGGGCCGTCGATTCGGGGTCAGGACCCAAAGAGGTCCTCGCCAAGGCAAAGGGTTGGGAGGTTACCCGGGCGGACCTGGATAAAATGGCGCGGCGCGTCGAAACCGAGTTGATGAGTACCGGAAGCCTGGTGCAGGACGACAAACGCGAGGAGTTCGAGGGGCGCCTCCTCGACCAGTTGATCATGATTCAGATTTGCCGCGCACGTGCCTCGGCTACCGACCTGCACGTCGCCCGGACAAATGCCGATGCCTTCATTCACCGTATTTATACCAATGCACCTTCCGAGGCCGACTACGTCCGCCGTTTGACCCGAGCCGGCTATACCCCGGAAAGTTTCAGCCAGGAAAAATACGACGAGGCCATTGTCAACGCACTCATTGCCCGCGAGGTCAAAGAGGGCATTCAGGTTTCGCCCGAAGAAGTCGAGAAATCCTACAAGGAGCATCTTGAAAACTGGAAGGTGCCAGAGTCTGTCCGGGTTGCTCAAATGTTGATTCTCCTGCGGGATCCAGCTACCGGTCAGACATCTTCACAGGACGAGTACGACCGGAAATTGAGTCTCGCCCGCGAATTGCGCGCCATGGCGGTAAAGCCCAATGCCGACTTCAGCGCTTTGGTGAAGGAGAATAGCGATGACCCCAAGACCCGACAGTCCGGCGGGGAACTGACCATCTATCGCGGGCAGACTCCGTGGGAATTTGAATCAGCCTCCTTCAGCCTGCCCGTGGGTCAAGTGAGCGACGTCGTCACGACGGCCGTCGGCTTTTACATCATTAAGTCCCTCGAAAAGCTTCCCGCCCGGGTCGAGCCTTTCGAAAAGGTCCGTGACCGGATTCGCGACGTCCTCATCGAAGACAAAGCCTTGCGTGAGCTACCGGCCTTCGCCGAAAAGCTCCGCCGCGAAGCCGGCGTCGAACTAAGCCCCAATGCTCCCAAACTCCCGGCGCAAGGCCCCGGACGTCCTCCCTCCAAGCTGTAGTCCAACATCCCGCCATAGTACCGCTAAGCCGATCGCTCTCTTCGTAGGGATGGCTCTTCGCCTTCTCAACAACAGCGTTCTTTTCTACCTGTATGATTCTTATGTAACCTATTGAAGCAAGGTAACATCGGTAGGGCGAGACTGCGTCGAGCCACAGGCGGTCCGAACCACGGCGACTGACAAGATGAATCGTAGCGGCATGGGAGCCTTCGGTCCCGTGTACTCATTGATGCCTATTGCGAAGCAGGGCACCTTGAATTAACTCCTCATCGAGTCGCGCCCTCGTGCGCCGGAGCCGTTCAATGGTGACGGGAAAATCCACTAGCCCACGTTTAGCCGCAGTTTCAAGCAAGCCGATGAAGGAATAAGAACCTCGCCGAACAAGTCAGGAAGGAAGTGAACAACTCCGCACTCGATCAAATAATGCAACGGGGAGGTATCAGAGACGACCGAGCTCACTTGGATGCAAGAATTTCCTCCAAGGTCGATACGTCGGCCTCAAGGTCACCCAGCAAATAGCCCATCGAAATATTGCGGATCCTCAGAAACTGTTCCGTCTGCCAGTAGTCCAAGCCAAGCATCTCTCCGACCTGCCGCTGAGAAACTTGGCCGTTGCGATATTCCTCAACGGCAGCGTCTTCCATGAGCCGACGCCCCCGCGCTTCAGGTGTTTCGCCGAAAGTGTTAGCTAGACTGTCCGGTAACTTGAAGGTAACTTCGACCATAATTTATGCTCCAAACCGGAATCCAACCGTTGAACGAATTTACCACACGGTTCCTTTGGTAGGCAATTATTCTGCGCTTCCTGACTTTCGAGGCAAGGCCGCAAGCGGTTCCTTTTCCCGTTGTCATTTCACACTTGAGTACCTATGCCAAAGTTTCATGTCAAAGACACTTTTGAGGTTCCCGACCGGGGGCTTTTCGTATTGGCGGGTTCAATAGTCGACGGCATCGTGAGATCGGGAATGTTTGTTCACCTTGGTTTCTTCGCGGAACCCACAACGGCGGTGCCGAAGTTCCTGTGGTTCCTTCATCCAGATACCCACAGAATAGAAGAATCACTCCTCATCCCCTCCACCCCCAGAACGTTTTTCCCATTTCCGAGGGGCACGCTCCGGTAGCGAACGATCGACAATCAATTGTAGGCTCCCCGAACCAAACGCGCTCTCAACCGCCGTCTCAAACAACGGCCCGGGATTGACCGAATACCGCTCGTTGGTTTCCAGATAGGCGACCTCCCCACCGCTGTAGCGCAACGCCAGAAACAGCGGAACCCTTCCAGCATGTGCCTCCGCCAAAGTCCGCAAGTTTTCAAAGGCCGGTCGGGTCGAATCAATCGTCTTGAGCCAGACGTGCGCCTGGCGGGTGAACTTTCGCGGTGCATCCTCCAGTTTCATGATCTCTTGTGGAAAAATCTTCGGCTTGTCCTCGCCGGTTGCGACTTCACCCACCACCAGCACGGCTGTGTCGGGTGCGAGAAGCTCCCGAAATTTGTCGTAGTTCTCATTCATCGCCAGGATTTGCACGGAGCCGGTCAGGTCCTCAATCGTGGCCATGGCATACTTTTTCCCGTTCTTCTTGCTAACACCTTCCGACAGCGCCGTCACCAATCCGCCAATTCGGGCCACGCCTCGATTGGGCAACCCCGGCAAGCTTTCCACCGTATGCACAACAAATCGTTCCAGCAGTTTGGCGTGCGGATCGAGCGGATGACCACTGACAAAAATGCCCAGCATTTCTTTCTCATAAGCCAGTTTCTCGCTCATGGGCCAATCCGCCAGCACCACCGGCTTGACCGGATGTTTGGCAGGAACTGCGTCAAAGGCATCGAACAGGGACGATTGCCCGGCGGCTTTGTCAGCCGCCATTGAGTTGGCCCTCGATAGGGCACCGTCGACCCCTGCCATCAGCGTGGCCCGGTTGGGTCCCAAGCCATCGCACGCACCGGTTTTGATGAGGCATTCCAATGCCCGCCGATTCACCGTCCGGGTGTCGATCCGTTCGCAGAGCTCTTGTAGAGAAGTGAATCGCCCTCCCAATCGCCGCGCCTGGAGCACACTCTCCACCGCAACTTCCCCCATTCCCTTGATGGCCGCCAAGCCAAATCGAATCACCCGCGACCCATTACCTTCTTTGGCTTTTGCCGGGGCGAAGCCGACCTCCGATTCGTTGACATCAGGCCCTAGTACCTGAATGCCGAAACCACGCGCCTCCCCGATATATTGAGCCAACTTGGCCAGGTCGCCCTGATCGTTGGTCATCATGGCGCAGAGAAACTCGACCGGATAGTTCGCCTTCAGATAGGCCGTCTGATAGGCCACGATGGCATACGCCGCCGCGTGGGACTTGTTAAATCCGTACCCGGCAAACTTCTCCAGCAAATCAAACACCGGGTTGGCTTCGCTGGGCGGGATGTCATTCTTGCCGCATCCTTCGACGAAAATGGCCCGCTGCTTCTCCATTTCCTCCAGCTTCTTTTTACCCATGGCACGCCGGAGAAGGTCGGCACCGCCAAGCGTGTACCCAGCCAGGATTTGGGCTGCCTGCATGACCTGTTCCTGGTAGATCAAGACCCCATAGGTTTCCCGCGCAATCGGTTCCAGGCGCGGATGTGGATAGACAATCGGCGCACGACCATGTCGGCGTTCGATAAAGTCCGGAATCAGGTCCATTGGGCCCGGGCGATACAGCGAAATAAGTGCGGTGATATGCTCGACACTGGCAATTTGGAATTTGCGGCAGAGGTCCCGCATACCTCCGGATTCCAATTGGAACACGCCCAGCGTCTGGGCGTTGTTCAGCAGTTCGTATGTCTTGGCATCGTCGAGCGGTAGGTGATCGATTGGGACCTGGATACCCTGCGTTCGCTCAATCAGGTCGCAACTGTTGCGAATGACCGTCAGGGTCTTAAGCCCCAGAAAGTCCATCTTCAGCAAGCCCAAATCCCCGACCGGATTCATGGCATATTGGGTCACGATAACCCCGTCTTCGTCCTGTTTAAGGGGCAGCAGGTTGACCAGTGGCTGCGCACCAATCACCACCCCGGCAGCGTGCACGCTCGAATTTCGAGCCTGATCCTCCAGGACTTGCGCGTAATCCACCAATTCCCGCGTCGCTTCCTCGCTATCATACGCTTTGCGGAAATCGGTGCTCTTCTCCAGGGCATCGGAGAGCGACCACTTGGCGTCCGTGACCATCTTGGATAGCCGATCGCATTCACCAAACGACATGCCCATGACTCGCCCCACGTCACGGATGACCGCCTTGGCACCCATGGTCCCGAAGGTGATGATCTGGGCGACCGCATCCCGACCATATTTGTCCCGCACGTACTCAATGACCTCCTGGCGGCGATCATCGGCAAAGTCGATGTCAATGTCAGGCGGGCTGACCCGTTCCGGATTCAAGAACCGTTCAAAGAGCAGTCCGTAGCGCAGCGGATCGACGTTCGCAATCTCCAATAGGTAAGTTACCAATGAACCGGCGGCCGATCCACGCGCCACGCAGGAAATCCCCTTGCTTCGTCCATGCCGGATAAAATCACCGACAATCAAGAAATAGCTGACATAGCCGGTCTTTTCGATGACCCGAAGTTCGAGTTCCAATCGCATTAGAATGACGTGCAAAGCCGCCGCCGTTTCGATCCCAAAACGTTCCCAATCGGATGGCCAGCCTGCTTGCTCCTCGGGATTCGCGCAGGGGGGTAGCAAGTCGGCCCTTTCCAGGGCATCAATCCGGATATCCGAACCCTCGACATGTGCAATAATGCCATAACGGGTCTTAAGCCCATCGCACAGCAACCGTCGAAGATAACCCTCGCGGGTCCAGGTTTCGGGCGGTTGAAAGACCGGGTAATGTTGAGCACCTTTGCCGAATTGGATCGCAACATTGCACTGGTCCGCGACTTCCAAGGTGTTCAGCACCGCTTCCGGAACTTCGGCAAATCGGGCCTTCATCTCTTCTGCCGACCGAAGATAGAATTGTCCAGGCTGGTAAGTCGGTTTTCCTGCATCCCGCTGCTGTTGGCGACCGATGCAAACCAGGCAATCGTGAGCCTGCCAATGACCTTCCTCGACATAATGGACGTCATTGGTCGCTACCAATTTGACCCCAAATTCCTTCGCCCACGGAATCAGTTGCCGATTGACCTTGTTTTGTTCTGGAATTCCGTGGTTTTGAAGTTCCAGGTAGAAATGCTCCGGCCCAAGCACCTGCTTAAACCAGTCGATACTCTGGCGCGCACGGGCGAGATCATCCTTCATGATGGCTTCCGGAATCTCACTGGCCAGGCAACCGGAGAGCCCGATTAGGCCCTCGGAGTATTTTTCCAGAATCTCCTTGTCGATACGCGGCTTGTAATAAAAACCTTCCAGATTGGCCGCCGTGACCAATCGAATGAGATTCTTGTATCCTTGCTCGTTGCGCGCCAGGAGCACCAGATGGTGATAGACATCCCGCATGCCGCTTCCGGGTTTCTTGTCCAGCCGACTTCCCGGCGCTACATAGACCTCGCACCCAATGATCGGTTTGAGATTCCGCTTCTTGGCCGCCTGATAGAATTCCACTGCGCCGTACATCACCCCATGGTCGGTCATAGCCACCGCGGGAAAATTGAGCGCCACCGCCTTGTCCATCATCCGCTCAATGCGGCAGGCCGCGTCCAACAGTGAATATTCGGTGTGCAAATGGAGGTGAACGAAGTCAGCCGTCGGCATGGGACGGATAGCTTTGATCGCGACGCGCTCCTGTCGAGGGTGGAATGATAACCGGACTGATTTCTTTTGCGGGGGCAGGTTTTCCGAATGGCTCCGCCCGGCCTTGTCAACCTACGGTGCAAATGCCTATCGAGAATTCACCCCATCCCCGACTCGCTTGACGATCCGGTGACCCGGCCTAGGTTGACCCCGCAAAAATGGACTCGGATCCTCAAGCGGGCGGCAGTCGTCCACACTTCGATGCTTCGTCGGACAGTTTTCATCACTTTCCCACGCTGCCTACTTCTCTTGCTGAAGCTCGGCAGCTCAAGGAATTTCGTTCTGCCGGACGCGGTTATTGGGCCAACGTTTCCGATGCCGATTGGAACGATTGGCGCTGGCAGTTGAAGCACCGAGTGACCAAAGTGTCTCAACTGGAGCGGCTTATGCCCACATTGTCTCCCGAGGAACGCGCGGGAGCCATCTTGGCCGGGGAATCCAAGCTGTCGATGGCTATCACCCCCTATTTCTTCAACCTCATCGACGCCGGTGATGAATTCTGCCCCATCCGTCGGCAGGTCATCCCCCGCTTGGAAGAAACGACGACTGCTCGTTGGGAGATGTCCGACCCGTGCGGCGAAGATTCCCATTCGCCGGTGCCCGGACTCGTCCATCGGTATCCCGATCGGGTTCTATTCTTGGTCACGGACCGCTGCGCTGCCTATTGCCGGTATTGCACCCGCTCCCGCTTCGTGAGCAATGCCAGTGGCTATGACTTCCATCCCGAGTTCGACCGCCAGTTGGCCTATATTGAATCCCATCCCGAAGTCCGAGATGTCCTCTTGAGTGGCGGCGACCCTCTACTTCTGGGCGATGAAAAACTGGAATACCTCCTGAGCCGTCTCCGGGCGATTCCTCACGTCGAGTTCCTCCGTATCGGCACTCGGATTCCCATTTTCCTGCCGCAACGCATCACCTCGGAGCTATGCGCAATGCTCAAGCAGTTTCACCCGCTTTTCATCAGCATTCACACCAATCATCCCAAGGAACTCACCACCGAGGTTCGGGAGGCTCTGGGGCGTTTGGCAGATGCCGGGATTCCCCTCGGCAATCAGTCGGTGCTCCTTCGCCACGTCAATGACGATGCCGAAGTGATGAAAGCCTTGGTGCAAAAGCTTTTAATGTGTCGCGTGCGTCCGTACTACTTGTATCAATGCGACTTGATCCAAGGTTCTTCCCACCTCCGGGCAAGCGTCAGGAAGGGCTTGGAGATCATGGAGGCATTGCGCGGCCACACCACCGGTTATGCCGTTCCCCAGTACGTAATCGATGCTCCTGGCGGCGGTGGCAAGGTGCCCATCAACCCTGACTATCTCCTCAAAACGGGCCCAGATAAGGTCGTGATCCGAAATTACGAAGGTCGACGCTTTGTCTATCCCGATACCGAAATCGAGGAATTCGAGGAAGCCGACCGTGTCGGTGTCGGCGGGGTACCAAAATGGGTGGTCTACGGAGATTAAATAACTTATTATTTATTGTCGTTATTGATCGACCCGTATGGATACCAGCAACGGCGATGCCGGACTGTTGGTGTTACTGATGAAATCCAGTCGCTGAACTCGAACCAACGGACGTGGATTGGTCCAGGTCTGCTCATAGAGGCGCAAATCGCGCGGACGGACGGACTCCTCAGAAGTCTGACGCACTAACCAAATCGCTGTCGCGAAATGGGGATTATCGAGCTCCTCTTGGCGCTGTTGATCATCCGCCCAAAATCGACCAGTATGGGTCCCGTACCTGATGGGGACCGTTTCACTTTGGCCGTCTTCAAAGGTCCAGACCAGCCACCCCACCTCCTCACCGGGATTCCCGACCCAAAGCGTAGCTTGTAGCCAGCTCGCCGTGCGGAAGTGTCGCTCAACCCGCAGTTCCCGCCGTTTCCATGGAAAATCGTTAAAATTCGGCTTGTGATACTTGTCCTCTGGCGAGTCATTAAAAATCCTTCCTTGCAATTGGACCAGCCCGTTAATCCACCAAAGGTGGCCCCCCACTTCGCGCGTTTGGCCGTGTTGCCCTTTAAAAAACGCCTGTAAATTAGGTGTCGTTTGGCGGTTTGCGTCTTCTTCAAAAAATGGGTATTCCCACCACCAGGAGACGTCACCAAACGCGTTGCTCCACCGCCGCAAATCCAAAGCACCATCCAAGGACGGCGCAACATCGATATAAAAAGGAGGGCCCTTGAGCCCGAAAAACAGATTAATGTCCCGGCAGGTAGCTGGTACGTCCGCCACCCACTCCTTTTCCCAATAGTCGCCGCTCCAATAGACCGTCCCAACAGCCGTCGCATTTCGGCTGGCACCTTCTTCCTGCCATCCCGCAGGGACTTCCTCCTTGTGTTCTCCACATCGCAATAAGGGCACCTGTTCAGCAAATTTTCGGCTCAGCAATAGCTGCTTAAGCTGTCGTCGGGTGTAGGTTGGCGGATTCGCTCCAAGAAAAAGTCGCCCGCTGTCAAGAAGGAGGACATTCGTCGACATCTCGTATTCATACATGCCCGTGCGGTCACCCCCGGCCCGGCGACTGCTGATCAAGGCTGCATTTTCATCTCCGTTCAGGTGCCCTGCCACCGGGCACGATGCGTCCCCGGGTTGGAGATACCCCAACCTGACCAATTGACTGAGCGAATCAGGATATTCACCGCCATGCTGCCTCCGAAATGCCTGCATCGCCTCGATCGTCTTGCGCATGGCTCGATCGCATTTCAATGTACCTGGGGTTGCCTCCAGATTTACCAGGGGCAACACCCAGAGAAAGGCAATCAACCCTATCCGCCGAATCATGGTGCGGACGACGAAGACGATGACTTGTTGGAGCTGACTGAGACCTGGGATGACGAGGTTCCCGCGTGCCCTGTCGGATCCGTTGGATCTGTCGGATCAAGGGTTAGCGCATGGGACGCACGAGGTTGTGGTGCCAAAATAATCCGCATCGAGACGATGTAGTGATTAACCTCGACCATGTCGGCCGTCGCGATCTTCAGCCCCCGATGTTCACCGTTGATGTACGCATCGATCTCGGACGTGCTGCGCTTCCAATTGGCTTCCGCAGCCCGAACCTGCTCGGCGAACTTAACCGGGTCTTTAGGTTCTGGATCATCAATCTCGCCGTGGGGATTGCGCGGAGGTAGCGGTCCAGTAACGCCACGGGTCGCTGCCAAATGGTAGTAATGAAGGCGCCGTAGACGATAGAGATCCGCATTGTAGTTGCGCGCCAGTTGAGCTAGCTCCAATAGCAGGAGGTAAAATTCTTTGCTATCGGTCTCGACAATCGGATTCCCAACGATCCATTGACGTAGGTATTTGAGCCATTCCCCGGGGTGAGTCTCTTCGCTCGGTTCCGCAAACGGTACGCCATCAAACTCTGGGACAGGAGGTGGAAGAAATGCACCCTGAGGGGACTGCGCTAAGGCTTCCTCGGGATACAAGGGCGCACGCTCGTGAATAGCAATGTCGGTCTTTCGAACCGTGGAATCGCTGTGCCAACCCGGCAAGCGCCGCGGCAGGCTGAACGGCGACTCTGGCGTCGTATCCGCCGGGGCAACTGCCCCAAGCTTGGTGGTGATCGTGAATGGAGTTTTCATTTGAGTGGAAGTGCTGGTTCAAGAGTAGGTTGCGAAATGGAAAGGAAACAAGACCGCAATACCGACGCGGCAATATCGGATGCCGCGATCATATCCATGCAGCGGGCCAGCCCTGTTTGGCTCACGTCGACGCACAGCGCACCAGGTTGGTCCAGTTCTGACCCGTCCCCCAATGGCACGGTTCGCGAGCGCCAGCATCCTCCATCGGCACAACACGTCAGTTGCCCGATCGTGTGGTGGAATTGATGCCCCGGATACTGTTCCCAGTGGGCCGGTTCGCGACCACCCGCCACCACCACGCACCCGCGCAGGCGAGACCTGCCCGGGGGCAGGGGAACGGCAGCCGCCAAATGCATTAGAAAGGTCACGGGACAGAGGATTCCGTCGGCGTGATAAACGAGATGGATTAAATCGCGCAAGCTCGTTTTTCCCCTCCAATCGATCACTCCACGGAGCGGGGGATGGTAATGCCCGGTTTCGCCGACTTGCACAAACTGGACACGCCCCTCCAGCCTATCAACCACTTCCTGCCATCGACTCCGGTGCCACCACTTCAAGGTGAAATCGTATTTCCCGCCAGCCGCGATGATCCAATAGGGAAGGGGTCCTCCCAAACGCTGCTGAACCGCCGAGGGTCGAGCCCGCTCTTCGTCGGTTAGGTACAAGTCCCCTTTGAACTCCGTGGCCCGAATCGATAATTCCAACTCGTCATTTAGATGCTCAATAAACCCATGAATAAAGTGATAGGGAGCCCGGTTCGAGCGATGTATTAGCGGGTAATGACAACGCAGGGTCCGGACCTCCGCGTCCTTGGCAGCGAGCGGCGATAAATACGGGTTGTGTCGCCAAAGGTCCGGACATGACGTCCGTACATCCGTTAAAAATCGGCCCGGATAGGCGCGATGCAAATCGCGCACTGCGGCCGTCAGCATGACGATATCGCCCGGCGATAGCCAATTTTCAAAAATCCATTTCTCCATGAGACCAACGACGAACCTGGGCTTGGCCCATGAGTTCGATTTCAGGGATTTGTTCGAGACCGGGCACGGTAAATTGCGAGCTATGTGACGCCGTCATTGAGAGGAGATTCGCCAGTCCGGGACGCACGACTCGGACATCCCGGACAAAGGCCCCGTCCCAAACCGGTTCCCCGAAAAAACCAATCGGTGAATAGCAATCTTCAATGACGGCGATCGCTTGGGTCGCTTCCAATGGATCCGCGGGGCCGCCTTTCCCGTCGGCGATTCTTTGTTGCACAAGATTGAGCCGATAGTACGCCGCCAACAGTTCGAGGCATCGTTGGTCATGCGGATCGGAACTGAGAATGGGCAACGCTCGTCCATTGCATGAAGGCCAGCATTCCGGGCAAAATCCAGATTCCATTCGAGGATCTCGAAAGTTGCTCTTAGGTAGAAGGTTATCCGGGTTAAAGGAGGGGGACATCGTGGTTATCTGGGTGGCGAAGATTGGACGACTGATCCATCGACCAAATCGTGCTCGGCAAGCAGTTTCCACCATTCGGAAAGCGCCCAAAGCTGGATATACCCATCCCCGGTAACGCTGGCAAGTTGCTGACTGTCCGGTCGCCACACAATCATCTGGATAGGTGCCCTTCGTTCACTGACAAATTCAGCGAAAAATTTTCCCGAGGGCAGTTCCAAAAGTCGGATTCGGTGGCTGTCCGAAACCATCGCGAGAAAATGCCCATCGTGGGAAGCCGCCATCGGTTGCTTCTGCCGCGCAAACTCCGATGAATCGATGATTTGGAAACCATCTGGCCGAGGTCGGTAGATCGCCACGCCATGCTCGGGGCTCCGAATCACTGCATGCAAACCGTCGTTCGCCGCCACGACGAGGCTATTTGCGGGTAACGCGAAGACATTTGAAGAAGCAAAATCTGGAAATTCCCCTCCAGCCCGGCTTGGCCAGACCTCCAATCGACAGTGACGAGGGTCACCAAAAACGACTCCAAACACCGCCCCATGGCAGTCCCAAAACCAATCTAGCACCGCTTCGCTTTCTTTTCCCACCTTGGAAATTAAGAGTGGATTTGATCCTTTGTCGCCCCTCATGAAAGCCATCTGGCGGCCCACGCGGATGACAAATCGTCCGTCATCAGTGCCAAGCATGGGCGCGATTTCTTGGTCTGATAGGTCAAATGAATCTAAACCCGTGATGGGCTCTGGTTTGCTGACCGGTCCCGATCGGGACATCCTCAGGCAGGGTCTTAAGCGTTCTGTTCCGCCATTGTCAAAAGCCGGTGCTTTGACGATCAGACTGAAGTGAAGGTTGCCCGAAGTTGTGTCCGGGATGACATCGTCAGCGTTTGCATTCGCCTCCCAACTCTGGATATTCAATGTGTCACTGTCCATCCAGAGGATGTCTTGCGAGGTAAGTGCGCACAGACGTTTCCCGTCCGGCGTCCACGCCAAATGGCTGATTCCCAAGCTGGCCGATTGCTCGATCGGCAGTCTCTTCGGTAGGAAAACAAATGCATCCACCTCGCCGGATTTGCGGTGAATCCAAAGTTGATCGGCATGAAAGGATACCTGCATGATGTTTGCCGGGTCCTGAATGTTCCATTCGGCTAAGACTTCATCCTTGAGCGGAATCTCGATCCCGTATGGCTTCGAGCTCTCCCCGTATTGGGAATCAAGCACCTTCGGTTGCAAACCGGAATGAATCTGGAGAACGCCGCTCGTATCAATGGAGGCGAGCCATCGTCCATCTCGGGAAAAGTCCAGTAGTCGAACTGGATGACGGTGACTTCGTATGATCAGGATCGGATGATCGATTGCCGGTGCCTTTGCCGGCGGAGGCAGGAGTGCTTCTTCCGATGCCCGTCCATCACTTGCGCCAGGGAAGTTGGGCTTTGTATCCCACAGCAACACGGTGTGGTCCTCGTTTCCCGTCGCTAGCAATCGCCCCTCAGGATGCCACGCACAGGCTAGTGGGTCCGAAGGATGAAAAAGGTAGCTCTCCAACTCGCCGTCTGGCAGCTTAAGCAATAGGAGATTTCGGCTGGTTGTGCCACCCCCGAGAGCAAGGCGATCGGATTTGGGGCTAAAGCAAAGCAGTCCCGGTTCTCCAATGGGCATCCACGGAAAATTGGTCCATTGAAGATGATTTGTTGTATGATGATCGAAATCGAATAGGTCCAGCGCACCGTCCATTCCATTCCGGTCGCTGGCTATCGCCAGCCATCGTCCATCACGGCTCTGCACCCGTGCAGTCTCATGCGCTACAGATGGGATGTCTCGCACCCCAATGCTGCCCGGAATGCGATCCATCGGAACTGAATTTGTCAATCGCGGCTCTAAATCGGATAACCCCAGAACAATCGCGGCCGCAGATCGAAGCGCCGCTTTATCGATTGCATGCTGTGTGGCTTGATCGAATAGCTTCAATCCCCTTTTTCGCCGGCCCCCGGAAAGATCAGTCCGCTCAAAATTCATCAGTTGCTCGATTTGGTTCGCCCCGAGTAGCCGTTCGGCCGTCTGTTTCTGATGCCGGGCCTCTGAGGCTAGTAGCGCAAAGGCAATGATCGCCACGGCACCAAGACCGGCCGTTAATGCTACGCCGCGCCAGTAGGCCCGGCGTTCTCCCACGGCCTTCGCCTGAAGTCGAAGCTCCTCAGCCATCCTCCGTTCTGGCAATCGGCGTAGATTCTGGGCCAATTCGCCGGCGCTCGCCCACCGGTCTTCCGGCTTGCCCGCCAGGCAACGCTTCAAATCGGACCGTAAGTGAGGATCTTGAACCTGTTTTTCCCAGTCGATTAAATGAAGTCCCGTCGTAAAATCCCCCACCAGCAATTGCCAGAATATAATCCCAAGGCTGTAAATATCCGACCGCGCTGTCGCTGATTGGCCGCCCAACGCCTCGGGAGACAGATAGCTTAACGTCCCCGAAACGGTCGAACGGGATATCTCCGAAACCGTTCGTGTGAATCCAGACCGTATCCCGCCATTCTTCAGCGCTTCTTCGGCCACGATTTGCCCAATGCCAAAATCGGCTATGAGAACGTGGAGGGAATCGGTTCCTGCATTGGGCTTGCCCTTGACCAGCAGATTGGCGGGTTTCAGGTCCCGGTGAAGAATTCCCGCCTCATGGGCCGCTTGAAGTGCTTCCGCTACCTGGGCTATGATCTCAATCCGTTCATCGAGGGGCATAGCACCGACACCGCCTGGAATCGCAGCGCACCAGACATTGAGGTCAACGGCATCGACGTGCTCCATCATCAAATACCAGGGAGCCTCTGCTAGCGATGCTTCAATGAGCGGTACAAAATGGGGGTTTCGCCCAATTCGCTCTCGTAGGAGACGGTATACCGTCATTTCTCGCCGTAATGTTCGTGCTTTTTCCTCGGTGTCGCAAAACTTGAAAACCCTTCGGCCTCCAAGTTCCTCATGGTGGCCTAACCAAACCTCGCCGGCACCGCCGACTCCTATCTTCTGGTCCAGTTTCCAATTTGTTCTCGGAATTACTCCGTCGACGATTGGTTTCCAAACCGGTGGTGTTGTGTATTCCAATCCAAACCGTGCGGCGGCCGTGTCGAGTGCCCGGCCCAATTCGGCTACGGTCGAATACACCCGATCGATCATATCCCGGCGAACCGTTCGGGAGATGATTTCATCCAAAAGTGGCGGACACTCCGGCCACACCTCTCCCAATCGAAATACGCGCCCTTCCAATTTAGCCTGCCGAATGGTCCAAAGTGACGCACCCGTCTGAATATCAAACGGGAATCTTCCGGAAAGCTGTTCGTATAGAATCACTCCGATGGCGTATAAATCCAACCCTGTTGAATCCTGACCGCGATGAACGCCATGGGCATCCTCGCTGGTGAGTCCCTGGGTGGTTGCTATCCCTTCGTGGCCTGAAGATGGGTCTCGGACTCGTCCCACAAACTGCTCCGGTGCGGCAAACAACGGCGTTCCCTCAAATCCGCCGCCAGCATCATTCATTTCCGCCCCGATGAGCCGCGCTATCCCAAAGTCCAAAACCACAGGACGTCCGTCGTTTCTGACCAGGATATTGGCGGGCTTTAGATCGCGATGCACAATCCGACGGTCATGCGCATACTGCACCGCCGCACAGACCGACGCCATCGCTCGAAGCAATGCAGCCGGACGCTCTGTTTGCTTCGCCGCCCACTGATCCAGCGGTAACCCCTCGATTAACTCCATCGCGAAAAACGGCATCGGGGCCATCCCCGGAGTCTCGTATAATCCTGCGCCGTAAATCTGGACAATTCCCGGATGGCTGAGCTTGCCCAAAGTCTGCATCTCCCGCAAAAAACGATCCTGTCGATCGGGACTGAAAAGATGGGTATGAATGACCTTAAGCGCGACTTCCCGCTCAATCCACTCCTGACGCGCGCGCCAGACCGTCCCCATGGACCCTTCTCCTAAGATGGAAATAAGCCGGTAGCCGTTGACGGTCGCTCCCGGCTGAAAAACGGGTCGGCTGGGGCGTTCAGTTAGCAAACCATGGACCAAACTGAGGATGAATTCTGACTCGCCCTCTGCTGCGAGGCGCCCAAATGCCTCCTCCAACTCGTGACCCGAGAATTGGCACAGTTCGTCGGCCAGGGTTTCTGCCCGCAGCCAGTCTGTTTCCTCTGGATGTCTCACCATGGACCCGGGCAATTCTGAATCTGGCCGCTACGCGGTCGCCCGTTCTTTATAGAGCATCCTCAGTTGCACCCGCGCCCTCCCAAGTTCCCGATCAACCGTTTTCTCACAGCAATTTCGGATGCGGGCAATCTCCTTAGTCGGAAGCCGGAGATCGTAGAACAAGGCAATCACTTCGGCGAGCCCGGGATTGATTTCTGCAAGCTCCGTCCGAGCCTCGTCCAAAATGAGAAATTCTTCCGGGCGCTCTTCTGCATCCCAAGCCCTGTTCAATAAATGCGGGTCATCCGGGGTCAAATACTCGACTCGATCTCGTCCCCGCGCCTTTCGATGTCTGGCCCGGTCTACCAATGCCCGGCGCATATGGGACGATAGATGGCTGAAAAACTGCGTCCGATTCTCCCATCGGACCTCGCCCCAATCCATGTTCAGCGGTTTGGCCCGCCTCAAAGCCGTGCTGACCAATGCTGTCGGCGTCAGTGTCGGGTTTCGCGACTCCGCTCGCAGAAAGTGGCAGGCGAGAGCACGCAATTCGGAAATGAAAACCCCTAGGTTTTCATAGCTGATCGGCTCGTTTGGCGACGAATACGACTCCATGGTCGGGGTATGATTGACGGAGCATGCCCGGTGCCCGACATCCTTGTAAACGGACAATTTTGGGTTCTCCTGTGGCATCCATGCCAACGTGTTCGACATAACTTGCAGTCTTGTTTTCAGGTTCGGCTATTCCTTCCTCAGACCGAATATCCGGGGAGAAGGGGTCTCGATAGAATAGGCGTCAACCGCCGCCAGCCAGGGACATTTTTTCTCACCAAACTTCAACCGGGCCTTTCGGAACCGGTATCGCCGTACGCCGCGTAACAGCCGGTTGCTCCTCCTCTATCGGTTGAAGAAAACTGGCCATCAACGGAGTTGGTCGGAACTTCGGCAACAGCTCCCCTCGGTCGTCACAAAACTGCGCTCGCCACCGTAAATAGTTTTCCAGAATTTCGTGGAATTCTGCCCGACTGCGCAATTGGACCACCCGCTTGTTAAACTCATGAACAGGCCCAAAACGACGGGCGTACCATGGGGCAATCTTCCGAAACTGCACACAGCCCAATTCTTCGCCAAAAACCTCCACCATATAATCCAGGTGCCGACCCATCACCCGAACTCGTTCCGAAAAAGTCGCTTCCGGAGGGACTTCTCCTCGGTCCAGCAAGTGGCGCGCTCGAACAAAAATCCATGGGTCATAGAATGCCCCGCGCCCCACACTGACGCCTGCGCACCCCGTCTCCCGCAACATCCAGCGGGCCGCCTCCGGTGTGGTGACGTCCCCGTTTCCAATAATGGGAATCCGCTGCACCGCTTCCACTACTCGGCGAATACCAGATAGATTGACGGTTCCTCCAAACCCTTGTTCCCGCGTTCGACCGTGAACAAACACTGCAGCGATTCCGGCACCTTCGAGCGATCGCGCTAATTCCGGTGCCGTGATATTATCATCGTCCCATCCCAATCGCATTTTGGCAGTCACGGGAATTTTTACGGCGTCCACCATGCATCGCACAAGTCGAGCTGTTTTCTCGTGCTCGGTCATCATCGCCGATCCGCCCCCCGTTTTCGTGACCTTTTTCACCGGGCAGCCCATGTTGATGTCGATCGAGGCGACACCCAGCGATTCCAAATACAGCGCCGCATCGCGCATTTCCTCTGGCACTGCTCCAAATAGTTGCACCGCCAGGGGACTATCCTGTGGATTGGTTTCAATCAGCTTCAGCGCCTTGCGATTTCGTTCAATCAACGAACGCGCATTTACCAAATCCGTGGTTGCCAGATGAATACCTCCCAACTCTCGCACCACCAATCGGAACGGCAGACTCGTATACCCCGCCAGCGGGGATAGAAACAGGTTGGATTTCAG
>CAILNN010000079.1 GCA_903835555.1 uncultured Verrucomicrobiota bacterium
ATTGAGGGTCAGCCTGTCTATCGAACATCCATTGTCAATCTCGATTCATTTGGGAGCGCACGATGAGGGCGTGATTACAGCGGGGAAATGTCGGCCAGTCGGTGCAGCCTGCAAGCTCATTCAACCCCAAAGGGGTTGAGGCTGGAGTTTGGCCATT
Source organism: uncultured Verrucomicrobiota bacterium (assembly GCA_903835555.1). Lineage (GTDB taxonomy): Bacteria > Verrucomicrobiota > Verrucomicrobiia > Limisphaerales > UBA9464 > CAILNN01. The sequence goes on from CAILNN010000079.1 coordinate 158, forward strand.
TTCCGCTGGACTCGCTGGTGCTGATGAGCATAAATTGGGTGCGTGGTGGCACTCAAAGTTCAAGGTCGGTATATAACAGAGGCTGTTCTAGCCGAGATAAGGCGGTTGCGTGAGGAACATCCGGAGTGGCCACGCTTCCGTCTATCGGTGGCGTTGGCGGAACGATGGGGATGGCGCAATGAGGCAGGGCGGCTGAAGGACATGGCGGCGCGGACGCTGCTTTCCAAACTGGCGGCCAGAGGTCTGATTGAGCTTCCGCCATTGATGGGGAGCAATCGGCGGAAGAGTCCGCGCGAGGTGCCCCTGGCGTTGGAGGAGCCGAGCATTGCCGGGACCCTGGCCTCCATTGAGCCCGTGCGATTAGTGCTTGTTGACTCGTTGCCGTTGCGCCGTCGAGCCGCACGGTTGTTGGAGCAATTTCATTACCGGGGTTTTAGTGGTGCAGTCGGGGAGAATGTCCAGTACCTCGCTCACGATGCCCTGGGGCGAGAGGTGGCTGTGATGGTTTTTGGCGCGGCCGCATGGAAGCTGGCTACCCGGGACCAATTCATTGGATGGTCCGTCAGCCAACGGGAGGCTCGATTAGGGCGCATCGCCAATCAACAGCGCTTTCTGATTTTGCCGTGGGTTCGGGTACCCCATTTGGCTTCGCATCTGTTGGCTCAGGCGACCCGACGTCTTTCCCAGGATTGGCGGCACCGTTACGGCCATCCCATTTGGCTGGTGGAGAGCTTCGTGGAGAAGGACCGCTTCAAATCCACGACCTACAAAGCCGCTGGCTGGATTCATCTGGGAGAGACCACCGGTCGCACCCGCCAGGATCGTCATCACCAAATCCAGGTTCCCATCAAGACCGTGTGGGTCAAAGCCCTTCATGGCCGTTTTCGCCAACTCTTCCTCGCGCATGACACTCCTGGAGACTCTCCTTAACCTCATCGAAAAGTGGCATTTCGTCTTCCCTCAAGACCGGAGTCGATACCGGGCTCAGGCGATGGCCTTTGGCATCTTGTGCGGGGTGGGCAAGCGGACGATCACCCGGGCCATCGGGTTTCATGGCAACACCGACAAGGATTGGTCTGCCGATTATCGGGTCTTCTCCCGCTCTCCCTGGGAGCCCAGGGGTCTGTTTCACCCCATTTTGGAGCACGCCATTAATGCTCACTCCTTGAAGCCCATCGTGGTGAGCATCGACGACACCCGCGTCTGGCGCACCGGCAGGCATGTGCCCCAGACCCAATGGCATCGGGACCCGATGGGGCCGGCCTTCCATACCAATCTGCGTTGGGGCCATCGCTTTCTTCAGGCCAGTGTCGTCCTGCCGCTTTACCAAAAAGATTCAGAAAGTCCCTCTCGCACCATTCCGGTGCGCTGGGAAATGGCCCCGGTCGTCAAGAAGCCGGGGAAAGGAGCTCGCGCCGAGGAACTTAAGGCCTATCGCCAAGCCAAGAAGGCCCTCAACCTTTCGACCCAGTTTGTGGAGATGGTTCAAGAACTGCGTGATCGACTCAACACCACCGGGCACCAGGAGAAGCCCTTGATTGTGGTCGCCGATGGCTCCTTCTGCAATCGCACCGTCTTTGGCCACGACTGGAGTGCTGCCAACGTGTCGATGGTGACCCGTACCCGCAAAGACATCGTTCTTTGTAAACAGGCCCGTGGCACAGGCCCCTGCTTCTACGGAACAACCAAATTCACCCCCCAACAAGTCCGCCGACGCAAGTCGCTGGCGCAGTGGCAGACCGCCTCGATATTCCATGGAGGCTGCCAGCGCGATGTGCGTTTTAAGGAACTGCGCAAAATCTATTGGCAAGGCGGTTCCCGCAAACGGGAGGTGCGTCTTCTTGTCCTCGCGCCAACCGGCTACCGCACCAGCAAGAATGGTCGGAAGTACTACCGGAAACCCGCCTACCTCTTGACGACCGACTTAACAACCCCTGCTGAGGTCCTGTTGCAAGCGTACTTTGACCGCTGGGGCATCGAAGTGAACCACCGCGACGAAAAGCAAATCTTAGGAGTCGGTGAAGCTCAGGTCTGGAACGAGAAGTCCGTGCTCAAAGTCCCGGCTCTCCTGGTGGCCATGTATAGTTGGCTGCTCTTGGCAGGCCTGGATTGTTATGGTCCCAAACGAACCAAAGACTTCGAGCCCCTGCCCAAATGGCGCGCAAACGCTAAACGCCCCTCCTGCATGGACCTCGTCACACTCCTGCGCAGACAGCTCGTTGTTAATCCTGTGGAATTCCCCACCGCCAAGGCCCCTCCCTCCTACGAATCCCTTGTCCGAGGTGCCGCCGCTTAGAAATATTTCCCTGATTTTTCAACAATGTCCCATTTTTATTCCGCGGAAAATGGCCAAACTCCAGATTCAACCCCAAAGGGGTTGAGGAACAAAGCCCGGGGTTGGCACGCTTTGGGGCCTACCCCAGGGAGTGATTAAAATGTGATTCCA
>CAILNN010000080.1 GCA_903835555.1 uncultured Verrucomicrobiota bacterium
ATTGAGGGTCAGCCTGTCTATCGAACATCCATTGTCAATCTCGATTCATTTGGGAGCGCACGATGAGGGCGTGATTACAGCGGGGAAATGTCGGCCAGTCGGTGCAGCCTGCAAGCTCATTCAACCCCAAAGGGGTTGAGGAACAAAGCCCGGGGTTGGCACGCTTTGGGGCCTACCCCAGGGAGTGATTAAAATGTGATTCCAACCCCAAAGGGGTTGTGCGGGACGCCTCAGTTCGGGAGTGGCGCAGCCCCGTTGGGGTTGATTGACTCTGCAGATGTTACCTGGACTTTGCTCCTAAACCCCTTTGGGGTTCGAAGGAGCGATATGGACGTCAACTCTTGATTTGCCCTAACAGGAATGGCTTATTAGCAAGAGCGTCGCTCATCCTATTTGGGATACTGGATTAGGATTGGTGTCGGACAGACGCACTATGCTTGGCGCCGCCGCAAGAACGCAAAGACTCCGAGGGCAGCCGAGCTCACCAGACCGTATTGCCATGGTTCAGGAGTATTCGCTGGCATCGTGTAATGATGGGCGGCACCCGATGAATCGTGCTGAGTCACCCCTATCGGGAAGAAGTCCTGGGTGGAATCGGTTCCATTTAAATGATAGTTCGCCCCGGAAATGATTACGCTCCCGGCAGGCGCGGTCGAAGACCACATGTTGTTGGGAGCCGCCGAAAGGGTGAAGTCGCTCGAATAGATGATGGGCCCGTCTAGCGCGTGTTTGTGGATGTCAAAGAAGACATCGAACGAAGAACTAAATGTTCCTGATCCAACGGCATTAAAAGTGATGGATAAGCTCCCAGTGCTTGCCGTTCCGCCATGAGTCGACTGCAAGGTTACAAAGTAGTCGTCGAGCCCCGCGCCGCCAAAATTGATCAAGGATGTCGATTCCAGTTGCAAGGCTTCTACCACCAGTGGTGTTGTCCCGGAGTTGCCGACTGTGGACGTGACGGCACTGGTTCGCTGCAAGATGGTGTCTGTCAAACCTGTGGGCTGGGTGCCTACGCTTCCTCCAAAGTTGTACGTACCCAAGGGGACGCCCTTGAAGTCAAAGCCGTTGAATGTGGTGCCCGCGGATGTTTGAAACAGGTCGAAGCCGGGTGCGACCGTAACGATTTGGCCATTCGTGGCCATGGTTAGGAATGCACCAGTGCAGGTTACAGCCATGGTGATTCGATTGATTCTGGACGGAGTGGTAGTGGTCATACGTCCGAAGAGTCTGCACATTCCGACTCAAAATCAAGTAGAAACGGTAATGATAAGGATCAAACAAGATGGCCATGTTCTCCAAAGACGCGGAAGCGCAAATTCCCCCGGTCCGGTCCCCGAAACGATCGCCAGAGGTGAAATGTAGAGGTAGACCTGCGCCCACCGCCGCGTGAAGGGCGCGGCAGACGCAGAATCACAAATCCGGCAGGACCCACCTTACGGGGACCATGTGCCGAGAGTCTTTTGCATTGATCGCGGTCACCAACGTAGCAACCTTAGCCTTCGCGACGTTACTGGTTCGCTGCAAGTTGATGTCTGCCAAACCGGTGGGTTGGGTTCCTACGGGTTCCTCCAAAGTTGTACGAACCCAATGGTACGCCTCTGAAGTCGTAGCCGGCAAAGCTGGTGCCAGACGAGGTTTGAAACAAGTCAAACCCAGCGGCGACCGTGACGGTTTTGCGATAAGTAGCCATATTTAGGAATGCGCCGACGCAGGATGCACCCAGGGCGACTCGGTTGAATGTGGAGATAAAAGTATAAATTAAAGTACATTGACAAACTGTTTTAATTGATGTTTCGTCAAAAAAGATAATGATCATCCGTTTAGAGATAAAATACCGCGCTTATAAAATGAATCCCCTACGCAAGTGGCAGCGTTCTTACAGATAATTCCATTCCTAGGGACTATTGGGACTTTTGCTGTCGGATCAGTCGTTTCGCCAGGATTGTCGGTTGCGCTTGGAGCGGGGTGGTACCCCAGAAGGCGATTGAATCACGGTAAGATTGCTTTCGACTACTGTGTGTGTGACTCCTCGACGGAGGGCCGGTGTGATTTCAGCCAAACCAGGTTAATTGCACCTCGAATCCCAGTTTCCACGCGGGAATGAGCGGGGCTGTCGTAAACAAAAGGGGAAGTGAACGACAACATCCGCGCTCGAAATCAACTGGGTATGGACGGCCACGACAAAACATGTCATGAAAACTCCACACCAATGGCCACCATCGCGATTCTGGGTACTTTTGACACCAAAGGAGACGAGCATGCCTACGTGGATCAACTCATTCGAAGGCGCGGGCACCAAACTTTGCGTATTGATGTCGGCACCCTTGAACCAGCCCGGTTAACTCCGGATATCACTCGCGAAGCTGTCGCCGAAGCGGCGGGAACAGATTTGGCATCGATCCTCGCCCGTCGGGACCGCGGTGAAGCGGTTACCTGGATGGCTCGTGGCGCACCGGTCGTCCTTTCCCGATTATATGCGGAAGGTCGGATTCAGGGTGTGCTGTCCCTCGGCGGCGGCGGCGGTACCGCCATTTGCACCGCGGCCATGCGGGCTCTTCCTCTGGGTGTTCCTAAATTCATGGTATCCACCCTGGCCGGTGGCAATATGGCACCTTACGTCGGTATTAAGGACATCACTGTCATGCCGAGCATCGTCGATGTCGCCGGTTTGAATCGCTTGTCCCGACTATTGCTCGCTCAAGCCGCCGGTGCCATTTGCGGGATGGTGGAGGCATCGGTCCCTGACTTGCACCAAGCCAAACCGATGATCGTGGCCTCGCAGTTTGGGAATACCACTCCGTGTGTCACCCACGCCCGGGCAACCTTGGAAGCGGCGGGATTTGAGGTGCTGGTGTTTGCTGCCACGGGCACAGGTGGCAAAACAATGGAATCGATTATCGAAAGCGGCCTCGTCGCTGGCGTGCTCGATATCACCACCACCGAATGGGCTGATGAACTGGTGGGCGGGGTTCTTACTGCTGGACCTACCCGCTGCGAAGCCGCCGCGCGGTTGGGTGTCCCAGCGGTCTTAACCCCTGGTTGTTTGGACATGGTGAATTTCGGTGAGCCCGCTTCGGTACCACAAAAGTTTCAAGGACGCCGATTCTACCACCATAATCCCCAGGTCACCTTGATGCGGACAACCCTCTTCGAGAACGCCGAACTGGGCCGCATCCTGGCAGAAAAATGCAATCTTTCGAAAGGTCAGGTGGCGGTGGCTTTCCCGATGGGTGGCATCAGTGTCATTAGCGCTCCCGGTCAACCCTTCCATGATCCCGAAGCCGACTTGGCCCTGCGCGACCAATGGCGATCCCATTTGCGTCCGGGAATTCCCTTCATTGAATATCCAGGCAATATAAATGAACCGGCCTTCGCCGATCTTTGTACCACCCAATTGTTAAGCCTGATTCACTCCAAGGCTGCGTGATGACCATCATCCATTCCCCGCTTTGCCATGATTATCGCACGGTTGGGCACCCAGAAAAGCCGTTCCGAGTCGAACGCACGGCCGAACTCTTGCGCGGCCAAAAAGCCATCTCGCTGGAATGGGCCGAGCCTGGACTGGTCTCAGATACTCAACTACTCCGAGCCCACACGGCGGATTGTATAGCTCGACTCGACATTTCCGAGGATTTCGACGCGGATACCGCCTGGCATCCGGGCATCCGGGACCATGCCCGACGGAGTGTCGGTGCTGCGTTGAAAGCCTTGGACCTGGCCCTCGCAGGCACTCCAGCCTTTAGTCTGATGCGTCCCCCGGGGCACCATGCGACCCGCAACCGGTCGATGGGATTCTGTTACCTGGCCACGATCGCCATTGCCGCACTGGAAGCGAGGGCACGTGGCCTGCGGGTGGGTATTTTTGATTTTGACGTTCATCACGGCAATGGCACCGAAGACATCGTCGCTGGACATGAGGGTATTGCCTTTGCCTCCGTCCATCAATCACCCGCCTATCCAGGCACAGGATTGGCTGATGTCGGAACCAACTGTTTTAACTACCCGGTCGCTCCAGAGACCAGTCGGCCCCAGTGGCGTGAGACCTTGCGCCTGGCATTGGACCGAGTGCTGACAACCAAACCCCAAGTCCTGGCCGTGTCGGCTGGCTTCGATGCCTATTCACAAGACCCGTTGGCCAGTGGAACCCTTGAGATGGATGATTTTCACTGGATGGGCCAGCAGGTCCGCAGCGCGGGCATTCCAACCTTCAGCATTCTGGAGGGTGGATATTCCCTCGATCTACCGGAGTTGGTGCTCAGTTACCTGCTCGGTTTATCGGGAAAATAGAGCGCTATGAGCTTATCCAGCTGGTTGGAAAACGGATGATTGCCCAGAGGAAACCGAAAATCTCTCGCGGCAAACTTTAAGCCATTTCGGAAACACGCCCTAGATTGTTTCGCTTCGACCGTGAGTTTCCCACCGCAGAAAATTGGCCCATACCGAGCGAAACCCACTGGCGAAATCTTCAGGACTTCGCTGCAACCAGGAGTCGATTTGCCAGCGGAAGAACCAACCGCCCCCTCGAACCTCCGAGGGCTGCAAAACAAATGGTCCCTCAGCCCGTCCCCGATAGACCTGGCAGAATTCCATTCCCGTCTCCGGTGAGGCCGGGAGTTTGAAGAGATATTCCAGTGGCTCCGAGGAAATGAGTCCCAGTTCTTCGTTCAATTCGCGCACCGCAGCGTCGCCATAGCGTTCTCCTGCATCCAAATGTCCCGAGGAAGACGAGTCCCAAACGCCCGGACACGAATCCTTGCTCAGCGATCGCTGTTGCAAGAAGACCTCACCCCGATCGTTGAAAACCAGGATGTGAACCGCCCGATGACGGAGGCCAAAACGATGAACTTCCGACCGGGGACGCTGACCAACCACCATGTCCATTTCGTCCACCACATCAAAGTTCTCCTCGCTCATCACTTAAAGGTCCGGCGTTCCGCAATTGGAAGCAAGTCAGTCGTCATGCTCATTTTAGAAACACGACACTACGACTTCCATCCCCCACCGAGACTGCGATAAAGGGTTATGGCATTGAAAAGCCGCGCCGCTTGAAATTGCAGCAAGTTTTGCTGTGCGGAATAGAGGTCTTGCTGGGCCAGTAGGACCTCCACGTAACTATCGACGCCCTGCCGATACCGCGCTTCCGTCAGTTCGAACCGGCGGCGTTCAGCCGCCAGCAATCGTTCTTGAGCCTTCAACTTTTGATCCAGAATGCCTCGGGTCGCCAAGGCGTCGGCAACCTCTCGGAATGCTGTCTGAATGGCCTTCTGATAAGCCGTAACCTCCAGTTCAGCATTGATCTTTGAGGCGGCTACTTTGGCCTGCGTTGCCCCATAATTGAAGAGTGGAACATTCAGTTGGGGGCCGTAACTCCAGGTCCGCGCCGGACCCGTAAAAAGGTTGTCCAGCGTGGTACTGGATAGACCTCCAGATCCCGTGAGCAGGATTTGCGGAAAATATGCAGCCCGTGCAGCGCCGATGTTTGCGTGCGCGGATTTGAGCGTATGTTCCGCCGCCAGGATGTCCGGACGCTTTTCCAGGGTTTCAGACGGGATGCCTGCGGGGATCGGGCCCAGGAGTTGTTGTTGTCCAAACGGAATTCCGGGCGGCAGTTGCGTGGGAATAGGCTGACCGATCAATTGGGCCAGCGCGTTTTCGGATTCGGCCAATTGCTGCAAGAAAGCTGCGGCGTTGACTCGTACGGTTTCGACTTGCCCTTCTGCCGTCCGAAGCTCCAATTCAGAAGCCGCACCCAATTCAAATCGTTTGCGAATCAGTTGGTAGGAGCTTTGAACCGTTTCTAGGGTTTGTTGCGCAATAGCCTTGGCTTCACGCAGTCGCAGTTGAGTCAGGTATTCCGTCGCCACTTCAGCAACCAACGAGATTTGGATACTTTGGCGAGTTTCTTCGGTTGCTAGGAAGTTCTCGAGCGCTGCGTCCTTGAGACTGCGTATTCGTCCAAAAAGGTCGACTTCATAGGAGGCCGTCGCGCCAACTGAATAGGTCGAAAGGATGGTGCCGCCATCGAACGCGTAGATCTCCCCAGATGTTCGCTGCCGGATGCCACTGGCATTTCCATCCACTTCAGGCAGAAGAGGCGAACGCCGGATTCGATACTCGGTCCGAGCCAAATCGAGTCGCAGACTTGCCGACCGAAGGTCTCGGTTATTGGTCAAAGCCAGTTCAATCAACTGCTGTAAACGCGGATCCGGGAAAAACGATCGCCAGCCGATTTCTGCTGCCAAGTTCGTGGCCGACAGGGAATTCGTGTTGGGTGCGTTCCACGTTTCCGGAAGACGTGCGGTGGGCCGATGGTACTGGGGAGCCAGAGTGCATCCCGCAATCCCAATAGCCAGGATAACCAGGGGCAATATGGTCTGCTTCATACGTTGGCCCTTGGGGAGTTAGTGGTGATGGGTAAGTCCGTCGAAGCGGGTGGCGGCGGTGGAAAGACACGACGAACGGCAACAAAAAATACCGGCACAAGAAAGACACCGAGTATCGTAGCCGCCAGCATGCCGCCGGCTACTCCAGTGCCAATGGCGTTACGGCTGGCTGAACCGGCACCGGTACTGATGACCAGCGGCATGACCCCCAGGATAAATGCAAACGAAGTCATCAGAATAGGACGCAGTCTGAGATGAACGGCTTCCAAAGTAGCCCCAATAAGGTCACGTCCCGATGACTGAAGCTCTTTGGCGTACTCGATGATTAGAATCGCGTTCTTGGTGGCAAGTCCCACGGTGGTCAGCAGGCCCACCTTAAAATAGACGTCATTTGGCAAATCGCGCAGGAAGGCCGCCACCAGCGCTCCCAAGACACCGAGGGGCACAATCAGAATCACCGCAAATGGAATGGACCAGCTTTCGTAGAGAGCAGCCAGGCAAAGAAACACCACTAACAAAGAAAGGGCGTAGAGCATCGGTGCCTGACTGCCAGACAACCGCTCCTCGTAAGACTGGCCCGTCCATTCCATCCCAATCCCCGCGGGCAGTGCTGCCACCAATGACTCCATCTCCTTCATGGCGTCCCCCGTGCTGCGTCCGGGAGCCGGTGCCCCGACAATCTCGTAGGCTGGGAAGCCATTGTAGTTTTGGAGCTGGGGCGAGCCGAATATCCAATGAACCGAGGCAAATGTCGAAAAAGGCACCATCTTCCCCGTCTGATTTCGCACGTAAAGGCCGTTCAGGTCATCGGCTGACATACGAAAGGGTGCATCGAGTTGAACGATGACCCGCTGAACGCGGTTGCCATTAATGAAATTATTGACATAGGCGGAACCAAAACAGGCTTCCAAGGTACTGTTGATGTCGCCCAAATTCACTCCCAGTGTATTGGCTTTGGTTTCATCCGCATCGACCTTGAGCTGTGCGGCATCATCCAGACCCTGCATGCGGACACCCACCACCGTCCGATTGGTCATGGCCGCCGCCAGAAGCTGATTCCGAGCGGTCACCAGTGCATTGTGTCCCAAGCCGCCCAAATCCTGAAGCTGCAAATCGAATCCAGTCGAATTACCCAATTCAGCAATGGCCGGAGGATTGAGCGGGAAAATGATCGCATCCTTCACCGAGGAAAAAGTACTCAATGCGCGGGAGATGACCGCCTGAACGGTATGCTCCTTCCCCTTTCGTCGGCTCCAATCCTTTAATCGGCCAAAGGAAAGGGCCGAGTTTTGTCCGCGCCCATTGAAACTAAAACCGGCCACAGTGATGAAACTCTCGATTTCCGGCTGCTGAAGGAAATAATTCTCCACCAGCTTCAAGACTTGGTCCGTTCGCTCCTGAGTTGCTCCGACCGGCAGTTGGATGTTCGTGATGAAATAGCCTTGGTCCTCCGCCGGAAGAAAAGACGAGGGGAGGTGGGTGTACAGCAATCCGACAAGGACAATGATCGCGGCAAAACCAGCCAGGGCGATGCCGGAATGACGCAGAATTACGCCCACCGACCGTTGGTAGCGGGTTGTCGCCAAGCCAAAATTTCGGTTAAACCATCCAAAGAAGCCCTTCTGTCCATGTTTGTGGGCGGCTGCGACCGGCTTGAGCAAGGTGGCGCAAAGGGCTGGCGTCAGGGACATCGCCAGAAAGACCGAGAACAGCATTGAGGAAACGAGGGACATCGAAAACTGTCGATAGATGGTTCCGACCGAGCCGCTAAAAAAGGCCATCGGGATAAAAACGGCGGTCAAAACCAGCGTGATCCCGACCAAAGCCCCCGTGATTTGGTCCATCGCTTTGCGGGTTGCTTGAAGGGGTGGCAGCCCTTCTTCCGCCATGATTCGTTCGACGTTTTCAACCACCACGATGGCATCATCAACCAGAATTCCAATCGCAAGTACCATTCCAAACAAGGTCAAGACATTGATTGAAAATCCCAAAGCCAGCATCGTGCCAAATGTCCCGAGCAAGGCGACCGGCACAACAATGGTTGGAATCAACGTGGCGCGTAAATTTTGTAGAAACAGGTACATGACCAGAAACACGAGCGCGACCGCTTCCAGCAGAGTCTTAAGGACTTCTTCGATCGAAATGGCAACGAAGGTCGACGTGTCGAGTGGATAATCGACACGAACTCCAGTCGGGAAAAAACGCGATAGTTCTTTGACCTTTTTCCGAACGGCTTCGGCTGTGTTCAGGGCATTAGCCGACGGGGAAAGTTTGATGGCCACCGCAGCCGAAAGGTGCCCGTTCACTCGGGCTTTTGTCCCATAGTTTTCTGCCCCCAACGCGACTCGAGCCACATCCCGCAGCCGGACACGAGACCCGTCAGGATTGGAGCGCAGCAGGATGTTTTCAAATTCCGAGACCGTGCGCAGTGTCGTCCGCCCCTGAAGAATGACATTGAGTTGCTGGTCCGGCATCGCCGGGTTTGCTCCGATTTGGCCCGCCGGAACATTTCGATTTTGGCGATCAATGGCTGTCGTGACGTCTGCTGCGGTTAATCCAAACGAATTGAGATGCTCCGGGTTTAACCAAATCCGCATGGCATATTGAGACCCAAACAAATTGGCTTCACCCACGCCTGAGACACGGCGGATCGGGTCCAGTACGCTGGAGGCGATGTAATTGCCCAAGGCTATCTCGTCCAGGCTGTCGTTGGTGGTCGACAGGGTGAAAAACATCATGAAGTTGCGAGTGGCCTTGGCAACCACGATTCCCTGCTGCTGGACCGTTGCTGGGAGAATAGGGGTCGCCAGAGTCACCTTGTTCTGGACTTGAACTTGGGCGGTATCCGGGTTGGTTCCCGGCAAAAAATACAAGGTAATCGCCGAGAGTCCCGAGGCGTCGCTGGTCGACGATATGTAGAGGAGGTTATCGATACCATTGAGCTGCTGTTCGATGATCGAGGTTACGGATTCCTGCAATGTTTCCGCCGAAGCACCAGCATAGTTGGCCGTCACAGAAATGGACGGTGGTGCCACGCTGGGGTATTGAGCAACAGGCAATCGGGTGATGGCCAAAGTGCCCAAGACCATGATCAGGATGGAGACCACCCAGGCAAAGATCGGGCGGTCGATAAAAAAGCGGGCCATGGTGGTTCCTTAGTGGCTCGGGGACGATGGGTTGGGTACCGTGCTTTGATAGACCACCGTTCTAACCGAGGTGCCTGGAGGAGCCTTTTGCGATCCCTCGATCAAAACGCGTTCGCCGAGTTGGAGTCCCTTGGTGACGATAACCCGGTTTCCCACCACCCTCTCAATCTCAATGCCGCGCATTTCCACCTTCTCCTGCGGACTGACGACTAACACCGACGCAGCTCCAGCGGCGCTGCGTAGGACCGTTCTCTGGGGAATGACCAGGGCATTCGTCTGGATGCCTTCAATCACTCGACCTCGGACAAACATTCCCGGAAGAAGAAGGTTTTCAGGATTAGGCACATCAGCCCGCAAGCCGACCATGCCCGTGGTGGAATCAATTCCAATGTCGGAAAAAAGCAATCGGCCCGGATGCGAATACAAACTGCCATCCTCCAGAATAAGTCGCAGGTTGTCTTTTGAACCCGATTGGGACTGAATCTCGCCTCGGTCCATGCTGCGTCGCAGCCGAAGAACCTCCGTACTCGACTGCGTGAAGTCAAAAAAGACCGGGTCCAACTGTCGAATTACGGCCAATTGGGTGGCTTCCGCCGCTGTGACCAAGGCACCTTCGGTGACCAACGCTTTGCCGATTCGTCCCGAGATCGGAGCGGTGACCTGGGTATAGCCCAGATTTAATTCTGCCGTGTGTACCGCTGCTGTTGCCGCCAGCACATCCGCCTCGTTTTGACCTAAAGCCGCCACGGATTCGTCATAAACTTGACGGCTGATGGCATCGATCTTGATGAGTTCAGCGTAACGACCCACCCGAGCCTTCGATTCGTTGGCGGCTGCAGTAGCACGGGCCAGCATGGCTCGTGCTGATTCCAGCGCCGCCTGCAAAGGAGCTGGGTCGATTTCAAATAGGAGCTGACCCTCTCGGACCATGGCCCCTTCCTCAAATCGACGTTTTAAGAGAATGCCCGTCGCTCGCGCGCGTACTTGTGCCTCCCGAACAGGGGCAATTCGGCCAGGTAATTCAGTGGTCAGTTCGACGCTTTCGGCCACAACGGCCACCACAGAGACCTCAACCGCAGGCGGGGGAGCCATCACTGTTTCCTCCTTGTGACATCCCAGCCACGGCAAACAGAGGCAGGCATAAAAAACAATGGCCGAGCGAGGCAATCGGAAAAGGTTCATGGAACGTTCAAGGAAACAGATTCTGGACGTTTCCCGAAACTCGGTAAAATTGCAACCTCTCGCTTTCACTTGGCTTCGGCATGAATCCTAATCGCAAGGTTCAATATCGTGATTTAGAACGGTATGGAAACCGAGTTCCGATTTCAATCTGGCAAGACGGCCAGATTTCGGTCATTTCCCATGTGAACCCCGGGTATCTCCCCCGCATTTCTCTGCAACCGCGCTTATCCATCCATGAAATCGTTTTTCCTTTTGCTTGGCTTGGTTGCCATCGGTTTCTCCGCACCCGCTCAAACGCGCTCAAGCACCATCAGCCGGGAAAGTGATGTACCGCCGTATAGCCTTCCCGATCCTCTTGTTCGCCAGACCGGACAGCCGATCAGAAACGCTCGGGAATGGCGCGACCTTCGTCGTCCAGAGTTGCTCGAGCTATTTGCTGACCAGGAGTACGGACGGACGCTGGTCGGACGACCTTCGAGCCTGAGATTCATCGTCAGGGAATCCATCCCAAACGCCCGGGGCGGGCGGGCTACCCGCTTGCGGGTCGGTATCCTCTTTGAAGGCCGGGAGGATGGACGCCAAATGGAACTACTCGTTTACCTGCCCAATCAGGTTAAGGGACCCGTGCCGGTCTTCCTCGGACTCAATTTCGATGGCAACTATGCCACTGCCGTCGACCCCGACCTGCCGATTCCGCATCACTGGGTCATGGCCAAGTCAGGGGATCCGGCGACCGACCACCAGCCCGTGGCCGCATCCCGCGGTGTGCATCAGCACCAGTTCGCTTACGCTTACGCATTGGAGCACGGCTACGGCATCGCTACCGCCGCTTATGGGGAAATCGAGCCGGACGCACCCGGCCATTGGCGTGAGGGTCCACGCGGTCTCGGTCCCGAACCCGGACCACACGATTGGGGTTGTATTGGAGCCTGGGCGTGGGGATTGAGTCGAGCCATGGACTACCTGGAATCCAATCCCCGCGTCGACGCCCGGCGCGTTGCCGTCATGGGCTTTAGCCGCTTGGGCAAGGCCGCGGTTTGGGCCGGTGCTCAGGACGAACGCTTTGCCATGGTCATTTCACAAGATTCCGGTGCCGGTGGTGTCGCCTTGAGCAAACGACTCTTCGGCGAGGATATCGCCCATCTCACAGGTTCGCTGGGACATTGGTTCGCGCCTTCTTTCGCCCAATACGCGAATCACGAAGAGGCACTCCCTATCGATCAGCACGAACTCATCGCCCTGATCGCCCCGCGTCCAATCTTGATCCTTAGTGCCACCGAGGATAGCTGGAGCGATCCCAAGGGAGAATTCCTGGGAGGGCAGGGTGCTGACCCGGTCTACAGGCTTTTGAAAACCGATGGATTGGCCGCCAAGACCTGGCCTTCCCCGTCCGAGTTAATCCCCAGCTCTATCGGATATTTCCTTCGCCCAGGCAGTCATGACGTCACCCTCGAAGACTGGCAGGCGATGATTACCTTTGCGGATCATCGTGCTCGCGTGTCACACGGTAGGTTCTACAAGAGTCCCTAACGGTGAAAAGGAAGCCTTCGACCCGAGGCCCTCGGGGCCCGACGACGGATAACGTGCCGATTGGCGCGGTTCGGACCGCCTCCGGCTACATTCCACGAACATCAATCCACGTCTCCACCCGCCTGCCTTCGCTGTCGATCGCCTCGATCCGGTGACGCCCCACGGATAATTCCGCATCCACCGCATCGCTGCCTTGAGTGATATTTAGGCTCGAACACTCCCATCGACACGGACCTGTCGCTCGCAATCTTACCCGCTGTTGCTTCACTGATAGGTCCTGGTCCAGGAGGTAAACCGTGCCGGTCAACGGAGATACGATGCGAAACGAAGCCGGACTTGCTGATTCTCGTAAAACAAACGTCTTGGTGGCTGCTCTCCCTTCCCTGCCAGTAAGCCATTCCTGATACACCGAATCCAATCGGACCCGACCTTGTTCATCGCGATCTTCCCCGCTTGACGGCGATGGTAAATACCCCGCCAAAAAATACTCCCGCACGGCTCCGGTGCGTTCCACGATTTCATGACCAGTCCACGGGTCCACCCATCGCTCGTCCATATTAACTGGACGGCTAAACCATGACGTTCCCATCCGTTGGTGGAGCAACTCCATCACCTCATGCAGGACCGGCCCGGCCCCCGTTACCCCCGATACACCGGACATTGGATGCCCATCGAGATTGCCCACCCACACGCCCACCGTGAATTCGGGAGTGTATCCCATGGCCCAGTTGTCCCGAAAGTCACTGCTGGTTCCGGTTTTACATGCCACTGGATAATCAAACCTCAGCGGTGAATCATTGCCAAACGCCATCGACCTCGCATCCGTGTCGGCCAAGATATCTGCAATCAACCAACAGGCCGCTGGGTCGGCAACGCGGCGCGGCGTTCCCGCAGATGCCTGATCGCGAAAGACGCGAACCGGACGCCACTCTCCCAACCGCCCCAGGGTGGCATAAGCATTGACCAACTCCAACAACTGCACCTCTACATCCCCCAGAGTCAAACCAAGCCCATAGTCCTTATCGGATCGATCCAATGTCGTGATACCGCAATCAGTCAGGCGCTGTCTGAGCCGGGAGGGGCTACTCCAGGTATTCAGCACCCGGACGGCTGGAATGTTGAGAGAATTGGCCAGCGCCAATCGCAATCGCATAGGACCACGGCAATGGTGATCATAATTCAGCGGACGAAACACGCCTGTAGGAGTCGGGAATTCGGTCGGTACGTCGGGAACCACATCGGAAGCGGTCGCCCCTGCTTCCAACGCGAGGAGGTAGGTAAACGGTTTCAATGCCGACCCCGGCGAACGCCGCGCCGTCGCGGCGTTGACCTGCCCCTCGCGTGGCTCAAACCAATCAACGCCACCCACCATCACGAGCAGTTCGTCCGTTCGGTTGTCCAAGACCACCACCGCTCCTTGTCCGACCTGGCGATTCTGTAGCGGAGCCAGATGAGTCCGTAGAATCGCCTCACACTCATTTTGAAGGGAAAGATCGAGGGTGGTGCGGATCGGCCCGGCCATTTTTGGGGCATCGCTGGAACGTCGCATCCAGTCGACAAAGTGGGGTGCCGCGAATTCCCGGGTACTGGGCGATAAAGATAGAGGCTCTCTTTCGGCCGTGGCTCTTTCTTCCGACGAGACCGTCCCCTGCGATTCCATACGGCGCAGCACCCACCGTTGCCTGGCTTTGGCCCGCTCAAAGTGAATGCGTGGATTCAGTCGAGTCGGAGCTTGCGGAAGTCCGGCGAGAAAGGCCGACTCCGCCAGATCGAGGTCCTGAGGCTGTTTTCCAAAGTAATGCCGGGCCGCCTCACGAATGCCCTGGCACCGGTTCCCGTAGTCCAATCGCTCCAGATAGGCATGGAGAATGCAATCCTTGTCCCAATCTTGCTCCAATCGTATCGCTTGAGCGGCTTCCAGCATTTTGTTCGCCCAGGTACGCGGACACGGATGAGCCAGTTTAATCAGTTGTTGGGTGATGGTCGAGGCTCCGCTAATAATGCGATGATGCCAAACCAGTTGACCAAGCGCTCGCGCAGTCGCCAAGAAATCCATTCCCGCATGCCGCCGAAATCGGGCATCTTCCGCCGCAATGGTGGCGTTTTCAACCCAGGGCGGGGTATCCGATTCCGTCGCGCTTCGCGAAACCAGCCCCCGAGTATTTGCCAGAACCCGTAGGGATGTCCCGTGACGGTCCAAAAACTCCACGCTGACCGGACGCGATTGAGCCAGTTCAACCGGCATCGGTATCCAACCAATTCCCACCCAGCCAAAAACCAGAACCGCGACGAGGACTGCGACGCATGCCACGATGCGACCGAATAATCGCCTCCGATTCCGAAGGGAGTATCTAGCGCCGGAAGGACTATCGAATTCCGTCGCTCCGCTTCTATCGATACTCGATCTGTTAAATCGTTTCATAAGGAACGATTTCTATCAGAATTATATGGCACTGCTGTGTCGGCATATCATACGCCGTTGTCGCAAAGGGATAGGAGTTTGGCCATATTGCGCAGGATAAGAATGGGACTGCATTGAAAGGTTAGGGGAATATTTCTAAGCCACAGCGTCTCGGAGATTGTCCCAAAGGGACAAAATGGGATATCCTAG
>CAILNN010000081.1 GCA_903835555.1 uncultured Verrucomicrobiota bacterium
ATCCGATATTCATCAGGGATAGGAGAAGCGTGGACTATAGGGAGATAGGAGATGCCGATGGCAATGGCCGCCACGGCAAAGAGTGGACGCAGTTTCATGGATGACCAGAAGTGCGACCAATTCCGGCCCCGAGCGCAAGCGGAAAGAGTTTCTGGACTCCAAATAACCGCTTTGCTTCCTGCTCCCATAATCCACACGTAACTCCTTGACGTAAAGCAACATCGGTAGGGCGAGACCTCGTCGAGCCATGGCCGTGCCCCGTCACGCCCCCGCCCGTTCCCCTAACCACCGCTCCCCGTTCGCGGACGTCGGATACCGTCCGAGCGAAGTAAGACTCCAGAATTCGCTCTACAGAGGGTTGCCGTACCGACGTCAACCAGCGCCTTTCCCCAATTTTATTCCCGCCGAAAGCCCGTCCGAATCAACCAAAAGCGACGTCCGCAAGACCACTGCAACCAACCACCCGAGCAAAAGCAAAGCCATGATCGGATGCCAGACGAGCGCGAAGCTATTGCCAAAGAGCGGACGAACGAGATTGGGGAGAAGTCCCATGCTGAGTACGGCTGCTCCCCAAAACCAAGCCGTTGTGCGCAGCCCTCGATTCCACGCTAATACCGAAGCCAAGGCAAAGCCGGGAGCCAGAATCACATAGCTGTTTGCCTCGGTCATTGGATTGAACAACATCAGGTAGAGGGCGGAAAACCCATACCATGCCAAGCTGCGTCCAGGTTCGGATTGCCGACGCACCCAAACCACGCAGAGGACAAACATCGTCAGTCCAGCGATCGCCCGTAGGGCGAGCCCGGGCGTGCCATTGAGCTCGGTCCCAAAAGCTCTGATGATCCCGTTTAAATCAGCAAAGCGGTTCTCGGAAATCACCGCGCATTCGCGCAAATTGGCCCAGGACGCCTGATACTGGCTGGTGACATACGGTGCCGGAGCTGTGGCATAGGGCAGGAGAAGAACCGCAATGGTCGCCACTAGAGAAGGAACCAGCAGGCTCGGAAATACGGCCACGGCCAGCCCAATCGCAGCGATCCCCAACGGCTTCACGGCCACCGTCAACCCCAGAAACAGGGCTGCCAACCACATACGCTTTTCCAGACAGCATGCGGTCGCCAGCAAGAACAACCCCGCCATCGTTGCGTTGGCTTGACCATTACTGATGGCGGGAAGACATAGGGGGAAAGACAAAGCGGTGACGAAAAAGAAATCCCGGTCCAATCGTTCCGCCGATTGGGAGCAAGAGCGGCAAATACGCCAGAGGCCGCCCGCGATCATGGCCGTGCCCAGCCATCGCCATACCACCTCGCTCAGCCGCAGTGGCATCCATTCAAACGGCGCGTACAAGGCTACGAAAGGGGGCAGGTAATGCATGCCTGATGTCCCTTCATATAAAGTCTTGCGTTCCGCCCAATCACGGGACGCCTGATGGTAGGTTGGCGTGACCGTGCGCTTGATTGGATTGATCGCAACCCGCACGCTGATCACCGACAACGAAATCAACCAGAGCGCCAGCGCCCCTATCAAATATCCACGCCTCATCGATTCACGAGTTCGGGCCAAGTGACGCCGGACGGCAAGCCCATTTCTTCAGTCTTGATCGAGCCCATCTTCGCCAATGTCCTCAACAACCGAACTGTATTCGCTAACCGTCGGTGCACGTCGGTTGGTAGTGGTCGATCTCGGTTTCCTCGGCGACACGGTGCACCTCGTTCCCGCGCTCTGGGAATTGCGACAACATTACCCGGAGGCACAAATCGATGTGGTGACGACACCGCTCGGGGCTGCGGTTCTAACGCTGACTCCCTGGATTCATCGCGTCTGGGCTATCGAATTGGACAAGGCCCGCCGTTCGACCTGGGCACAAATCCGAACCGTCTGGGCCCTTCGACGTGCCCGCTTTGACTTGGCCCTCAATTTCACCGGGGCCGATAGGACTCTTATCCTCATGGGGCTTACCGGCGCTCGCCATGGGGTCGCACGGGTTTCCGACCGCTGGCATTTTTGGAATCCATGGCTGATCCGGCATTGGGTTCCGCAACCCGACCGCCTGCAACCCGTTTATGAGCAGCGCCGCGTGATGCTTAAGGAATGCGGACTCCCCATCGCCGGGCCTGCCCGATTCAACCTTGAAATCCCAGAGGAAGCCAACCGTTGGGCCGCCAAGAAAATTCCGGCACAATCCATTCACCTGTCATTGAGTGCCAGTACTCCCATTAAAGAATGGCCGCTGCATCGATGGATTGAGCTCGGTAGACAACTCACAGCGGAATTCCCCGAATTAGCAATCGTTGTGACTTCCGGGGCGAGCACTCGCGAACAGGAACGGGTGCGGGATTTTTCCCTCGCCGTCGGCGACGGTCGCGTTTTCTCCATCCTTCAGCCATCCTTACCGCAATTCGCCGCCCTGCTGATGCGTTGTCGACTCCATATCGGCTGCGATTCCGGTCCGCTCCACCTGGCCATGGCATTGGACACACCCACCATTGCGCTGTTTCGCCAGTATTTTGGCATGGAAGAGTGGCTTCCCCGCGGGCGACACCACGGCCACCTCACCGTTGCCTGTGCGTGTGCCGGTCAGCGCAAACCACCCTGCTTGGAGCGATCAACCTCCGACTGCCTGAATTCGATTTCCGCTCCGATTGTGATGAACTCCGTCCGACAACTCCTGGCGCTATAATTCGGTCGTCAATGCGGCTTAGGCTTTTGGTGTTCCCCAAAAAAGCTTTTCCACTTGCCTGTAGGCATTTCTGGATGCGGCAACCACAGTCTACGGCGCTTCCTGAGTCATGGGCAAAAGGATATCCGCCAGGTCGTGGACTGCGCCTGTCCTCTGGCGCTTTGGGGATGGCGGCGCGATACACCGCAGCCGGAGTCTCCTCATGGGTTCCTCAAGGTTTGGATCAAAAAGCATTAGAGAACCCAACCAGTTTCAGAAACAGGACCCGATGGACATCAAAAGAATCTGTGAAAATCTGCGCCAATCTGCGGTTAATAATCTGCCTCCGAATCCCTCTTACGCCGAATACCCAAACTGCACCACATAATCGGCCAGCGGGGTCCCCGAAAGCGCGTACGGACCATGGACTGCCACAGCCATCGCCCAATCCCGATGATCCGCATGTGCGGTCAATGCACCTCCAATATCTGGATAGGCCTTCTTGAGCCGGTCTGACAGGCGCTTTTGCGAGCTCATCCAACGGTCGTTCTTCCAGGGGAAAAAGCTCATCAGATAGGCCCACGCCCCCATTGACGCCACTTGACCCCATCCGTGGTACCAATCCTGCCACGCTGATCCGTCCTCGTAGTGTCGATAAAGCCGGTATCCCACCAGCGCAAACGCCAAAAGGTACAATAGACTAAACGGCAATCTGACCCAGAATGGTACCCGCGATCGATCGGCTACGGGAGGTGTTTTCCAGACGATTTCTTGAACAGCAGTCAGCCCTTTGACTTTGTCGACCAAATCTAACACCCGAATTCCGTCCGATTCAGAGAGGGTATTATAAACCGCTCGTTCCAAATCGGTCACCTCGCTTTGAAGCGGTCCCATTGCTATCACGGCCACTCCATTTGGCCCGCCCAGGATGATGTTTCCATTCCTCGCCAGGCTGGTGATCGCCGCTTGTGCGACACGTTGGGCACCTCCCGTCATCGCAGCGATTGCAAAACAGTTTTCGGATAAAGGAGCCGAATCGGCTCGTCTCAGTTGGAGGAATTTGGAACCAAAGTAAGCGATGTAGACGACCATCCCTGCAAGGTTAGCTAGGTGCAAAAGGTCGGGTGTTCCCGTCGCTTCCTTGAACCCAAGCCAGGTCACCGCCGCATCCAATTGCGCAACCCCATTGGTCAGCACCGTCATCACCGGTTCATTGGTTGTCCCAGCCGCCTTGAGCTCGATTGGAGTACAAAGAACAATCCCAGCGCTAATAATACCCAATTCGCGGATCAACGTCCTCGGTACATGGTCCATTCCTCGAAAATGAGTTCCCCAGACTCGCATGAAGAGAATGGACCCGTTTCTCAAGCACTTGGCAATGCCTTGGTTGTGCCGAGGAAAAACAACTTTGCGCCGATTGCTTTGACTTGTTACCGTAGGGTTACGAAATAAACCTGCCACCGGTGACGGTGGCATTTCCATTTTTGGCTGATTTGACCGGACACCACTCCTCCTAGTGAAAATCTTCTCGGGAAATTCGAATATCGAACTGGCGACCTCGATTTGTTCCAGCATTGGCGTGCCGCTTGGGAAATGCACGGTCAGTGCGTTCCCTAACGGGGAAACCTACGTCAAAATCGATGAGAATGTCCGCGGTGAGGATGTCTACATCGTCCAGTCCACCTGCCCGCCGACCAATCATCACTTGATGGAGCTATTCATCATGATGGATGCCGTCCGACGAGCGAGCGCTGCCCGGATTACCCCTGTTTTGCCCTACTACGGATACGCCCGCCAGGACCGAAAGGACCAACCGCGCGTCCCGATTTCCGCCAAATTGGTCGCCAACCTCTTGGTGGCCGCCGGTGCCAATCGCATCCTGACCATGGACCTGCATGCCCAACAAATTCAGGGCTTTTTTGATATTCCCGTCGACCACCTCTATGCGGCCCCGGTGATTTACGAATACCTCCACAGCAAGCGGATCGAAAACTTGGTGGTGGTGAGTCCCGACGTGGGCGGCATCAAGATGGCCTACGCCTATGCCCAGCAATTGGATGCCGAACTGGCCATCGTCGCCAAGCGCCGAAAAAGCCCAACCGAAACCGAGGCCACCGCCGTCATTGGGGATATCGCTGGGAAAAACGTGTTACTCGTCGACGATTTGACCGAAACGGCCGGAACCTTGACCAGCGCGGCTGCTTTGCTAAAGGCCCGGGGAGCTAATTCCGTCATCGCCTGCGTGTCCCATGCGCTTCTCAGTGACCTTGGGATCAAAAGAATGCGGAATTCCTGCATTGACGAACTCATCACGACCGATACTATACGCCGCTCTGCGATCGAGGGAGTGAACATCACCACCCTCTCGGTTGCCGGTCTGCTCGGGGAGGCGATCAAACGCATCCACGGGAACAGTTCGGTGACATCGCTGTTCGAGTTTAAGGGCGGGCGCACCAGTTAGACGTCATTCCGGAAGTCCGGAAGATGAAAATTGGGCGTCGGCTGATACGACTGACATGAAATCATTGCCACTAGGCGCTCAACCGCGCACGCTGTCTCATCGCAAGGGCTCTCGTCTACTTCGGGCGAAGGGGCTCATCCCTGCTGTCATCTACGGGCGTCACCACGCTCCCCAGAATCTGGAAGTGGATGTCGAACAATTTGAAGAGCTGGTCCATAAAGCACACACCGAAATCATTCTCGTCGACCTCACCGTCGCCAATGATCCTGTTCCCAACCGCTTGGCCATCGTCCAGGACGTTCAGCACAACCCACTGACAGCCAGCGTTCTTCACATCGATTTTCACGAGGTTAAGCCGGACGAAAAGGTGACCATCGAGGTCCCCGTTGAAGCGAAGGGAGAATCCGAAGGTGTCAAGTCCGGTGGCGGCACTCTGGAGCACGTCCGTTTCAAGCTCAAGGTTCGTGCTTTGCCCAAGGACCTGCCCGACCAAATCGTGGTCGATGTTTCCCATATGAAGGTTAACGAGACCTTGCACATCGGGGAAATCAAAGCCCCCGAGGGGGTTGAACTCCTCGGCGACAAGAAGATTCCAGTTTTCGCAGTGGCCGCTCCGCTCACGGCGGAAGCAGAAGCCGCTGCAGCTCCTGCCGATGGCAAGCAGCCCGAAATGATCAAGGAAAAGAAGGAAGAAGGCACCGCAGCCAAAGCTGGAGCCAAACCCGATGCCAAGGCAGCGGACAAGGCGGGCGACAAGAAGCCCGCAGACAAGAAGAAATAGCCCACCGCATTGTGGCGTCGGGATTTTAGCCCAACGCCGCAGTTGGCTTTCTTCGCTTCCCGCCTCCCATGAGATTGATCGTCGGGCTAGGCAATCCGGGACGCGAGTACCGGGATACGCGTCACAATGCCGGCTTTATGCTGGCAAATCGGTTAGCCGATCGATGGCGGGCCAGCTGGAGATTGGAAGCAAAGTTTCAGGGCGAAGTAGCAGAGGGTAGAAGAGAAGGGGACCGATTGATCTTCTGCAAACCGTCGACCTACATGAACGCCAGTGGAGAGTCAGTGGCCAAGGTCGCTGGCTTTTATCGGGTCGATGCAGGCAACGTCTTGATATTGGTTGACGACGCCGACTTACCTTTGGGTTCGATACGTTTGCGGGCCGATGGGAGTCCTGGAGGACACCACGGTCTTGAGTCGGTTGAGCGGCATTTGGGTACCCGGATGTACCCTCGGTTGAAGTTGGGGATTGCGCGTCCGCAAACGGGTGGACGGGATATCGCCAATTATGTCTTGGAAAAATTTAGTGACGAAGAGCTGCCGTTGTGGGAGAAATCGATCTCCCGAGCGGAAGCTCAAGTCGAGTGTTGGCTGGGCGATGGAATCGCCAAGGCCATGAGTTTGTACAACGGGAAAGTGGAGTGAGGTCAACCTGAGGTTTGCCAAAACTCCAAGTTCAGGCAGCAGATAGAAAGGAATCGCAGTGAAACGCTACGAAGGATTATTCATCCTCGACATGACGAACAAAGAAGAGGGCCTGAACGAGGCCGTCGACAAGGTCAAGGCCGTGATCAGCGCCGCCGGTGGTCGCGTCGATACCGTCCAGAAACTGGAAAAAAAGGCTTTCGCCCGCGTTCCGGACAAGCGCGTGTCCGCAGGGCACTACGTCAATATTCTTTTTGAGGCTGAACCTGCCGCCATCGCCATATTGCGCAGCAAGTTCACCTTGATTGATGAAGTCTACCGGGTTCTTTTCACGGACGCTCCCAATATCCCGGTTCCCCTACCTGCCTGAGGTCAACTTCACCCCTTTCCCGATGTCAGCCCACTCCAATGGGCCTGACCCGCTCCCTCACCCTCCAACCCAACTCCCATGCGCGGCTTCAATAAAGTCATCATTGCGGGTAATCTGACGGCAGACCCCGAGCTTAAGTACACGCCCAAGGGGACCGCCATTGCGCGTCTGCGGCTCGCTGTTAATCGCTCTTACAAGACCGATACCGGTGAGACCAGGGAAGAGGTGACCTATGTCGACGTCGATGCGTGGGGGCAGCAAGGGGAAGTGATCTCCCAGTACTTGCGTAAGGGCAAGCCTATCCTCGTGGAAGGGCGCCTCAAGCTGGATACTTGGGATGACAAAGCCACCGGCCAGAAGCGGAGCAAATTGGGGGTTGTTCTGGAAAGCTTCACCTTTCTTGACGCCCGCGCACAAGACGGCGGTGGGGTTGGCGGGGGAGCCCCTGTACCACCTCCTTCGCGGCCCCGTCCGAGTCAGCCTCAAGCTTCCGCGCCGCCATCAGCCCAAGAATCGGACGGTCCGCCTCCCATTGAAGAGGATGACGTGCCGTTTTGATCCATTCGTTACATCGATTTCGCAACATCCAATTTTTATTCGTTCGTATGTCAAAAACTGAAGTCATTCTCGTCAGAAATGTCGTGGGCTTGGGAGCTGAAACCGACCAAGTCAAGGTTTCGGCTGGCTATGCCCGCAATTATCTCATCCCCGAAGGGTTGGCCATCCCATTGACCGGTGCCAATAAGCGCCGTCTGGAAGTGCTCCGCCAGCGACGTGCCGAGCGTGAAGTCAACGAACTCAACTCCATGTCCGAGTTGGGCAAGAGCTTGGCCAAGGTGACCTTGACCCTCAGCGTCAAAACCGGTGAAGACGGCAAAATGTTCGGTTCCGTGACTTCTGGTACCGTCGCCGATGCTCTCAAGACCCAATTGGACGTCCAGCTCGACAAGAAGAAAATCCACCTGGAGAAGCCAATCCACTCCTTGGGCGAGCACGAAGTGGAACTGCGCCTTCACTCAGAAGTCAAGGTGACGCTCAAGCTGATCATTAAGAGCACCACCCCGCTTCCCGAAGTCGTTCCCGTCGAAAAGAAGGATGCTCCTCGCGCAGAAAAGCGTGGCAAGCGAGCCGAAGAACCCGCTCCTGAGCCTACTCCTGCCAAAAAGTCGGAAGAGCCAAAAGAGACCAAGAAGGGCAAACCTTCCGGCAAGAAGTAGCTCTCATCCGAGTTTATTTCCACGCCATCGGCGTAACCTTATACCAGCCTTGGGCATCGCCCAAGCTGGTCTCGGCAAAGACTGTCAAGCCCTGAAGGGGCGAATCGGGAGCAACAATTAGATTGCACGCCCATTCTGACTTTATTGGGCCCGCTATAAGCGCCCATTTCAGGCTTGGTCCTACACCAGATATCTAAAAGCCGGATTCCCTGCCAGTAGTTTCACCAGTTCCTTGATGCGCTGGGCCTCGCCGCGCGCGGCCACCAGCATCGTATCGTCGGTCACGACCACAATCGAGTCCTTCAAACCGACCAAGGTGATCGGGGTTCGGTTCTTTTTCCGGGCGTCATAGACAATATTTCCGGTAGCACCCACTTGAACTACCGAACCCACTAGGGCATTGCCATCGGCGTCCAGCGCCAGATGCCGGGAAAGTGCAGGCCACGCTCCGAGGTCGTCCCAATCGAATGCGCCGTCCGCCACGACCACGTTCCGGGCCTTTTCCATGACTGCAAAGTCGATGCTGATCTTTTTGACCGAGGGATACTCGTTTTCTAGGACGCGCACCAATACTTCCTGACCTTGCTGAGCCGCCAACCGCCATCGCTCTGCGGCAGCGGCAATCTCTGGCTGATGTTCCGTCAATGCGTGTCGGATCGTCTGGTAAGACCAGACAAACATGCCCGCGTTCCAGCGGTAGTTGCCTTCGGCCAAATAACGCTGCGCCGTTTCAAGGTTTGGCTTTTCGACAAAGCGTAGGGCCTTGAAAAATCGAGTCGCCTGAACTCGCTCCGCAACAAGCGAGGAAAGCGGTTCACCCGATTGGATATAGCCATACCCCGTTTCCGGACTAGTGGGGTGGATGCCGATGGTTACAATCACCGACTGCTCGGCAGCCACGCCAAACGCGTCGGAAAGGACCTGCTGAAATTTAGCCGTGTCGGGAATGACATGGTCTGCCGGAAGGACCGCCAGAACGCCGTGTTCGTCCCGAGCCCCGACCAATGCCGCCCCCAAGGCTACCGCCGCGCAGGTATCGCGCCCAATCGGTTCACCCACGATGTTCGATGCCGGGAGGTCTGGAAGCTGCGCCCGTACCGCTGCCGCTTGCACGGCATTGGTGATAATCAGGATATTTTCGATCGGAACTAACGCCCGCACGCGGTCGACCGCCTGCTGGAGGAAGGAACGATCTCCGAGCAGCGTGATCAATTGCTTGGGGGTCGCTTCGCGACTGACTGGCCAGAAGCGTTCGCCTTTTCCACCGGCCATGATGACCACAAATCGGTGTCGTTGTGATTGAGAAGCAGGTGAAGTCATTTGGTTGCTGATGATTTGATGGCTTGAGAAAGCGTTTGCACAAATCCACAAACTTCATCGGCCAGTCCGGGGGTGTCGCCGTGCTTGCCGATGCGGTTGACCACCGCGCTCCCAACGACGACCGCGTCACCATGAGAAGCCACCTGTCGGGCCTGCTCGGCGTTCGAGACACCGAAGCCAATCGCAATCGGAAGTTGGGAATGCCGACGAATCCGGGCAACCATCTCTCCAATGGTCGTGCTGATGGTTGACTGCATACCGGTGACCCCTTCGCGGCTCACGTAGTAGATGAACCCTCGGGCGCGGGGCGCGATGATCTCGATGCGCTCCTCCGGTGTCGTAGGCGCTATCAAGTAAATGGAGCAAAGCCCCGCCTCGGACATCAGCGATTCATAGTTGGCTGACTCTTCCGGAGGCAAGTCCAGGACCAACAATCCATCCACTCCGGATGCCGCGGCATCATGAATGAAATTTTCCAAGCCGACTCGGTGCAACAGATTGAAATAGATATACAGAACAATGGGTACCTGCGATTGCTTTCTCAACTCCGCTACCATCGCCAATACTTTCGGAGGCGTTGTTCCGCTTGCCAGTCCACGTTGCGCCGCCAATTGATTCACGACACCGTCGGCCAAAGGATCGCTGAACGGAACACCCAATTCCACCACATCCACGCCCGCCTTTTCAAATCCCAACGCCAATTCCAGCGTTGCTACCAAATGGGGATCTCCGGCTCCGATGTAGATGACCAATCCTTTTTGTCCCTGATTGCGAAGCTGTTCAAAACGAGCGACAATGCGATTCACTGCGGACAGCATGCCGGTAGGTCCTGCCAAACGAAAAGCCGGAAAATGTCCGTTGAGCGGATACCGAGTTGTGGATCGAGGGGATGTCCGCCAGGTCGTGGATTGCGCCAGTCTTCTGGCGCTTTTGAAATGGCTGTGAATTCGACGGTGGTCAGAGTCTTTTCGCGAGCCCCTCAGGTTCCAAGACACCTCACCGCTCTCTGTGCCGTTCCACCAACCGAGCCGCAGCCTCGCGTACCGAGGCCAATAATTCAGGTGGACCAACAACCCGAGCCCCCCCACCCCAGCCCAACACCCAACGCTGTACTTCCTGGAGACTCCCCAATCGCATCTGTAACTCCAACCTGCCACCGGCTAGCTCCCGCAGTTCTTGCGAAGGATGCCAGCGTTTCTCCCGAATGTAGTCGCTAATCGATTCCTCAATCTGAATAACCACGTCAAATTCACCTTCCCGGGAATGAATGCCGAAACTATCCCGTAGTTGCTGGTCCAGTTGGAAGCGGGCCGGTCGGGCGAATGTTTTTCCAGTCGATTTGGCGCTGAGGATGCGCACAGGGGCGAACGTCCGAATGGCGTTCCGGGTGTAATCGAAGGCAAACAGGTACCAATCGCCGTTCACATTGGCTACATGGTAGGGATCAACAACGCGGTCCTCGGGTTGTTTCGCTCCAGGCTTCTTATAGCTCAATCGTAATTGTTCGCGTTCTTGGGCGGCGCGAAACAATTTTTCCATGATCGGCAGATTAACCACCGGCTCTGCTGTCGTTCGAAAAGAGATGGTGTGGTTCAAATCAGCCAGATTGAGCGAAACGGTTTCCGGTAACGCTTGCTCCAGCTTACGTAGGGCGGCCACCAATCGGTCCTCATAAGGTGTTCCGCGATATTGATGCAGAGCCTTTTCCGCGACCAGAAGAGCAACCAACTCGCCCTCGGTAATCTTCATCGTCGGAAATGCCTCCACCGATTCCGTATAGTGAAAGCCTCGATTCTTCGCGTCCCATTCAATCGGCAGGTTCATTCGATCCCGCATGAACTCCAAATCCCGCAGGATGGTCTTGGGGTTGACTTCCAATGAAGCCGCCAATGTGCTGGAATTCGGATATCGCTGCTCCGAAAGTGCATCGTGGATACGCAACATACGTTCCAATGGTGGTCTGGATACTCCGTGAACCGTGGACGTCTTTCTTGAAGGCATGCAAATAAGCTCGGGTCGGGGGCTCCGACTTGAAAAGGACAAAGATATCAATTTCCCTTCGCTTGCACCCAGGCGGGCGGGTTGGCAACCTTGCTCAGCAAGATGCGTCCCTATTTAGAGCTTCTCCAACAAGTGCTGGACCATGGACGGTTAAAGTCCGACCGCACCGGCACCGGCACCCGGTCCCTATTTGGAACTCAAACCCGGTATCGCTTCGCCGACGGATTTCCTTTGGTGACCACCAAGAAAGTTCACCTCAAGAGTATTCTGTGGGAATTGCTTTGGTTTATTCGTGGAGAAACCAATGTGCGCTGGTTGCAGGATCGCGGTGTGACCATTTGGGATGAATGGGCGGACCCTCAAACCGGCGACCTCGGTCCAGTCTACGGTGCCCAATGGACTCAATGGCCCCTCCGTGACGGGAAATCCCTCAATCAATTGGATGAAGTCGTAGCCCAAATCCGGCGCAACCCCGATTCTCGGCGGCTAATCGTAACGGCCTGGAATCCTGCCGATGTGCCCCAGATGCGCTTGCCGCCCTGCCACGTTCTCTTTCAATTCTACGTCGCTGATGGGGAACTCTCCTGCCAGCTCTATCAGCGGAGTGCGGACCTTTTCCTCGGGGTACCTTTCAATATCGCTAGTTATGCGGCCCTGACGATGATGGTGGCGCAGGTCACAGGTCTTCAACTCGGGGAATTCATCCACACTCTGGGCGACGCCCATATTTACTCCAATCACGTCGAACAAGTACGGCTTCAGTTATCCCGGGAACCACGACCGCTGCCCAAACTGCGCCTGAATCCGTCTGTTCGCGAGTTGCGCGATTTCCAGTACGATGATTTTGTGCTGGAAGGATACGATCCCCATCCGGCTATCAAGGCACCCGTCGCAGTTTGACCCGAAACAACCTACACTTCCTTCGACCATTTTCCGTCCATGAAACCAACGGTGACGATTCGCCCTGCCCGACGCGACGACTGTCCCGATATTCTGGAAATCTACAACGAGGCGGTGCTCAACTCGACCGCTAGTTATGATTACGAACCCAGTACGCTAGAGCGCCGCATCGAATGGTTCGATTCCCATCGACAGGGTAACTATGCCATTTGGGTCGCCGAAAAAGAATCAGGCCAAGCAGGACATCGCGTCGTTGGGTGGAGTTCCCTTAATCCGTACCATGATCGGCCTGGCTATCGATTCACAGCTGGGAACTCAATTTATGTGGCACCAGGTTGGAGGGGCCAAGGATTGGGGAATCAATTGATTCCCCCGCTAATCACTTCTGCGCGCGAGCGTGGCCTCCATGCGATTATCGCGGTCATTGATGCCGGCAACGAGGTGAGCCTTCGACTTCACGCTCGGCACGGTTTTGAGCGTGTGGCCTATTTTCGCGAAGTAGGCTTCAAGTTTGGTCGATGGTTGGACGTCATCGACATGCAGCTTCTGCTTTAGCCCTATTTAGTGGCTCCCATTGGTTTTACTTGTCCTAGCTGGCAAAAAAAAGGCACCCCGAAGGGTGCCTTCTCAATTCATGGGCAAAGTCTCCTCCGGCCCATTCGTCCTTATAGCTGCCCGTTGTTGTTGGGGAAGAGGAAGGTGATCGGAGAGGTGCCGGTATTGTTGATCGCGTCGATCAAAGCTTGGCGGAAACGACCGCTGGACCATTGTTGGACCGAACCGTCGCCCAGCAAACCGTTGCCTTGGGTGGAGTGGATGGCTTGGGTGTAGCCAATCTTGGTTGCGTTGGCACCTGTGGTAGGAACGGTCGCCAACACGAATCCAGTTTGACCGGAGGGAGCGCCAGTACCGGAAGGATCAGCAGCTTTGCCGCCGTAGAGGGTTGGGGTCGTTGCGGTGGTGTCGCCGGACACGTTCCGGTCGCCACCGAGGATGCTCTGGGGCTGCTGTTCATCAGCAGCGAGGCCAATGAAATAGCTAACGGCGGCGTTATACTTGTAGGTCGCGCTGCTGAGCGTCATCGAGTAGAAATTTGTCGCAACACCTTTGGCGGTGACGCCGTCTGTCGTGTCAGAGTCAGAGGGACAGATGATCACCTTGGGAGTGTTCAACTCATTGGACACCGCGATGAAATGGCGATACGCATGCTGGGCATTCATCCAAGTATTGGCGGTGTCAAGCGTTCCACCGTTGTTGGTGTCGATGTTCCAGGGGAAACGTCCAGCGTTGTCCGTGGAGAAGATACGGAATGCGATACCCTGCTGCTTGAGATTGTTGACGCAAGCAATACGGTTGGCCTTGGCTTTGGCCTTGGCCAGTGCCGGAAGGAGCATGCCGGCCAGAATCGCGATAATCGCGATCACGACCAGGAGCTCGATCAGCGTAAAAGCGCTTTGCCGCGAGATACGAGTACGGTTCATAGGTTTTGTGATGTGTAAACGGAGTTGTGTGGCGCAAATCATTAGGGGACTGCCCTTTCGAGTCAACGCCTTTTCGCTAAACTAGCACCCGCAATGCCATTTTTTCTGAATGCCTCAATACCAAGGGATTACAACGGCCATCTTTCGGTTGCACGAGCGAGAATTGTCATGGATGCGCAATTTTCACGCAGTTTTTCTTGCTTCAACCTTGCGGTGACTTCCAAACACGGTCTGGAGGACCGCCAACGATGAACCTTCGAGTTTGGTTGAATGGTGCTTTGCTGCCTTCCGACAAAGCCACCGTTCCGATTTCAGACCGATCATGGATGTACGGCGACGGTCTCTTCGAAACCCTTCGTATCCATCAGGGACTGCCATTTCGATGGAACGACCATTGGACACGATGGAACTCCGGCGCACAGCTCATTCGCCTGCCCGTTCCTTACTCCGAGTCGGTGGTGCGATCTGCCTTGTCCACTATCATCGATGCCAACCAAGTCTCCAATGGCATCGCCCGCCTTCACTTGAGTAGAGGCTCCGGTATCAGGGGCTACTCTGTCGTAGGAACTCATTCACCCTCACTGGCGATAACAGCCACAGCCGACGACCAGACTCCTGAGTATCTATCTGTTACGCTACACCTCAGCACCGTTCGTCTTCCTTCGGGTGATACCCTCGGGAAGTTTAAGACCGCCAGCAAGTTGCCCATCATTCTTGCACAAATTGAAGCAGACGAGGCAGGAGCTTCCGCAGCCCTATTGACCGATACGGAGGGCATGGTGGCGACCTCTAGCCGCGGCAACCTGTTTTGGATCGATGGCTCAAACACGGTCGTGACCCCGCCACTATCGACCGGAGCATTGGACGGTGTCACTCGTTCCGTGGTTATCGAAATCTGTCGGGACCTGAATATTCGATTTGAAGAGGACCGACAGCTCCCTCCCTCCCTTTTTCAGCAGGCCGGAGTCTTTATTACCAGTAGCGGCTTCGGACTTGCACCCGTCGTTGCACTCAATGGAAGCTCGCTACCGGCTTCACCCCTGCTGGACCGACTAAGAGCCGAATATCGGCTTCTCTTGGAGCGTGTAGCATAACCAGTGGTCCCGAAATAACGAGTCGAGGTCAGCCACCCATCAAGTTGGTAGCTCGGGAATCAAATGGCTTAACAGTCTCACTGCGTGGCCTTGCCGTTGCTCAGCCAGTTCCATGACATCCAAGTGCGAAACGACGTGTCCCTCACCTCCGAGACCGGCGGCAGCATTGGTAATGCAACTAATGCCCAGCACCCGCAATCCATGCTGCCGAGCGACAATCGTCTCGGGCACGGTGCTCATTCCGACAGCATCTGCGCCGAGAGAATTAAATGCCCGAATCTCAGCCGGCGTCTCAAAACTGGGACCACAGACCGCTAGGTATACGCCGGTATGCACTTTTACCTTTGCCTGCTTCCCCGCCGCCAGTGCCCGGCCCCGAAGTTCAGGGTCATAGGCAGCCGATAAGTCTACAAAACGATTGAGCCCATTTGTCTCTGGCCCTCGTAGCGGGTTGAAGCCCATGAGGTTGATGTGGTCCGAAAGAACCATGTAATCCCCAATTTTGAATTTAGGATTGATTCCGCCTGCTGCGTTCGTCAGTAGGACCGTCTGGATTCCTAACTCCGCCAGTACTCGAATGGAATAGGTCGATTCCGCCATCTCAAACCCCTCGTAGTAGTGGGCTCGACCGCTTAGCACGGCCAACGGTACACCCTGCCATGCCCCTATGAGGAGACGGCCTGCATGCCCAGGAACGGTGCCGGTCGGAAAGCCCGGAAGATCGCGATAGGCAAATTCCCGCTCGATCGTCATCGCCGCTGTGACGCCGCCAAATCCACTTCCCAAGACTAACCCGATGGTCGGACGCAGCTCCGATCGCTTCTGAATGATCGCGGCGGTGGCGGAAGGATTGGGAAGACGAGCACGGCGAGGCATAATCGATGGAGGAATCTGCTCCGAATCGTCCGAAGAAACAAATCGATATCGACTAGAGGGCATGCCCGACGTCGAAGTGCCACCCTCGCCCCTAAAATGTGTAACTCAATGATCCAAATACACCTCGTCGCATTCCATATTGAGCGGCATTCACTCCCACACCGCTGCCATCCCGGATTTCGTAGATGTTATCGGTCAAATTCACCAGGTCGAGACGCGCTTTGAGCCACTGTTTTGACCCGACTCGAAAAGCCTGTTCGATACCCAGATTGATGGTATAGGAAACGGGGACGGTTCCCCCGTTGGGCACCACGCTCCCATCGGTCAACAACTGATCGCGCCGAAGTCCGCTTCCATAGAGTGAATCCGCAAATATCCGCGTTCGCTGGTCGGTCCAGTCCCAATGGTACGAAACCCCAAAGGAACCGGTGACTTCTTGGTCATGGTCCAAGGCCACCCAATGCGTTTGGGCATACAGCAGGTCGTTTGACCCAAATAGGAATTGCGATGAACCCAAATTCTTTCCTCGTCCGCGAGAAATCGCAACATTGGCGTACGATGAGAGACCACCCAGGTCATAGGTCCCGCTGAACTCAACTCCGTAAACCTCACCCCGGCTGTAATTGAACGCCGCTGGAATCAAGGTCTGGCCAAACAACCCTTCGTCCAATTGATTCCGCGCGACCTTGTAATAGCCGTCAACTCCAAGCTGAAGCCCTGGCAGCAGTTTCTGGGTTAATCCTAGATCAAAATAATGGGCACGCTCCGAGGTGACATCGTCGCCGCTTATGCCTTGATCATTGGATGTGCCGGCAAATTTCTGCAATGTGCCTTGCGAAACATTTTCAAGAGGCGGCGGGGTGAAATACCGGGCATATCCGCCGTGGAGTTTTGTCGAGTCGGTCGCCTCATAAATTAAATTGGCTCTCGGACTGATTTGGTGCTCATTGAGATAACCACCAACCGTATCGAAGCGCCCCCCATAGTTAATGGTCACCTTGGGAAGCACCTGCCATTCATCCTGGAGGTAGAAACCATAAAATTGGCCGCGAACCGTGTTGGCATCGGAAATCGTTCGTGGACTGCCCGACGGATTTAGGCTGATTGGGTCGAGATCGAATACGGTCGTCTCCGTTTTAGAGTTCGATGAGGAAAACAGAACCATGCTGCCGCCCCTTAGAGTGTGGGTGTCCGTAAGATTATACGAGAGGTCTGCTTGTAGGCCGGTCGAAAGACTATTTCGAGCCACATCGCTGGCGACGCCGTTGAAGAACAAGTCACCGAGTTGGTCGGGACGAAAGTGCACACCGCTATTTCGCCCAAACGCCGCCACTTGGAGATTCAATTGCTCGACCGATTTTTGATAGGCAAGGACGCCAAAAAGATTCTGCTCCCGCTGATTTTCATCCAGTTGTCGCGAATTAAACGCGCCGGGGATCCATTGCTCGCCACCGGGCGCATGACCCGCAGGCAGTCCGGGTGTATTGGGAATCTGGAAATCGCCAAAGGATCCACTCGCCATCAGACTCAATCGGCTCGTTTCATCGAGAATAAAGGAGAGATATGAAAAGAGTTTGTACTGATCGGTGACGTCATGAATCGCTTGGTAGCTGGAAGTCGGATTCTCAACCCCCAAGTTGCTGTGAGTATAACTGCCATTGGAAAAAAAACTCAGCTTCCCTTCGGTCGCGCCATATTCAAAGCTGGGATGCACCGTATCAAAGCTTCCTCCGTATAACTCCACTGAACCGCCGGGGCTGAAGGCCCCACTCTTGGTGTGGATATCCACAATGCCAGCCGTACGAAATCCGTACTGTGCCGGTAAAGTTCCCGTGACTAGGGAAATGCTATCGACGAAACGTGTATCCAGTTCCTGTCCGAAGCCCGTGATTCCTTCCGGCAGAAGGACATCATTGATGCGATACTGCAGGTTGGCGTGCTCGCCGCGCACGTGGAGTTGTCCGTAAGAGTCTTGGGCAACCCCAGGAGCGCGAAGCAGTACTTGACTGAACGCAGCATTTGCCCCTTGCGCTTGGTTCTGCAATTGGTCTTTGCTGATAAGGTAAGAGGTTGCCCCAAGACTGGGAACAATCTGCTCCCGGGCTTCGTCCAAATGTCCAACCACCGTAGTGGTTTCCACCGTCACGGCATTCGTCGCCGTCTGACTGGTTACCGGGGGATGGCCGATGTCTGTTTCTGCAAAAGCACTCGAGCTAAGAAACAGGGAAGTCCATACCCAATAAGGGCGGGTGCCACGACGAGTCGCAGCGAAAGTAGCTTTCGATAAAACTGGAGCGGACATAACGACAACAGAATTCGCGTAATGGTTTGGTAACGATTGGTCTCGGAAAAGCCCGCTCTGGATGGGATTCCAGACGGGTGTATGTGGATTATGCCGAGCGTGGCCCTCGGAGCATGGAACTGCCCTGTAATGGGTGGCTGACGATTCTTCATCCTCGCAAGGATGGCCCTACGTCCTATTGCTAGGGCAGACAGAAACATTCGCCCTTTTGGCGAACTCCTACCCGATCAAAAGACAGGCGGCCCGCGATTTTGAGCCGAGCGGGAAACAAAGCCGTTGACCGACTGCGGGGCAGGAGCCGGAAGCACCCAGAGTGCACGTTCGATCCCGATCAGCTCGGGCTCCGATCCTGCCGCGACGTCGATTCCTCCCGATGCCAGGAGTTCAACTGCACAGGAACCCGTTGAATCGCCGGCCTCGCCGTCACCATGAAACCATTGGTGCCATTGAGGGCTGGCAGCAAGCGTCCCGCAAAACAACAGCAATAGGCACATCCATCCGCCAATGACCGCCCTTAATGGGCGCACGGAGCCATGCTGTGCTGGGACGTTATGCAAATCGTTTGCAATAAATCGGTCGCCTCGCCGGTTGGCAATAAAATTTTAGCCCTCACGAAGCGCACAAAGCGCGTCCGCCCGATGAACCTCCACTCTGCAAATTCTCCAAGTCGGACTGGCTTCCGAATAACTGCGTTTTCTCCCACGCTTGCATTTCACTCGTAATCTGTTGATTTAAAGCAATATCGGTAGGGTGATACTCCTTCGAGCCGGGGCGGTCCGAACAACGACGCCCGCGCAAGGTATCCCTCTCCTGCCCCTCGGGGAGGATTCTGACTTAATGACAGGGCATTTGCTTCTCCCACCCCCGAAGTCCGAAAAACTATCGCAGTATCTTGCGTAACTCGGTGTTGCGTTGTGCCCAGGCTGGGTCGGGCTCGGGATAATCCAGATTGAAATGCAGGCCGCGACTTTCTGGTCGTATCAGCGCGGATTCGACGATCAGTTGGGCTACGGTGCACAGATTGCGCAGTTCCAACAGGTCGGCGGTCACCTTGAAATTCCAGTAGAATTCCCGGATTTCCTCCTGGAGATTTCCAAGCCGCTTTTCCGCACGCTTCAAGCGCTTGTTGGTCCGAACGATTCCGACGTAGTCCCACATTAGCCTTCGAATTTCATCCCAGTTGTGAGAGACCACCACCAATTCATCCGCATCGGTCGCCTCCCCAGTTTTCCAAGTTGGGATTTCGATATCCACCGGGGCAGGGGGATGCAGTAGAACCCGATTCGCCGCGCGGTGGGCGCAGACAAGTGCTTCGAGAAGCGAGTTGCTGGCCAATCGGTTTGCTCCATGAAGCCCAGTACAGGCCACCTCGCCAATGGCAAAGAGACCGGGTAATTCTGTTGCCCCATCCAGGTCGGTGATGATTCCGCCGCACTGATAATGCGCTGCTGGCACGACCGGGATTGGTTCCCTTGTCATATCGATACCAAACTCCAGACACCGCGCATACAGGTTGGGGAAGTGGTGGCGAACAAACTCCGCGCCCCGATGGCTGATATCGAGGAAGACGCAGGGATCACCGGTGCGCTTCATTTCGGAATCGATCGCCCGTGCCACGATATCGCGCGGTGCCAACTCCAACCGACGATCATACCTTCCCATGAACCGCTCGCCGTCACGCCGCAGAAGCCATCCGCCCTCTCCGCGGACGGCCTCGGAAATCAAATAGGTTTTCGCCTGCGGATGGTAAAGGCAGGTGGGATGAAATTGGACGAATTCCATGTTGCCAATCCCAACACCTGCCCGATACGCCATCGCCACGCCGTCACCGGTCGCGATATCCGGATTGGTGGTGTAGAGATAAACTTTGCCGCTGCCACCTGTTGCTAGAACAACCACCGGGGCCACAAAGACATCCACGCGGTTGGCGGGCTGGTTTAAGACGTAAACCCCGACGACCCGGTTGGGGTGAGACGAATCGATTTTTCCAGACAAAATCAGATCGATGGCGAAGTGATTTTCCAGAACGGTGATGTTGGGATTTGCTCCTACGGCGGCCAGCAGAGCACGTTCAATTTCGGCTCCTGTGGCATCTTTCGCATGGAGGATTCGGCGCTTGGAATGGCCGCCTTCCTTGGTCAGGTCGAGTTCCCTCGATCCCGGGGCATTGGGGATTTCGCGCTCGGTGAACTGTGTTCCCAAGGCGATTAATTCGGCAATTCGGGCTGGTCCCTCGGCAAGGATGGTTCGAACGGCAGATTCATTACATAGGCCCGCGCCTGCCTCCAACGTGTCCTGAACATGGAGTTCGATACTGTCCTCTCGGGAGGTCACACTGGCTATGCCCCCCTGAGCCCAATTCGTACTGGAATCGGCTCGATTTTTCTTGGTCAAGATGGCAACCCGACCCTTTTCGGCCACAGAAAGGGCAAAAGTGAGTCCGGCTACTCCAGAACCGAGGATGATGAAATCAAACTTTCGGGGTTTTTCGGGCATGATGCAGACCCGAAGGTCCAGTTCCGCTGCGGAAAAGGTCCAAACGAGTGCGAAAACCTACGGCGGAGAACGCTGCGGCAAAATACTTTGCGGAACAAATCCACTCGATTACTTCGTCCAATCGAATGCGCCTTTCTTGAGGGCGTACAAGTATCCCGCGAACAAGGTACCTAGGAAGCTAACCATTCCGCCCAAGATCAAAGCGGCATTTTCGTGAAGCAGGTCACGGTAAACAACGGCCCACGGATACATAAAGACCACTTCAATGTCGAAAAGAACAAACAGCAGCGCCACCAAATAGAATTTCACCGATAAGCGGGTAGAACCCTCGCCTTGGGGTAACATGCCGCATTCGTAGGGGATGTCTTTGGTGCGGGTCCTGCGTCCCACTTTTCCCGCTATTACCGAAACGACCAAGGTGCCCCCGGCGAAGCCGACGGCCACCAATAGGAGCATCAAAACGGGAAGGTACTGGATCAGTTGCGAATCCATTTGAGCAGGAATGGTACGAAACTGAGCTCAGATGGCAAGTGATCCGTTGCGGTTATAGCTTGGCGAGTCGACTTCCAGATGGAAATCATCGAAGGTGGAAATTTACCGGACACCAACGGCAATGCAGAGAGCGGCGCGAACGTGGAAACTCGGCGAGCTTGGCATCGGCTTTGTACCCACCATGGGTTACCTCCATGCAGGTCATCTCTCGTTGGTTCAAGTGGCCCGCAAGGAAGTGGGAGCGATCGGGCGCGTCATCGTCAGTATTTACGTCAATCCCACTCAATTCGCTGCTCATGAAGACCTGTCGACGTATCCGCGCGACCTTCGCAGGGACCTACGCCTTTGCCGCGAAGCCGGTGTTGATGCGGTGTTTTTGCCAAGCGATTCCGCCATGTATCCCGGAAAAGGAGAGGGCTCATACTCGACCTATGTCGTGGAGGAAAAAGTTTCCAGTGGACTCGAAGGTGCATCACGTCCGACTCACTTCCGCGGAGTGACGACGATCGTGGCCAAGCTCTTCAACTGTGTCCTCCCCGAGGTCGCCGTGTTTGGAGCCAAGGACTGGCAGCAAGCGAGCGTCATTCGACGGATGTGCGCCGACCTAAATTTTCCCATCAAAATTGTGGTCGCACCCACCCACCGAGAGCCCGATGGACTGGCGATGAGTTCCAGGAATGTTTACCTGACAGCCCAGCAACGTCTGGAAGCCACGGTGCTTTCGAGGTGCATTCGAGAATGTCAAAGTCAAGTCCGACAGAGTCGGGAGATTCCAGTCGGACAATTGGTTGACTTAATACGCGGGAAAGTCGAGGGGGAAACCTCCGGGAAGCTGGACTACGCCGCTTTTTTTGAGAGTAACACCTTGGAGCCGGTGGAACGCGTCAAGAAGGGAACGCATCTGGCATTGGCGGTTTTCTTTGGGAAAGTCCGTTTGATCGATAATGCCAGGCTTTGAAGGGAAATGTTGCGTCCATTCAAGAGTCTTTACTTTCAAGTACTGCTGGCGATCCTTTTCGGGGCGTGCGTTGGTCACTTTTTCAGGAGCTGGGGTTTGGAACTCAAGCCCCTCGCCGATGCCTTCATCAAGTTGATCAAGGCGCTCATGGCACCCATCGTTTTCCTGACCTTGATTTCTGGAATTGGTGGTGTGGGCAACTTGCGGAAAGTAGGACGAATAGGTTTTAAGACCATCCTGTATTTTGAACTCGCCACGACCGTGGCTCTTGTCCTCGGCCTTGTCGTGGTCAATCTGGTTCGGCCTGGGCAGGGGTTGCATATTGACCCCAAGACACTTAACGCCGCCGAAGTAGCATCGTTCGTTACCTCCGCTAAACATCTGACAGTTGTAGACTATTTTCTTAACCTGATTCCGGATACGATCGTCGGCGCGTTTACCACGGGTGATATTCTTCCCGTCCTTTTTCTCGGATTGCTGGTTGGGATTTCTCTCGGTCGACTCGGTCCCCGCGCCCAACCTGTGCTGGAAGGGATCCAGCGCGTAACGGAAGTTCTCATGGGTGTGGTGGGACTCGTGATGAGGTTCGCTCCAGTGGCAGCCTTCGGTGCCATGGCCTACACCGTCGGAAAGTTCGGGACCAGCACCCTGGTATCCCTCTCCTGGCTCATGGCCTGCGTTTACCTGACTTGCGGCATCTTTATTTTCGGTGGACTAAGCCTCGTCTTGCGCTTCCACGGTCTCCGGCTATGGCCTCTTTTGCGATACATCCGGGAGGAAATTCTTCTGGTTTTCGGCACTTCCACCTCGGAGTCCGCATTGCCCCGCATGCTGCAACGAATGGAAGAGCTCGGGTGTGGTAAATCAGTCGTCGGATTGGTCTTGCCAGCAGGCTATTCATTAAATCTCGATGGCACCTGTATTTACCTGACCATGGCCACTGTCTTCATCGCCCAAGCCACAGACACTCCGTTACCGATCGAACGGCAATTGGTCATGCTTGGCATCTTGTTGCTCACTTCCAAGGGAGCCGCGGCTGTCACTGGGGGCGGTTTTGTCACCTTGGCTGCAACCCTCTCCGCCACGGGTTCATTGCCGGTGGCCGGGTTGACCCTGCTACTCGGGGTGGATCGTTTTATGTCGGAAGCCCGTGCACTCACCAATCTCATCGGCAATGCCGTCGCGACCTTGATCATCTCCCGATGGGAAGGCGAGTTGGATGAAGACCGACTCCGACGCAAATTAGGAATCAAGTGAAATAAGGATATACACACCAAAAGTGATCGCCAAAGAAAGGCGGCATTCAGTCCTGATTCGCCTTAGGACTTTTGTCCACTTAGCTTGCCTTTCGTCTCTGCCATGAGCGATTCTATTTCCTCTTTAATCTCAATCCGCGTCTCGCTGTCCATTCGATCAATAAATAGAACGCCATTCAAATGGTCCACTTCATGTTGGACCACCCGGGCGAGCAGACCCCCTGCCCGAAATCCGAATGTCTCTCCTCGCTCGTTTTGGGCAACCACATCCACTTCAGCCGAGCGGATAACCTCCCCAAATATATCTGGAAAGCTGAGACACCCTTCCGGTCCCGCAACCGACGCTCCTCCCGCTGTCAATTTGGGATTGATCAACACCAGCGGCATGAACGACTCGACATCCGCTTCCTGTCCATCGAGCCATAGTTTGCTGGGGCGGTCCTTGATTCCTCGAACATCCACGATGGCCAGCTGAATCGCATGGCCCACCTGTTGTGCAGCGAGCCCAATGCCTTTCGATGATCGCATCGTCTCAAACATGTCGGCGATCAGGTTGTGAGTTTCCGGTGTGACCGGCTCGATTTTGGCTCCGCGACGACGCAGAACCGGGTCCCCATATTTTACGACGGATAGGATCATCGGCGACGGAATCTTGACGCGATTGATTTTCTTGTGCCAGTGATGTTTTGGTCTATTGGCGATTCGTACCCCGAAGGGACCGAGCGTGCTTTCTGACTTCTTTTTCCAGACTCGCGACCATTCCATCGATTGTGTGTGGTTTGGCTTCGACCGTGGCATCCAATCCCAAAGCCTTCAGCGCCTTCGACGTCTCCGGGCCAATGCTCAGCGTCCGGATGCCCGGAAAACGTTGAATCAATTTGGGCAGGTCGAATCGCAAATGGAAGTTTTCGACGGTCGATGCGCTGGTGAAGGTAATCCAGTCGCATCCGTCCTCGATCAGCCTGGCTGCCGCTCCCGTTCGGTCTTCGGTTTCCGGGAGCGTTTGGTAGCAGGCGACGTCGTCTACTATCCCGCCCATGTCCTCCAATTCTTTGAGTAATTCTGGGTTGGCGACTTCGGCGCGAAGACACAATACGCGCAAGTTTTCGATGTTTTCGACCGCCGCAATTGCTTTGGCGACCTTGGAAGCAATGTACTCGGTTGGCATCGCGTCGATCCGTAAATGAAGTTCGCTCAATTTCGCCGCCGTTGCCGGTCCGACCGCAGCAAATCGAATCATTCCAAGGGATCGGATGTCATCGAATGCCTTAAAGAAATACTCAAAAAACGCGGTGACTCCGTTGGGACTGGTGAAAACGATCCAATTGTATTCC
Source organism: uncultured Verrucomicrobiota bacterium (assembly GCA_903835555.1). GTDB lineage: Bacteria > Verrucomicrobiota > Verrucomicrobiia > Limisphaerales > UBA9464 > CAILNN01. Next base: position 24,646 of record CAILNN010000081.1, read on the forward strand.
CCCAGCCCGGCAATGGCCTCAATCATCGGGTGAATCTCTGTGGGAGGTCCGATTCGGATGGTCGGAATTTCCAACACCTCTGCTCCGCGGTCGATTAGCTGCCGCACGAGGGTGCTCGCTTGTTCCCGGGTGCGAGTCACGACAATCCGATTGCCGAATAGCGGTCGTGTTTCGAACCAGTTGAGGCGGTCACGCAGGCTGACGACGCCCCCGATAACCGTGATTGCTGGGGCCGACATTCCCGCCGCATCCGCGACATCCGCGAGGGTCGACAAGGTTCCCACGACCGTTTTCTGGCGTCCGGTTGTTCCCCATCGGATCATGGCGGCGGGTGTTTGTTCTGGCATTCCATGGCGAACGAGTTCGGCGGCGATGTGCCGAATCCGTTCCACACCCATCAAGACCACTTTGGTACCCGGTGCCTTGGCAATTGCCCCCCAATCCAGCGAGGTTTCAGGTTTTGTCGGGTCCTCATGGCCGGTAATGACTTGGTAGGAAGAGCAAAAATCCCGGTGGGTGATGGGTATTCCAGCATAAGCCAGCGCGGCGACGGTTGAAGAGATTCCCGGCACCACTTCAAATGCAATGCCTGCTGCGGCCAGTTCTTCGGCCTCTTCACCGCCCCGTCCAAAGACATAGGGGTCGCCACCCTTCAGTCGTACCACCAACTTTCCTTCTTTGGCCCGATTGACCAAAAGCTGATTGAGGTCCTCTTGCGGTAGGGCGTGCTCTTTCGCTCGCTTCCCTCCGTAGACAACTTCCGCGTCTTTCGGCGCAAGCCGGAGGATCTCTGGATTGACCAAGGCGTCGTAGACAACCACTTGGGCTCGCCCCAAAATATCTGCGGCACGAACGGTCAATAGTCCCGTATCACCGGGCCCCGCCCCGACGAGGTAAACAATTCCCCTGGAAGTATGCATCCTGTTGGAGGATAGAACAGACGACTCAGTTTGAATAGGCCTTCGACCATTTCCGGGAGCCATTCGTCCGATCTCATGGAATCAACGCCAACCTGAAACTTGCTGGAACGAGTCCGAACAGGTGTAGTAGCCGAGTCATGTATTTCTCGATATGGGCTGCGCTGGCGGGGATGAGTTTGGTGACCAATTTTTGGCAGTTTGCGATTGGCCTTCTTACCCCCATCCATCGACGCCTTCGACTCAACAAAGAAGCGCCCGGAGTCACCATTCTCAAACCGCTGAGAGGAAAGGACGGACGGTCCCGCATTTGCCTCCGGAGCTGGTTCACGCTTCGCTATCCTGGACCGGTTCAAATCCTTTTTGGGGTTCGAGACCTCCAGGATCCAATCGTTGAAGTGGTCCGGGAATTATTGACTGAGTTTCCCGAGTTCGATGCCCAACTCGTTGTTTGTCCAGAGTCGCTGGGACCCAACGCCAAAGTATCAACCTTGGTACAATTGGAGCCCCTCATCAAACATCCCCTGGTCGTGGTGAGCGACGCAGACGTCCTTGCGCCCTTTGATTTTTTGACCTCGGTTGTTGCCTGTTTCGATGACCCTGAAATCGGTATGGTTTCCAACCTTTACCGTATCGCTAATCCCACAAATTTTGCCATGTATTGGGAGGCGGTCGTCGTCAATGCTGATTTTTGGGCCCAAGTACTCCAGGCTCGGCAGCTCGGGCCGGTTCGATTTGCCCTGGGTGCCGCGATGACCCTGCGGCGCGAAGCCTTGGAGCGCATCGGTGGATTCGCGAGCGTGGCGAACTTCCTGGCGGACGACAACCAGCTGGCTCGCCGGGTCGCCCAATTGCCAGCCCGACTGGCCATCGCCCCGGTTGTCGTGGAGTGCTGGGAATCCCCGGCTGGTTGGGGACAAATCTGGGCGCATCAGTTGCGATGGGCGCGGACGATTCGAGTTTGCCAGCCAGTTTCCTACTTTTTCAGCGCCATAACCGCATTGACCTTTTGGTCGCTCCTTTGGCTGGTCCTCGGCCAAGGGGATATCCTGTGGTTCGGTGCCATTGTACTCCTTCGCATCATCATGGCATGGGTCTTGGCTGCTCGAATTCTCAAGGACTACGACAACCCGTGTCAGCCATTCACGGTCGGATTACTCGCTCCCATCAAGGACTTCTTGTCGATTGCCGTCTGGTTGATGGCGTTTGGAGGGCGGACCGTTCAATGGAAGGGCAATGCATATCGGGTGGCGCGCAATGGACAAATGGTTCCAGTCAAAGCGGTATGAACTGTCATAAACCGCAGCCACGGCTAGACATATTGATCAACAGGACCGAAGCTTTCCTCGATTTAGCATGACTGAACTTGAACCCAATTCGCCACTGCCCCAAGTCGTTCCGTCCGATTTTATCCGTGAAATCGTTCAGCAGGATATTGCTTCGGGGCGGCGTCAACGGATTGTGACCCGCTTTCCACCCGAGCCCAACGGGTACCTGCACATCGGGCATGCGAAGTCGATCTGCCTTAATTTTGGAATTGCCATGGAAACCGGAGGTGTTTGTCACCTCCGCATGGACGATACCAATCCCACCAAGGAAGAGGTGGAATATGTCGACTCCATCCTTGCGGATGTTCGGTGGGTGACTTCGGGATGGGCTGATTCGGTCCTGGGGCTTAAACGGGTTGGTGAGACCCCAACATCCGCCGCACACGGACTCGATTTCCAGATTGCCCGCACTACGGCTTCCGATGGCACTCCCTTGGAACCGTTTTTTGCATCCGATTACTTTGATGCGATCCATGCCTTTGCCCAGCAATTGATCCGGCTCGGGAAGGCCTATGTCTGCGATTTGACTCCAGAGCAAACGGAGCAGTACCGCGGTTCTCCAGATCGTCCGGGACAGAACAGCCCGTATCGTAACCGTTCTGTGGATGAGAATTTGGACCTCTTTTCCCAGATGCGGGATGGCAAATTTCGGGATTCAGCATGCACGTTGAGGGCCAAGATTGATATGTCTTCCCCCAATATCTGGATGCGAGACCCTGTCATTTATCGTATCCGCCATGCGGAGCATCATCACACCGGTAATCGATGGTGCATCTATCCGATGTACGATTTCGCCCACTGTCTGAGCGACTACATCGAAGGAATCACCCACTCGATCTGTACTCTAGAATTTGAGGTCCATCGCCCCCTCTACGATTGGATATTGTCGACCCTCCAATTGCCCAGACCGCTCCCTCACCAGTATGAGTTTGCCCGACTCAATCTGGGGTACACCGTGATGAGCAAACGGAAATTGCTGCAACTGGTGCAGGAAAAGATTGTCACCGGCTGGGATGATCCGAGATTACCCACGATCTCCGGCATCCGTCGACGCGGTGTGCCTGCCGCCTCTCTGCGCACGTTTGCTCAGGAAATAGGCGTAACTAAGTATAATGGACTCACGGACTTGTCCGTCTTTGAGTTTGCCGTCCGCAGTGAATTGAATCGGACCGCAGCGCGGCGAATGGGGGTCCTCCATCCAGTTCGCGTGATTTTGACCAATATTCCGGCGGGTGAAGTCCTCTGGGTTGACGCTATTAATAATCCCGAGGACCCCAATTCTGGAACTCGTCGAATTCCATTCTCACGCGAAATCCTGATTGAACAGGAAGATTTTCAAGAAAATCCGCCCCCCAAATATTTCCGTCTGCGCCCGGGTGGTGATGTTCGTTTGAAATACGCCTGCATCATTCATTGCGATGAAGTCGTCAAGAATACTACGGGTCAAGTTGTCGAAGTCCGTTGTACTGCCGATTTGGAAAGCCGTTCGGGTGGGGCCAACGCCGGTCGAAAGGTGAAGGGAACCATCCACTGGGTCAGTGCCGAGCACGCCCTCTCGGCGGAGGTTCGGCTTTACGATCGCTTGTTCACCGTGGCGGAGCCCGACCGTGGAGACGGTGACTTCCGTCAGTATTTGAATCCTGATTCACTCAAGATTATCGAAGGATGGGTTGAGCCGTCCCTTCGCGAAGCCCATCCTGGAGACCGATTTCAATTTGAGCGGGTCGGGTATTTTGCCATCGACGTCCGCGACTCTCGGTCAGATAAACTGGTTTTTAATCGAACGATCTCGCTCAAGGACGGATGGGCCAAGGAATCGGCCCGTTCGCCTTAGTTCGCCTTAGTTCGCCTTAGTTCGCCTTTGCGATGCTTTTTTGGTATTTTCCGTTGAGCCGTTGAGCTTGAAGGGAAGGCAATTCCTCCAACGCGAGGCCTTCGGGAAGTTCGTCTGCCCACCCCAAACAAGCCCACTGAATACAAGCCCCAAAAACGAACCATCCCTGGCTTCCAACGACAAAATCAGCGCACTGTGACGGTGCTCCAAAAAAAGCGTAAGAAAGTGAATAAGGGCGTGGTCCCATCAAGCCGCCCGAAGACATTCCTGGAAGGGGGCCAAATCAGGGTCCAGTTGGGCCTCGTGACGCTCCACCATTCGACGCATCTTTTTCAATGCGTGATGTTCGATCTGTCGAATGCGCTCCCGGGTGAGATGAGCTTCCTTCCCTAAATCTTCCAACGTTCTTTCGCTTCTTCCATCCAGGCCAAAACGTTCTTGTAGAATCCAGAGTTCACGGTCCTCCAACTGCCCAAGAAGACTGCGAACCATGTCATGCCGTGTTCCCTGTTCCATCTCCTGGAAGGCGGTTTGTGCACGCTCGTCCGGAACCACATCGGCGAGTTGGTTATCCTCGTCATCGCCCAGGGGGGCATCAAGTGAGGTTGTTCGCTGACTGGCATCCCACAGCTCAGTGACCCGACGTTGCGTCATGCCAAGCAGCTCGGCCAATTCGCTGTCGGTGGGATCTCGACCGATTTCTTCGTGGAATTTGAGGGAAGCTCGTCGCATCCGGGCGACCAAGTCCACCAAATGGACGGGTAGCCGAATGGTCTTTCCCTGATTGGCCAAACCGCGCCTGATCGACTGTTTAATCCACCATGCGGCATAGGTCGATAGCTTCGCTCCCTTGGTCGGATCAAATCGGTCCACCGCCCGCATGAGTCCGAGATTGCCCTCATTAATCATGTCCAGGAGAGGAAGTCCCATCCCCATGAAGTCCTTTGCTATTTTCACCACCAAGCGGAGGTTGGCCGTGATCATCACTTCGCGCGCTGCCTCATCGCCGGCCTGTACGCGTCCCGCTAGGCGGGCTTCGTCGTCCTGACTTAAAAGTGGGGTTTCACTGATTTCCTGAAGGTACATCTTCAGGCTGCCATCCTCATCACCCACACTCCCTCTTCGTATCAAAGAACGGGGAGCTGCGGCGGATTCCCCAATCGCCGCTCGCTTGGTTTCGCTAACCTCGAGCGCCATATCGGTGATTCCCGCCTCCGTCACGTCCAACGGTGCCTCGGAATTCCCCATTGCCGATGGCGGGGAGATGTGTCCAATGGAAGGTTCTGAAAAACGACGCCGCCCGCCGGAAAACGAGGACTTCATGGACCGTCCCGCATGCGGACTTCTTCGCGCCCTTGCGGGCATCCACCCGCTATCGTTTGCAAGTGTTGTCATAGTATCGGTTGATTCAACTATGACCTAGCAAGTCCGCGGCCAATTTTTGACGGGACCTCGCGGGGCACCAAACTTATCGAGTGCATCCCGAATCAAACGGGGTCGATGGCCTTATCCTCAGATGCCGGACCGGGGCAAGACGATCAGGGATTCAGGAGGTATGCCGAGAACCAGTTGACTCCCGATTGGCAGTGCTATCGCGGGATCGGGAATTGAAACCTTGATCAAGGTACCATCCATAGAAGTGCACCGGTATTCTTCCCGGCCCCCAAGATATTCGATTGCGACCAACGAGGTTCTCACCGAATTGGCTTGCCCCCAATCCAGCCGTGCCGACTCTGGACGGAATCCGACCCAGACGTCAGCCCCGACGGAGTAATCCCCAGCTTTCGTTGTTCCCAATTCCCCGATGGAGGTTTTTACTGCCGTTCCTTTGTTTCCAGTTCCAATGATCGTGCCGGGCCACCAATTGGTTTCCCCGACAAAATCAGCCACGAACCGGCTCGAAGGTTGACGGTAAATGGTGCGCGGACTTGCAACCTGTTCAATTCGCCCATCATTGAGAACGGCAATCCGGTCAGCGAGCGACAAAGCCTCGGAATGGTCGTGCGTGACATAAACTGTCGTGATCTTGGTCCGCTGGTGTAGCGCCCGGATTTCCTCTCTCAATTCAATTCGGAGTCGGGCATCCAAATTGGATAACGGCTCGTCGAATAACAGCAATTTGGGCTTGATGACCAACGCCCGGGCCAGCGCAACCCGTTGTTGCTGGCCACCGGAAAGTTCGTTCGGGAATCGATACCCGTAATCCTCCATTTGAACGAGGGCCAGAGTTTCGAGCACTCGCCGATCTCGTTCGTATTTGTCTGTCTTTCGGACATCGAGACCATATCCGACGTTTTGTAATACGTTTAGATGTGGCCAGAGGGCGTAATTCTGGAAAACCATGCCCGTGTTTCGTTCGTTCGCTCCCAGGCCGCTGACTTCGTCTTCGTCAAAATAGATTTCCCCATGGTCCGGGGGATAAAATCCGGCAAGCAGGCGTAGCAAAGTGGTTTTCCCACACCCGCTCGGGCCAAGCAAAAAGAATAATTCCTGGTCTTCGATATCGAGGGAGACGTCCTTCAACACCGGACCACTACCAAAATCTTTGGAAAGGTTCTTGAGACTAATTTTCATCGAGACAGCGATAGAGGCATGGAACGGGAAAACGAGACGTTAAAGGCGGGCGAGGTGGCGGTATTTTTCCGTTGCCCACCGTTGCCACTCTTGCTTGAGACGTTGCCGTTCGGATGGATCGGACCATGGGCCAACAGCCAATCGAATGGCTTCTTCGGAATTAATCGGGGTTTTCCCCAATTCTGCGACCTCCGCCGCGCTCGCACCCCGCGCGATCACGGCCCGCCATGCCCGGACCAATTCGGCATGGCTATCCACTATCAAGGCTCCATGGAGGGATCTCACGATGTCCCGCCTTGAACGCGCAAGGTTGGAATCGAATCGAAAGGATTGCTTCAACTCAAATGGACTAACTCGGATGGCGCTCTGACCGGCATATTTTCGATAGATATCCGGACGTATCGGTAACCGATTCAGCGTCTGTTTTATGGGCCCATTCGCCTGTCCCTTGGGAAGGTACCAGAGTTGTTGACCTTCCAGGCTTAGCACGAAGCTGATGAATCGTCCGGTTAGTACCGGATGCGGCGCATCTCGCAACTGCGCTATTCCGTCGATACTCGTGGAGGTAAAATCTGTCGGAAGGATAAATTCGAGATTGGTTGCGCCCACGGCATCTATTTGGATGAATCCAAAGTAATCGATGCAGAAAGCGAAGGCGGTTTGCCCCGCAACGCATTCTTTGGCCGTCGTCGTGCTGAATCGGTCAAACTGACGGGTGTTTCCACCAATGGAAGTCAGAAGTTGCCATCCGCGTTCCCATCCATAGGCCTGCAAGAACGACTCGTACATGTTGTTCATCGTTCCGCTGTTGCGGGCGTCTGCCGCCCCCACCCATCCCAATAATTCAGGATTTGCCAGTTCCTCCCACCGATCAACGCGAGGTAGTCCAGCCAATGTACGGACCTGGATATTTTGTAGGATGCCAAAACTTGCCAAGCAGGCGGCAAACCATTGGTGGTCAGGCGGATAGAGTTCGACTCCTCCAACCATCCTAGGTATCCCAGCCAGAGTCTTGTCATCCAGGTCGGAAACCGCCAGCAGGCCCTCCCTCGCAAAGGCTAAACAGGGGTCCGGGCCGCCTCCAAAAAAGACGTCGATACCAATTCCATGTCCCGGCGTCTTTCCTTTAAATTCCGATTCTACGAAGCGTTGCGCTTCACTGGCACCGCCCACGTCTCTCCATTCGATCGAGGCATCGGAAGAATATCGTTCGCGATGCCAAGCTTGAAACGCGGCGGCGAATTCTTCCCTAATCTCAGCCGGATGTGGACTAATGGCCACCACCACATTGTCGCCACGCACCTGCATCGGCCCTATCGACGAGCCAATGAGACCGAGCCATATCCCAATCGTGAAACAAGCCCTTAACCAACGGGTGCGCGCCAGAGTCCGCGAGGGAAAAGAATCCACAGTTAAACTCGGATGAAAATTTGGCGGCGGTACAAAAACCGAGCCAGAACAAGGACCAAGGCCAAGCCTGACAACGCGAGAACAAAAGTTCCGGTTCCTGGCGCTATGGTTCTGTCCAGGTATTTTGCAATTTCGCCGCCCACAAATCGCGACCCAAGTTTTTCAAAATCAATGATTGCTCCCGCCAAATAGACCGCAATGGAGTTGGTTCCAACCCATACAAATGGGGCGCACCAAGCCTTCCATCCACGGACGTCAATGATCCAATAAAATGTCCCGAGCAGAATGGCACTCCATCCGCCCGCCACCAGGACGAAGGACGATGACCAAATCTTTTTGATCACCGGAAAAACGGAATGCCATCCCCATCCGGCAGCCAGAAGTACCACCCCAACTCCAATGAGCCCCATCGCTTTTTGTCCCGGAGAGGAATTCGGGGAATTTAGATAAATTCCCGCCAGAATTCCCAGCAAGCCGCTCGCTACCGCCGGAAAGGTACTGAGGATGCCTTCCGGATCGAAATGCCCATCCCACTTTCGCCAAGGCAAGTACTTGAAGTCAAAGTGGTTGACCACATTCTTCCCCTCTTCAAAGCTCCCGACCACTGTTTGGGTGGTTGAATCATAGAGACTTTGAGCCGTGCTACCGGGATGGGCCGCGATCTGCGCCTTGATGGCCGCTTTTTCTAGCGAAATATCCCGTACCGGCGTTAGCGCCACCAAAGCCCAATACCCCAAAAGAATTCCCGCCGTGATTCCAATCAACGCTCTTGTTCTAAAGAGCAGAAACAGCGCTCCCGCCCCACCGGACGCCAAGGCAATGCGCTGAAGCACACCCAGCAATCGAATATGTTCGAAGGTCCCCGAAAACCCGCCGTAGTAAAAGATGCCGATGATATAGAGCAGCAGGGTCCGCCTGAGCAGTCGCCCCAGCGCCGCCGTGGTTCCTTCCTTCTCGCGAAGTCTAGTCAGCGAAAACACCTGGGAAACGCCTGCCATGAAGACGAACAGGGGAAAGATGAGGTCTTCGAAGTGGAATCCGGCCCATTCCACATGCTCCAGTTGGTCAGCGATCACCTGACCGATTGTCCGCGATGGTTCCTGTCCCGCCTCCGCTGGCGCAGGATGTCCCACGATGGCGCTGACGGCGCTCCCCAGCGCGTCGCCACCCATGATCCAGTACATGTCGAATCCTCGCAGTGCGTCGAGGGACAGTAGGCGGGTGCTCCTGACAGCCGCGCCCTCGACTGGGGGGGATACGACTGGACGATTGGTGGGTGAGGTCTCTGCCATATTCGTTTGCCTTAGTAATCATGCTTCCTGAGTTGGCATCAACCTGAAAAGCCATGTTCCGAGGTGGTGTTTCCCTTTTGCCCTTCTTTTCGTCATTCTGTCCCCAGGAAAAATGGTTGATCCACTGGTAGAACAACTGCGGGTATTGCTTCCGAAGTGCCGCTTGACTGACTGGAATCGGCTCGGTGCCCGATTGGTTCAGGCGATCCGGGAGGGAAGGGGAACCGCGCCTTCAGGGCTCATCCAGTCTCTTCTCCGAGATGCGGAACGCTCAGTCGCCACCTGTGCCGAGCGTCGCCTACGTCTCCCCATTCCGTCGTTCCCGCCCGACCTTCCGATTGTAGGACGCCGGGAAGAAATCGTCGACGCGATACGCCGTCATCAGGTGGTGGTCATCGCTGGGGAAACAGGTTCCGGCAAGACCACCCAGATTCCCAAGATGTGCCTGGAAGCCGGACTCGGAATCGAAGGAATGATTGGATGTACCCAGCCACGTCGAGTTGCCGCCGTTTCCATTTCCCAGCGTGTCGCCGAGGAGTTGAATGTTTCCTGGGGACGGGAAGTGGGGTGCAAAATCCGATTCGATGATCGGTCCGGCCCGGACACGTTCATTAAATTCATGACCGACGGTATCCTTCTCGCGGAGACCCAAGGTGATCCGCTGATGTCGGAATACAATGCCATCATCATTGATGAAGCCCATGAGCGGTCGCTCAACATTGATTTTCTTCTCGGCTACCTAAAAGGATTGCTCAGCCGTCGGGCCGACCTCAAATTGGTCATCACCTCGGCGACCATCGATACCGGGTCCTTCTCGCGCGCTTTCGGCGATGCTCCAATCATCGAGGTATCGGGACGCATGTATCCCGTTGAGGTTCGTTACGCTCCGCCGGATGACATTGACCCGGAAGATGGAACCGGGACCTACGTCGAAGCCGCGAGCCAATTGGCCGAGCAATTGATCGACGCACACACCGCCGGCGACGTCTTGGTCTTTATGCCGAGCGAACGCGACATCCGGGAAACGGTTGATCTGGTCACCGGACGTTGTGGTCGATTTGCCGAAGTGATCCCCCTTTACGGTCGATTGAGCAATGCGGAACAACAGCGCGTCTTCGCCCAAACCGAACGCCGAAAGGTCATCGTAGCGACCAATTTGGCTGAAACCTCGCTGACCCTGCCAGGCATCCGCTTCGTGATCGATACCGGGCTCGCCCGAATTAGTCGCTACGACTCCCGCACCCGGACCAAGCGACTGCCCATTGAGCCAATTGCCCAGAGTAGTGCCAATCAGCGACGCGGTCGTGCCGGTCGTGTCCAGGCGGGCGTCTGCATCCGGCTCTATTCCGAGGAGGAATTCAACGAGCGCCCTGCCTTCGCCCAACCTGAGATACAGCGCGCCAATCTGGCCGAGGTCATCCTGCGGATGAAGGCTTTTCACCTTGGAGAGATTGAGACCTTTCCCTTCGTCAACCCACCGCCACCAGCGGCAATTCAGGCCGGGTTTGCCCTACTGGGAGAGCTCGGAGCCATCGATGAACAAAAGGAATTAACTCCGCTGGGACATGACCTCGCCCGACTTCCCATCGATCCCACCCTGGGGCGGATGCTCCTGCAGGCTTGCCAGGAAGGGGCTTGGCGCGAACTCCTCATCATTGCCGCTGGCCTGAGCGTAGTCGATCCGCGAGAACGTCCGTCTGATCAATCCGAAGCCGCCGATACCGCCCATCGCCGCTACGCCGATCCCCGATCCGATTTCATGGCGCTGCTCAATCTCTGGGCTGCCATTGACCGGGATTGGCAGTCCAATCGTACCAGTGGCCAGCGCCGCCGCTATTGTCGCACCCAGTTTCTATCGTACCTGCGCATTCGTGAATGGCAGGAGTTGCGTGACCAATTGGCAGAAACCCTCGATCCGTTGATCCCTCATGGCGATGATCCGGCTCCCGCCAGCTACGACGCCATTCACCGGTCCATTGCCGCCGGTCTGCTTGGGCACATCGCCAGTCGGGTCAATCGCAATATCTATCGCGGTGCGGGAAATCGGGAGTTGATGATCTTTCCCGGCTCATCCTTGTTCCGCCGGGTGGATAAGAATTCCGGACCAGCCAAGTCGGGTGGCAAGGAGGCAACGCCCAATTCCGCCACCGATAAGGGTGGACAACCGGCCTGGATTGTCTCGGGTGAAATTGTTCAAACCTCTCAGCTCTTTGCCCGGATGGTCGCCGAGGTGAACCCGGAATGGGTCATTCAGTTGGCACCTCAACTGTGCAAACGGAGCTACCACCATCCACGCTGGGACGACGCCGCTGGCAAGGTTTTGGCCACCGAACGCTGGACTCTCTACGGACTCGAAATCCATCAAGGAACTGTGGCCTTTGGAAATATCGATCCAGAGGTCGCAACCGATATCTTCGTCCGCACCGTGCTGGTTGAACAGGCGATGGAAACCGAGAAAGAGTCGCCCTCGGTCGCGGCGGTGCCACGTCTTCAAAAGCCGCCGGTTCGTGGCCCGAAACAAACGCCCCTTCAGTTCCCATTTATTGAAGCCAATCGTCAGGTTTGCCAAAAGGTAGCAACTTGGCGAACCCGCGTTCGTCAGCCCGGCTTGATTGACCTGGATGAAGCGCTCTACCGCTTTTACCGCCGCCAGTTGCCGCCCATGTCGTCTCTGGCGGAGCTTCATCGATGGCTTCGCGAGCCGGAACATCCGCTAACCCTCCTGGTGACCGAAGCAGACCTGGCAGGGCGTCCCGACGTTAGCTTCGATACCGAAGCGTTTCCGGACCAGGTACAATTGGGGAAAATCGCCGTACCTGCCGAATACGCCTATGCGCCTGGCGAGGAAGTGGATGGCGTTACCCTTCGGCTTCCCGTGGCCGCAGCGGTCGACGTTTCTCCTGCTACCGCTGCATGGTCCATACCCGGTTGGCGAGCCGAGCTGGCGGATGAACTCCTGCGTGGATTACCCAAGACCCTGCGCCGAGAGTTGATGCCTCTCCCACCCAAGGCTGCCGAAATGGCTAAGGAGTTCCGCCCGTCCGGTGTTTCGTTGGCCGACGAACTCAGCCGTTTTATGCGGCAAAAGTTCGGAGTCAATATTCCGGCCACGGCCTGGAAACTCGACGCTTTGCCGCGCCACCTGTTACCCCGCATTGAAATCGTCGGACCCGCCCGCACCCCGCTGCTTTCTGGACGCGATCTGGCGTTGCTTCAATCCAAATTGGCGGGTGTGCTGGTGCAGTCCACCCGCGACTCCGGTGACTGGGACCGACTCAAACAAAAGTGGGAGAAATTCGGCATCACCGAATGGACCTTGGATGAAATTCCCGAAAAACTCCCGGTTGGTGAGCCATCCCTGGGACAGTTTGCCTGGCCCGCCCTCGACGTGGAGGACTCCTCGGTCAATCTGACATTGTTTGCCAGTCCTGCCGCCGCCTCCAACGCCAATCGCAAGGGCGTCCCTCGTCTATTGGAGATCGGCTTGGCCCGCGAACTGGCTTGGCTTGAACGCGACCTGCGAGCCCTTAACCGGTGCGCCCCTCTTTTCGCCCCGCTTGGTTCCATAGAGGAATTACAAGCCACCGCTCTTCGCCACTTGATCCGACATGTTTTGGTCCTGCCCGCTGATTTTCGCCTTCGGAGAGCCGACTTCCAAAATGCCCTGTCGACAGCCCGCGAGCGACTCAAAGGCATTGCCCTCCCGTTTGTCGAGCAGGTTGCCTCGCTGTTGGAACTGCGCAAACAGGTGGCATCCCGATTGGGTGGCGTACAGTCTTTGGCTCCAGCCGCCAAGCCCCGAATCGTTAATGCCTTTGACCAATTGACCGTGGTCACGCGTTCTACCGCTACAGTCTCTAGTCCGTGGGCAGTGGAATTGGATTCCCTGATGCCGGCCCGTTTCCTCGATCAGATTCCTCACGCCCGTTTGGTACATCTGCCGCGCTATCTGAAAGCCCTGCAAATCCGAATCGAGCGCGCCGCTTTGCAGCCAGACAAGGAACAAACCAGGAAGCTTCAACTGAACCCCTACGTCGACGCCCTTCGGCGGTGGCAATCCAATCTGCAACTTTCTGGTGAAGCCGCGCAGTTGGTTGAAGAATACCGCTGGATGGTGGAGGAATTGCGAGTCTCCATTTTCGCCCAGGAATTGGGCACCAGCACACCGGTTTCACCCAAACGACTGGACCAAATGCTTTTGCGTCTGCGAAAACTTGAATGAATTTTGAAAACACGCCTTAACCGCCATAGTCAGGAACGTCTTGCAAAGCCTCGTCGCGAATCTGATAAGCGCTTGGATCAATGTGTATCTGGACGCCCGGCCTCTGGAGCAACCATCTGTTCGATTCTCCGGTCGGGCATGAAATACATCAATGGTGGAAGAGCAATGAGGATCAACGCAAGGGGCACCCAAATGAAGACGGCGGCCAAGGCCCCGAGATATATTCCTTGAGCGACCCAGCCTTTGCGCCGCATCTTTTGATTGAGTGCCTGATGCGACGGGTGCTGTTTGGCGACTGCCTCGGATAGCCAATGAAACGAATGGGCGCATGCCAGGGCGATCGCCCCATACAATGCCACGGGTAATTGAAGGGCGTGGTTTTCCCCAAGGTATCCTGTTACCCACGGAAGAAGAGACATCCAGAACAGAAGGTTTATATTGGACCACAGCAATCGTCCGTCGACATGACGAGCCAGATGGATGAGGTGGTGGTGATTCACCCAATAGATCGCTACCGTCACAAAACTTAGCCCGTAAACCGAAAATGCCGGCCACATCTGTGCCAACGACCGCAAAGTCGGGTCGGTCGGTGTCTTAAGATTCAACACCAAAATGGTGATGATGATGGCGATGACTCCGTCGCTGAAGGCTTCCAATCGATTACGGCCCATGACCGAATTCAAGCGGAAAACGGATGATTGCGACAGGAAAAGAGGCTTCCTCGGAGCCTGGGCGTTTCGCCCCGTGGTGTCGCCCCACCAGGGCACCTGAGGCCGGGACCAGACCACGCCAAAGCGCAAAGCCGAAAAAGTGAAAAGAAATGGTCGGAAATCTCACGCCTTTTCATCACGTCTTTGCTTCTTTTCGGGTGCCCACTTTCGTCGGACAGGGCCGATGGGAGAAAAACATACAAAGGAAATCTTTCCTCGTGCCTGTTTTTTTGCTCTGCTTGACCAACGGGCGGTTACTGCCCTCTGTCTACAAATATGAATCTTAGTACTGTTCTTTTGAAACCCGGGGAAGCTGATCGCATCATTTCGGGGCATCCTTGGGTTTATTCTTCGTCCATCTTGCGGTTAACCGCTCCGGTTGAAGATGGCCACGTGGTCCAGGTGAAGGACCACCGGCAACGCCTCCTTGGTGTCGGCTTCTACAATAGCCGTTCCAAGATAGCGGTCCGACTGCTCGATCGCGACCGAGTCGAAATCAATTCCGACTTTTTCCGTCGTCGGTTCACCGCAGCCATTGAACACCGCCGCCGTTACCTTCCCAATGCGACGTCCTACCGCCTGATCAATGCGGAAAGCGATCTTTTGAGTGGCTTGATCGTCGATAAGTATGGCGATGTACTGGTGTTGCAAACCAGCTCATTGGGCATGGACCAGCGCAAGCCGTTGATTGTGGATATTTTGCGCGAATTGCTCAACCCGGTCGCGATTCTGGAGCGAAACGACATGGCTGGTCGCAAGTTTGAAGGACTGCCTGAATGCAATTCCGTTCTTTACGGAGAAGCCCCAACCGAAACCGCCATTCAACTGAATGGTTTGGAATTCACCGCCGACCTTGCCGAAGGACACAAGACCGGCATGTATCTCGACCAACAAGTCAACTACGCCGCCGTTGCGGAATTTGCCAAGGGAGCCGTTGTTCTCGATTGCTTCAGTTTCCTGGGTGGATTCGCTCTGCACGCTGCGCGTGCCGGTGCACGTCACGTACATGGAATTGATCAGAGCGAAGCCGCTGTTGCCGCCGCAACTCGCTTGGCGATTCGGAACGGTATAGCGGATCGTGTTCAGTTCGAGACCGCCAACGTCTTTGATTGGCTCAAGTCCAAGACCTCCACAGGGCCCAATGAACGGCTGGTTCCCGTCTATGATGTCATCATTCTCGACCCACCCTCGTTTACCCGAAATCGGGCTTCAGTTGAAGATGCCTTGCGAGGATACAAGGAGATTCACCTGCGGGCGTTGAAGCTGATCAAGCCCGGCGGAATCCTGGCGACTTTCTGTTGTTCCCACCATGTGGACCGCCAGCTATTTGAGGAAGTCATTTTATCTGCCGCCTACGATACTCAGAAGCTCCTGCGGCGAGTGGCCAGCTACACCCAGTCTCCCGACCACCCAGTTATTCCGGCCATCCCGGAGACGGAGTACCTCAAAGGGTACGCTTATGAGGTCTTGCGGACGGCATGATTCGGGGACTTCCCGAAATCGCCGCGCCATACACCCAAGCCAAGGAATGAAAGAACTAGAGCTGTAACGCTCCATGGAGGCAACAACGGAATGTCGGTACTTTCCGTTGCTGCAATCGTCGTTCTAGGGATGACCTGCAGCTGTCCTGATTGATAGATAATATTGTAGTTTGAGGCTGAGAAAGTTCCTCCTACGGCAAGGCTCGGGGTCAGCAGATAATCGCCAATTGCATCGGACGCAGAGCTGCCACCCGACGCCAGGAGCGTTACTGAACCCACCGTCTCGGAGTTGGTGAGGCCCGTAGCGGTGAAATTCGTCTGCCCAGAACCCAGGTTGAGTGTCGTTCCGTAAATCTTGGTTTGGGCGTTGGCGGTAATGCTTAAGGGTATCGGGTTGATCGTGAATCCTATTGGAGCCGAGGTTGCCGCCTGATAGTCGGAGTTTGCTGCAACGCTCGCTGTCACCGTGTAGTTTCCCGCATTCGTTGGAGGATTTATGCTGGCCATGTATGTGACCCCATCCGTGCTCACGTAGGTAAACACGGCAGGGGCAGTTGAACCGATGACGGTGGCTTTATTCGGTCCCTGAGCACTGCCGCTATAGAAAAAATTTGTTGGCCCTGTTATGGTAATCGTGGAGCTCGCAGCCAACACGCTCAAGGTTCCATCGACATATTGAATGGTGTAGTTCTCAGCCAAGAAGTTCGTGCCGATGGCGTCTGAAGGCGTTAGGGCATAGGTGCCAATCGGAGCGACGCTTGGGTCACCTCCCGAAGAGTTGAGGGTCACCGAATCGATGGTTTCGGAGTTGGTGAGGCCTACTGCGGTAAAATTGGTTTGTCCAGCCCCCAGGCTGACTTCGGTGCCGTAGATAACGCTTTGATTATTGGCTGTAATGATCAGGGGTGCCGGATTAATGGTAAACGACACAGGTGCGCTGCTGGCCGGCTCATAGGTCGCTGATGGTGGAACAACGATTTTGACCGTGTAGCTGCCCGCGTTCGTCGGTGGGTTTGCACTGTCGGGATAGGTGATGCCGTCTAAACTGGCAAAGGTATAGGTTGTCGGGGCTGTCGAACCCGTGACCACGACATTCGTCGGACCTTGAGGGCTTCCATTGTAGTAGAAATTGGTATTGCTATTGATCACGATAGCCGTCGGTGCCGCCATCACGCGTAACCGACCGTCGACATATTGAATCACATAATTATTCGAATTGAAGTCGCTGCCCGTCGCATTGGAAGGCGTGAGAACGTAGGTCCCCACGGGATCGGTCGGTGACGTGCCACCCGATGCGGTGAGCGTCACCGATCCAATTGTATCGGTATTGGCAAGCCCTGAGGCTGTAAAATTGGTCTGGCCGGCGCCTAAAATAAGTGTTTCACCATATACTTTCCTCTCGAATGAAGCGGCGATGCTCAGCGGAATGGCGCTGATAATGAAAGTCAACGGGGCCGACGTCGCAGCCAGGTGGTTGGAGTCCGCTGGCAGTGAGGCGGTGACGGTATAGCTCCCCACATTGGTTGGAGCATTGGCGCTGGCAGGGTAG
>CAILNN010000082.1 GCA_903835555.1 uncultured Verrucomicrobiota bacterium
CGGGAACGTAGACACACTTCAATGTCCGCGAGGCTGTCCCGATAAGTCAGCTGAGCAAAGGCCATGGCTAAGAACTGGTCCCAACACGGAAAGGTGCGAACTCTATAGTTTCCCTCGTAACGCTGGACGCAGCGACGAAATTGCTCTGGGTGAATCCATTCGGTGATTTTGGAAAAAATGAGTTTCCGGTGGGCATGCAACGAGTTTGGCATGCTGACTGCTCGTGATAATCGCAAAATGAAGTCGGAATCGATCACACCATTTCACGTTTCCATTCCGCTCATTGACAGCATTTTACACCGAATCCGTCCCGGCTTAACCGGATGGTACTGATGTATCCATTCAATCGCTCCTGGAATTCCATCAAAGCCCCTCGATTGTCCCAAGGCTCAATTTGACGCAGCAAGAGAATCACATCCCCGTTCTTCCCTTTCACAATTTGATATATTGTGATCTCGGGCTCATTTTACCGTTTCATCCTTGGTCGCCTCCGAATCGGCGACGGGAAGCACTCAGCGTCATTCCCGTCCGCCATCTTGATTTTTGGTAAGCTAAATGCCTCAACCAGCCTCCATTCCAATGCTGGGTCGGAAAAAAGGCGGGGCAGGGAGGTGACGCTTCACGGGCACCTTCGCGAGGTTACAAAGGATCGCGGATGACATAACCAACCGCTTCATATCCCCGTACCCGCTTGGCGTACATCTTCGAAAGGACGGGTACTGCCCCGTCGACGTAGTCGTAAACGATAACCTCGCGCTTGCTTTCGTGAAGGCGATGAAGGCGTCCGACATATTGTTGCAGCGTTCCCTTCCAAGAAATTGGGGATGCGAGAAAAAGTGTGTCGAGACGCGCATCGTCGAAGCCTTCGCCTATGTATTTCCCCGTGGCTAGTAAAACGCGGCCTTCGCTCTCCGGAATCTGCTTGAGCTGATCAGCAATTGCTCGTCGTTGCTTCGCTCCCATCCCGCCTTTCAATACAACCACATTCTGAACTACGCCAGCCAGTCGCCCGGCGAATTCGTCAACTTGGGTAGTACGCTCTGTCAACAGGATCGGCGACCGACCAGCCTTGATGCAGGATTTCAGGTCTTCAAAAATGAGGTTGTTTCGAGATTTGTCGCCGGCTAGAGCGGAAAACAGTTCATGCATTTCAGGCTTATCCGCCGTGGGGGGCATTTGAAAATTGGTCGGGCGGGGAATGACGGTATGGCTGAACGGGCGCGCTAGAGCTTGTTCCTTGGCATCTACCCGGTGACGGATCGGACCGCACTGCATCACAATTATTGGGTGGTGGCCATCCTTGCGTTGCGGGGTGGCCGTCAGACCGGTGACGTACCGCGCTTTGACTTGGCGGAGCACCTGTTCAAAGCTTACTGCTGAAATATGGTGGCACTCGTCGACAATGACGTAACCATAATTCGCCACCATATCGTTCACGACTTGCTTTCGATTTAGGCTCTGGATAATCGCGACATCGAGAATGCCGTTCGGGGAGCGACGCCCTCCACCGAATTGTCCAATATTCTCAATGGGCAGATTTAGGAACGAAGAGAGCCTCTCCCGCCATTGGTCCAATAGCTGGCGGCGGTGCACCAATACGACCGTGTTTACCTTGCGGGACGCGATCAAGAATGCCGCCACGACTGTTTTTCCAAACGCAGTCGTGGCAGACAAGATGCCGTCATCATGGGCCAGTAAATCATTTACCGCTGCCTCTTGATCGGGCCGGAGCTGCCCATGAAACGTCATATCGAGTGGTCGCCCGGCAAATCGCTGGTCGTCAATGTCCAGCGTTACGCTATTCGATTTGAAAAGCGCCGTAATTTCGTCCAGACAACCGCGAGGTAGGGCGACATGTTTTGGGAATTCCTCGCCGCAGCGAATGACGCGTGGTTTATCAAAAGTTGATAGTCGCATCGCCTGCGCGCGATAGAATTCCGGATTCTGAAACGCGGCGAGGCGATGCAGGCGATTGAGCATGGCAGATGGCAGCCCTTCCTTTTCAACATAGACCAGGTTTCCCCGAACGACGCGTACTCGCATGGGCAAAGGGCCGGGGATGAATTCGTCCTTCCTCTTTCGAGATGGTGGTAGCGTCCACGGATCCTCTGTTTGCTCCTCGTCTGTAACGCTCCGACGAACACCAATGATATCTCCCGCTTGTTCGGCTTCACGCACAATGCTCTCGATTTCGCTCAGGTTCATACGCCGGACACCTGACAGGTGTGACCACTGATCAGGGAAGGGGTCGAGGTTGGCGTCTAGAAAGACGCTGTTGCCGTGACCCCGTGGCACATGCTGCAACGGCAAAGCGATGAGATTGCCGAATCCGCCCTTGGGCATTGTGTCCTGACTCGGAAAGAATCGGTCGTAGGAATCGAGCCCCAATTGATGGCGGCATTCCATCGTCCTGGTCAGAATCGCGGCACCAAGCTTGCGAGCGATTCTGGCGGAAACCGGCGCTTCAAAGAAGAACCAGATGTGCCCACCGCGTCCCGAGCGTGACCGTTCGAGCAGGGCCGGTACTTTCCACTCGCTACAAGTTTGGAGGCAAGCCCGCACATCCTCCTGCCAGGTCGTTTTGTCGAAATCAGCCGCAAGAAACCAACACGTTTCATCGGCCAGAAGCGGGTACACTCCCGCCGTGATTTTTCCCGTCAGGTGGTCATGTATGACATGTTCGGTCAACGGGAAATATTCTTTCGACTCTTTTGCATTCTTGGCGAGTGGCTGACCCCAAACTCGTCGGCTTGCAGGAGAGTATCCTGCCTTTCCATCGCGTCCCTCCCATCGCACCGCATAAATGTCTTCACGCCCGCGAAAAAGACTGAGGAACAACCTGACTTTTTCTTCCGGACTCGACTTGGCAGTTACGCTGCCGACCGGGGCAGGTGCAACGATGTGTGCCTTCGCAACTTGCTCAAGCGCTATGCCCATCCGGCTACGCAATTGTCGATTCTCCTCCCGCAGCCGATCGCATTCTGCCAGCGCTTGCGCAAGCCGTGAATCACCGAGGTCGAATCCGCTCATGGTCGGGAAGGTTAACTTCGGTCAAAGGTTCAATCGGCAAAAGAATTGGGCGACTGAGTCAAAATACCTCTGCATGTTTGGTTCAAGTCCGCACTCCGTCGCTAATTCCCCAAAGGGATTTGCCCAGGAAGAGGGTGGTGGCAAGAGTGCGGGCGGAATAGTATGCGTCTTTCGGCGCTGAAATGTCTCGTGAATGGCCTTTGGCAAACGTAATACATCCATGCTGGTTCTTTCGATCAGCAAGACCAAATCAATCAAGTCTTTCACGCGGGTATTTTCTCGGCTCACTCTTGGCAGCGTGTAGGCGTGGACCTTTTCAGCGAACTGTTCTTCGGGTGAAATCGCCCGAAATGTTGTTCCGGATATTCCGGCAAACTCAAGCCAGTCGCGACCGGCGAGAGATTCATACGGTTCGCGTAGAACGTCCCCGGTGCTCACATCCAAGTGAAACTTCACAAAGGAGCGTCCGGCCAAGCGCGTATCTACCGGAAATCGCGCTCCGCCGTAGGGCGTTGCGTCCAAATCTTGAATCGCACTGCCAACCAAAGGTAAAGAAGTCATCCAAATCTAACTGCCCGGTTTCGCGTAAGGCCTCCAATACTGCTGTTGCGTTTGCATCCCAATCCCGAGAAGCCGTCGGTAGTTCCCTCAGCGCAAGATCGATGTCGCGAGTGGTGCGAGCGGTCTTCAGGCGCAATTCCATGGCATACCCGCCCTTCAGGAGCCAAGGTGCGTCCGATTTTGCGAATAGTCGGCAAAGCAGTCGATCAAATGCTGCCTGTCGGCGCACCCGCTGAAGGTCGAGACTTTCCAACTGGGCCAACCGTTTCAGACGTTCTTCCAAAGCGACCCTGAAAGCTGCCGCTGAGGCATATTTGCGAGGTGAATTCATGCGTGTTTCACGGCAAGTAGTTCGCCAAACCACCTTGGTAGCTGTCCTTTGCCCTCCAGTTCCACAATTTCCCGCTTGGTGATTAGGCCTCCACGTCGCCCTTCATTCAGAGCTTGCTCGATAATGTCGCGCGCGACGGATTCTGATCGAGTCAGATCGGCGACGGTGCGGAGAGGCCGGGTCACGGCAAATCCGTGCCGATGTTCCACGTCGTTTTTACTGAGGCTGGATCGGTGCAGCACGAGGATTTTTGGAGGTGCGGCTCTCCGCCGGAAAGCAGTGGGGACGGTCATGTGGAGTTTGGCCGGGTTGACATCAGAGAGGCCGTGAATGCTGAGAGCCGTTTGGTGGGAGTAAACCCCTTCCGGATCACCCGCTCGATTGCGTGACCAAAGAGAGTAGATCACTAGTTGTTCCTCAGAAGATTGTGGGAAATGCGCGAGCCGATAGATTCCCCGTTC
>CAILNN010000083.1 GCA_903835555.1 uncultured Verrucomicrobiota bacterium
AATTAGTCCCATTGGGAAGGAGGTCAGGTAGCTGTGCAAGTCATTCACCGTTTTGGAGTTCATCATGGACGAGCGCAAGTAATCTATTACTACAAAGAACGCTAATACGCACAGCATCCCAGCAAGTCCTCGGGCAAATAGCGGAACGAGTACCATCCAACCCAAGGAGCCCGTCGCTTTATCCCGGGATCGGCGAGAGGAAACGGGCTTGAAGGGGTAATCGGGGCGACCGATTCGTTCCAGGATGAATTGACCGGTTAACCGTTTGCCGAAAAGGGCGACGACGATGGTGCAGCCGGAAACACCCAGAATAATCGATTGCCACAAGAACGAATTGGGTATGACGAAAACAAAAAGGGCCATTTGGAGTCCTCGGAATGCCCCGGCAATAGTCGAGCTAATCGGGCGGTGTTTGGTGACATCATCACCGGAGGGGAGGAGGCTGAGGCAACACCAACCCAACGCCAACGCCCCCCATTGTTCAAAATACAAAATGAGGACCTTATCGAAGGGAAGAGCAAGCGGTCCTGTCATCCAAGCACCAGCGAGACCCAAAATGCTTATGAGGGTGAAGGCGATGGCTGGAAGACCGAATGTCAACCACCAGTAGCTATTCCAGAGCGAGTTGGCTGTTACTGGTAGGGCCAGGAGACTCCGTATGGGTTTGGCACTGACATCGATCAGCACCAGCCAGAACGAGACGCTCATCGGGAATATGAAGCGTGCCGAATTCAGTTTGGACTCGGGATCGTCCGCAAGTGCTTTCACGACGGCAAAGGACGCCAACAAATAAAAGCTCCCGATCCACACGAGTGACAGCCACCGTCGGGTGAGGAAGTTGAGCAAAATCCGCCGTATCTCTGGGGAAAACGTGGGAATCATAGGTCTTGGCTTGCTATCGATTGCTTGTTCAATGAGGCCTATCGAAATGTTCCGGTTTTATGGCTCCTAGAAATGTTTAGTGAATGGTTTCCAAAAATAGGTTGGTGCGATAGCAAGGCTTTTCAACCCCAAATGGGTTGGGCAGATGGGTTTGCAAAACGGAGCGGCCAACCTGGCGATGATTGGCGAGATGTTGGCCAGAGAAAATGGGAGTCTCGTCAGAGCGGGATGCCACCGTGTAAAAATAGCGCAACCCCGTTGGGGTTGATTCAATCTGCAAACCTTGACCCGGGGTAGGCCCGCTGACGGGCCAACCCCGGGCTTTGCTCCTCAACCCCGATGGGGTTGGTAAAGGCAAAACTGGCGTTTCCTTTTCGTTTATCATAAATACAATGGCTTTATCGGACTCTTTTCCGCTTTTTCGATAATTACTCTTCCACCAGCTTGTCAGGATTTAAATTGGGCGGGTCCGATAAACAGACCGGCCGCACGAGATTTCCCAGCAGATCCACGCGACGCAGGCGGCGATAAGGAGTGGGGCGGTCAAAACCGTCGATGTTGGTGGCCCGCCCCGGATAGCTGTCGCGATCACGGCCATGAATAGGAACCACAAGCCGATGAAGGCAACAAACAGGGGAGAGCCGGGGCCAAACCGTATCGAGAAAGCGGAGACCAAGGCCAGTGCAGTGAGAGTCGATACCATCCATTTCGACCATAATTCCGAGGAATCGGGTTGAGCGATCAGAAGGACAACTGCGACGGGAAGCATTCCGACCAGCGCCGGTATCCAAGCGGCAAGCAACAGGGTAAAAGCCATCTTCAATCCATTCATCGGAAGCTGGCGCAAGACGCGTGTCGTGCTGGAAAAGGCCATGGCCACGACTCCGGGGCAGATGACGCTGATTGGCCCGCAAAAGAGAACGGTGAAGAGCAGGCGGTCCGCCTCCGACCAACGTTGACTTAACCCAACCGACAGCACACCGACGGTCAATCCGGCGAGTGGAACTCCAAGCAATAGGTAAACATTGGACCGAATCAGAGACATCCAGCCCCTTGATTTCCCGGCTCTATCGTGATTCCGGCGTGGAGAAATAGTGATGGTCGAGGCATCGGGGCGACCGATTCGTTCCAGGATGAATTGGCCGGTCAACCCTCTCCCAAACAGAGCCCCGAGGATGGTGCAGCAGGAACCCACAAGAACCACATTTCCCCAAGGAGAAGATGTAGGGATAAAGAAGACAAAGAACGAGGATTGGACTCCCCACAATCCCGAGGCAATGGTGGAGGACACGGGGCGACGCTTGGCCACATCCGCATCGGACGCCAAGAGACTCAGGCAACACCAACCGAGGGCCAAGGAACCCCATTGGCCGATGAACCAGATAACGACCGTCTCAACCGGAACGGCCAATTGGCCGGTCAGCAGAACCCACGAAAGAGCCATTAGGCTGATGGTGGTGGAAGCGATGGCTGGGAAACCGAAGGTCAGCCACCAGAAACCGTTCCAGACTGAGTCGGCGGTCAAAGGTAAGGATAGAAGGGTCCGCATCGGCTTGCCCAAGACGTCCAGCATGATCGGCCAGATACTGACACTCAGGATAAAGAAGAATCGCGTATGCCCCATTTGCGATAGCGAGTCCGTGCCCGTGGCTTGGAGGAAGAAAATGGACGCCAACAGATGAAGGCTGGCGCACGCCACCAGCCATGACCAGCGACGGGAAAGGAAGTTGAGCAGGAATCGGCGGAGCTCTGGGGAAACGGAGGAGATCATAACGCGTGGCCGGTAATTCGCTCCTCACCCAGCCAAAGGTGCCTTGTCGTATGCTTAAGCATCTTGAATATTGTGAAATACGCCAATGGGATAATAAATAGAGCAAAAAGCGATGGCCCTGCAAACGGCTTTGAAACAGAATGCCACCACCAAATTGATAATAGCTGGAATGCAAATGCGACCGGAGCGACCATGCGCCCTCCTGTCCGAAGTGCAATAATGGTTAACGATGCGGCGATAGCGACCACAACCAAAAGATATGATATTAGCGGGTAAAATATTGGCTTATGCATAAGATAGAATGCACTTCCAATGCCGATGCTGACTGGAATCATTGCCCACGAGGCGTTGATAAGGTAGTACAGTGCCCTTTGGTTGGTAGACCAGGGAATGAGGTGAAGCGCAAGTCTCGACTCTGCACATTTTGACGTTTGCTGACTCCCTATTATTGTCGCACTAAGTGAAAATAAGACAAGGCTTTCCGGGAATCGCTTATGTAAAGCCCCCCCGTTGCTCCCAATATTTTCAACCAATATTGTGCCAAAAATAGTCCATGTCACTAATCCCAGCGCCACCCAAAAATTGTCGCGAACGAGGTGACGCACCCAAGGTGAAGGCCCTTTTGTAAATACATTGAACAACGAGAAATAGCCGGTATTCATATGTGGTACTAATCATTTTTAACTTGATTCGGCGTAACCAGATCAACAAAGAGTTGTTCCAGGGTCACCGGACTTTGTCCGATGACGTGGACGCCGGTTGGGATAATCGATGAGCCAGGCGGGTTGCCTTGTTCCACCAACAGGCGGGCGCGACTGCCAGCGCGTGAGAGCACTTTGGCTCCGGGAACCGGGCATGAACCAGTGCCAGGCCATTCGATATCGACTTCTTGATACCGCTGGACCACCTCGTCCATCCGGCCGGAAAGGAGCAGTTTTCCTTCATTCAAGATGCCGATGTGATCGGCGAATCGTTCGAGGTCGGTGAGATTATGGGATGAGATGACCACCGTCTTTTTCTCGGATTCCATGACTGACAGCAACTCGGTGAAAAGGGTGTTCTTACCAAGCACGTCGAGGCCGGTGGTCGGTTCGTCGAGGAGATAAAGGTCGGCATCCCGGGAAAGAGCGATCACGAGGGACAGTTTGGTCCGCGCACCGAAGG